>JAEWPQ010000294.1 GCA_023460575.1 Bacillota bacterium
GGCCGACACAGCCGCCAATGCAGCCGACGCAGCCACGGATGCAGCCCACACAGCCGCCAATGCAGCCGACACAGCCGCCGATGCAGCCGACACAGCCATCCCAGCCATCCGACATCTCTCAAATGTCGTCAAACACGTTAAAGAGTGAAGCTGTATCCGGCAGTTCAACGCGCTGTCCGGTAGGTCTGCGCGCCTATACCATTCAGAAAGGGGATACCCTCTGGCTTCTTGCCAAAAAATACTGTACGACAGTAGGAGCCATAATGGCTTTAAATCCAGGTATCAAACCAGGAAATTTAATGATCGGCCAGGTAATCTGGATACCGGCAGGATATAAATTCCGGAACCTGCCGCCATGGGCTCAGTCCATGGATAATACCATACAGCAAGGATCAATGAACATGTATCCGGTCTGTCCCCAGGGAACCCGCTCGTATACGATTGAAGCAGGAGATACGCTTTGGCTTTTATCCCAGCGTTACAATACTACGGTAGAAGCTATCATGGCTGCAAATCCAGGAGTAAATCCTACTAACTTATTTATCGGTCAGGTTATCTGCATACCCAGAGACCGTCCCCAACCGATTCCCCAGCCCCAGCCGCGTCCCCAGCCCCAGCCGCGTCCCCAGCCCCAGCCGCAACCCATGCCTCCTACTTACATGTGGGTCAGCAAAGCGGAGCAGAACTTAGGTAATTACCTCCGGTTTTTGTGGCTCCAGCAGGTTTACTGGCTGAGAATGGCAATCCAGAGTGAACTGTGGAATCTATCCGATGCTGAATATGTAATGAACCGTCTGATGGAAAATCCGGGAAATTTTGAGATGGCAATAAAAACATTCTATGGGGATGAAAATGCCAAAAAATTTGCTGATCTCTTAACCAGTCATTTTACAGCGATTAATGATTACGTAATGGCGTCAAGAGATGGGAATGCGCAGGCAGCGGCTGACGCAGAAAATCGAATGAATAACAATGCGGCACAGTTTGTTGCGTTCCTGGCCTCCATAAATCCCAACTGGTCTGTTACAGACTTACAGAGGATGCTAAATGATTACATGAATTTGACCAAAGAGGATACTGCTGCCACATTATCCCAGAATTTTGAAGACAGCATCGGCATATTTGCTGATATTGAACGTGGAGCATTGGAAATGGCCGATATGATGACCCAGGGAATTGTAAAGCAGTTTCCCCAGTATTTCAGATAGGATAAGAAAGACAGTCCGGTATGGAAACCGGGCTGTTTTTTTGTACAGTATAGATTGTAAAAGTCTACGCAGCGTAGATTGAAAAATATCCTTCAGTCGGTTACAATAACAAAGAATTCTTATACAGGGAAGGGAGGTTTGCCTGTGCCTGACAATAATGTAGGAACCTTAATCCGCATGCTTCGCAGTGAGCATGGAATGACACAGAAACAGCTTGCAGATGAACTGCATATCAGCGATAAAACGGTATCCAAATGGGAGAGAGGCAAAGGTCTTCCGGATATTTCTTTAATTCCTGAACTATCCAGACTTTTTGGGATAGATATCCAGAATTTATTAAATGGTGATTTGACGCCCAATGACATAACAGGAGGAAATATGAAACAGATAAAATACTATGTCTGTCCGACCTGCAATAGTATCACATTTTCCACAGGAGACGCAGAAGTTTCCTGCTGTAAAAGAAAGCTAACTTCACTGAATCTTCAAAAGGCAGAGGAAGGGGAAAAGCTTTCCGTTACTGTGATTGAAGATGACTGGTTTATTACCAGTGCCCATCCTATGAATAAAGAGTTTTATATTTCCTTTCTTGCCTTTGCATCAGGAGACCGCATCTCAGTGATCAAGCAGTATCCGGAATGGGATTTTAATGTCCGGATTCCCAGACTGGGTCATGGAATGCTGATCTGGTACAGTACAAAGAAGAAACTGCTTTACCAGCTACTATAAATAAAAAACATCGCTTCCCATTATCAGGAAACGATGTTTTTTATTTGATCTCTTTTCTTTTCAGCACATAGGAAACTGCCATACAGGAGATCCCGGGGATTAAAAACAGGATGCCGGAAAGCAGAAAGCTGGCAAAAATCAGGTCCGGAATAAGCAGAAGCCTGCTTTTTAACAGACAGTATTCATAGATCATTAAAACAAGGAAAAGAAGCAGAAACAAAAGCCCCAATATAAACAGAAGGTTTTTTGCAAATTTTTTCATATCATTCCCCCCAATAAAGGTTCCGCAGTATCAGTTACTTAAATACAGCAGCAGTTCCATAAGCCAGAACTTCCGCGGCACCCTGCATGACCGAAGAAGAAGCGTAGCGGATATTGACAATAGCTTCTGCGTTCATTGCCTCACCTTCCTGGATCATACGGCTGGTTGCAAGATTCCTGGCTTCATCCATCATTTCCGTATACGCTTTTAATTCCCCGCCAACTAAAGTTTTAAGTCCCTGAGAAATATCTTTTCCTAAATTTTTTGACTGTATGGTGCTTCCTTTCACCATACCCAGAAGTGTCAGCTCTTTTCCTGGAATATAATCCGTGGTAACTAACAGCATTGGGATTCACTCTCCTTTCTCTATAAAAATCAGTTTTAACATAAACAATGAAAAATATGTATCTCATGAATTGTTGCTTGACTCTCACATTATGGTATACTCTATACTAAACACGAGCTCAAAAAAACATATATGTGAGGAAAAAAGCATGCTGAAAATAGGAGATTTTTCAAAACTGTCAAGAATCAGTATCCGAATGCTCCGCCATTACGACGAAATCGGACTGCTGACGCCAAGGAGCACCGACCATTTTACAGGATACCGCTATTACAGCGAAGACCAGCTCTTAAAAGCCGTCAGGATTAATTCCTTAAAAGACATGGGATTTAGTCTTGCCGCAATTGGGGAAATGTTAATAAAATATGATGATCCCCGGGAACTGGCAAAGTTTTTAGAGATCCGCAGAGTGGAAGTCCAGGAAGAAATGAAGGAAAGCGGACATCGGCTTATGCTCCTTGATACAGCCATTCAAAGGCTGAGAAAGGATGATATGGCAATGAATTACAGTGTAGTACTAAAAACCATGCCTCAAAGATACGTGGCCAGTGTGAGAGATATTATACCAGCTTATAACCAGGAAGGAATATTATGGAATCGGATGGGGGAAGAAACCCGGGATATGAATCTGCAGATGGCTGAACCCGTTTATTCTCTTGCAGTATTTCATGACCATGGATTTAAAGATGGGGACGTTGATGTGGAAATACAGATTTCCGTAAAGGGTTCCTATGATAATACGGAGCATGTAGTATTTAAAACAGTGCCAGAGGTGGAAATTGCATCAGCAGTATACAAAGGAAGCTACGATCAGATCACAGATGTGAACTTAGCAGTTGCAAACTGGGTCAAAGACAATGAATATGAATTTAACGGTCCCATGTTGTGCATTTATCACGTCAGTCCTGCTCAGACTCAGAATCCTGAGGAACTGGTAACAGAAGTGTGCTACCCGGTTAAAAAAATATAATAAACATAAAAAACGGCTGCCTGCTTGTAACAGACAGCCGTTTTTGTTATAATGAACAAGCATGAAACAAAAACGCGGTTCCAGGCAGATTGGAATGGAAAGGTCGGGATTATGCTGTTTAAAAAGAAATTAACAGAGATATACAGTACGCAGGATCTTGAAAAGCTATATCGTGTAAAAAATGTGTTGAGAGAAAATAATATTTATTATATGACTGAAACAACCAATAACAGTTTACGTTTATCAATGAATAACTTAGATGGAAGGAATCCAATCTTAGGCAGGACGGGCAACGTTAGAGATTTTTACAGACTTTTTGTATACAAGAAAGATCAGGAAAAGGCAGCATATTTCCTTTCCCAATTAAATTGAACCTAAAAAAAGCCAGCGGCGTAGTATCAGGCCACCGGCTTTTTAAATATAAGTCTACATAAGAATTCCTTCAAATAAAAGCAATGCGATGAGAAACAGGAGGTTAAAGGCTGTAAAAATTCCCAGAAATAAAATTGTCTTTTTGGGATAAGCAGCAGCATACAGTTTATAGGAGATAACACTTGCCATAGAGGCGATCAGTGTTCCCATGCCGCCCACATTTACACCGGTAAGCAGTTCGGAAGCATTGTCTGTGAATCCTGACAGCATGACAGCTGCCGGGACATTGCTGATAAACTGGCTTAATAAAGCAGCCGTTATCATGGTATCTTTTCTGATCAATCCCGAAACAGCCTGATAAACCCAGTCAATTCTGGCCAGGTTCCCTACAAATATGAATATGGCGGCAAATGTAAGGAGAAGGCAGTAATCCACCTGAAAGAGTGTGCGTCTGTCCAAAATTACAGTCGCAGCAAGAATAATCAGCGCTGCAGCCTGATATGGAACCAGCCGCAGTACAGCGGCAACAGCCAGAAAGAACATGGCGCCATAGGCAATGACAGGTCTTTTTCGTATTACCGGAGTGGCGGACTTCACCTGGCTGATGGGATAGCGGGGGATAAAAAAGCATACCAGTGCAAGCAGAATTCCTCCAAATAAGACAAAGGGAAAGGTCACTCTTAGAAAAGATGGCAGACCAAACTCATACCGGGTAAACAGATAAAGATTCTGCGGATTTCCAATAGGAGTGAGGCTGGAGCCGATGTTTGCGGCAATGGTCTGCAAAACCACAACAAGGGCAGTATGACGTTCCTGACCGCACAGGGATAGAACAGACAAGGTAATGGGGATCAGGGCGATTAAAGCAACATCATTTGTCATAAACATGGATGCAAAAAAACAGGTGAAAACAAGCAGAAAAATGAAAGGTTTTAAATCTTTCATTCCGGATGACAGTTTCACTGAAATTGCGTTTAAAAGTCCTTCCCGCTCAATTCCCTTAAGTGAAGTCATGAGGCAGAACAGGCAGAGCAGAGTCTTAAAATCAATATACTGCAGATAGGCTGCATCAGGGGGTACAATAAAGACTGATATAAGAGCAAGAATAGTAGCTGATGTCAGAACAGGTTCTTTCTGAATAAATAAAACGGGTTGTTTCATAAGGTTTCTCCAGTAGTAGCAAGGGTAGTAATAATACTTCCGTGCTATTATATATCATAAATCCGTTCACTTCAATCATTGTTTTGCTGCGAAATGAAGAAGGCCGCATCATTCCTTTTTGTTCTAATAAGGAATAATGCGGTCTTCTTCATTTTATTACAAGCCCATGGCTTTTCTTTTTTTCATGATATGGCTTTCTATTTTTTCCGCCACTTCCACAGGATCATCTCCAAGGGCCACTTTACCGCCGGTTAAGCTTTCCACATCCTCTGTGAGCAGCTTGACAAGTTTTGGTGCACCAGTGATAAACGGGGTAGGAGAAAGATGGGTGAAGGCACCGTAAGCAACAGCAAATATTCCGTCTATGGTAGCCTTCTGCTCCATCCATTCCGGTGCTGTGACAGCAATGGGAAGATCGGAGATATCCACATCAAGATAGTCAGCCAGAGCTGTTACCAGCATGGAGATTCTTCCCGTATCCGTGCAGGTTCCAAAGCTTAATACCGGTGGGATCTTCAGTGCGCTGCAAACTGCCTTTAAGCCGCTTCCGGCTTCGTTAATTGCATCCAGATTACACATGCCGGCTACTTCCAGACCATGATTTCCGCAGCCGCCTGCAACAACCATAATATCTCTCTTAATCAGCTGTTTCGCCAGGTTTACGGTGTTCCAGTCCTGGGGACCGTTTCTTAAGGTGGAGCAGTTTGCCAGTGCGACAATTCCTTTGATCTGTCCTTTTGCAATGACATCCACAAGATTTTGTAAGTCATTACCAATTGCATTCAGTACGGCTTCCGTTGAAAAACCGGCAATTGCTTTCTGGACATGTCGGGGCACCATAGGTTTAATCTTGTCATGTCTCTTTTTGAAGTTCTCGATTGCGATATGAATGCATTTTACCGCCATTTCTTCCGCTTTTTGAGGATAATAAGGCATTTCATGCTCAGTTCCGGGAACTCCGATGATGGTGCTGACACTGACAAGGGCAACCTGGTACTTTTCTGCATATTGGTCAATGGCAGGAGGAGAGCAGTTTTCTTCCATGACGAAGGCATCTACTGTGCCTGTAGCTAAGAATGGTTCAATGGCCAGCCAGTTGCCCATCAGTCCAACAAAAACATCATCCATTTCAAATCGCTGGAGCAGCTCCTGGCCGGTTTCAATAGAGCCTACAATGTGAATTCCTTTTGCGCCGCTCTGCTTAGCCAGATCCTGAAATTCCTTTGTTTTAGCTTTCATAAGGGCAGCAGCTCCGATCCAGGGCTGATGACCGTTAAAAGCAATGTTTACATAATCCGGATCCATGATGCCCAGATCCACATCTACTTCATGAGGCTTTGGTGTACCAAATAAAATGTCCTGGGTCATTTCAAGACCGATCTGGGCTGTATAGATGGTGGATAAGCCCAGCCGCAGAGCTTTTTTTGCAAGAGAGACATAGTCTCCATCCACATTGGTAAGGCAGCTTGCAATGCTGTTTTGCACTTCATGTTCAATTCCGGAAGGATAAATATTTAAATCATGCCATATTTTTTTCCTCTTTTTTGGAGCAAAAGCCTCCACCATGATACTGTGCTGGTCCGGATTCACCTTCATTTCCCGATCTAACAGCTCCGCAAGGCAGGTTGCCATCTGATTGATGGACTGACTGGTATCAATTCCGGTCTTTTCACACATCCATTTAAGTTTTTCCGTATCAGTGATCTGAAATGTCGTATTTCCTTTTCCTGTTTCTTTCAGCGTTCGAAACGCTTCATAGGCATGATGGGCATAAGTAGCGGCTCCCATGATATTTCTCATAAGGAGATTTCTCATTGCCATGGCGTCCGGACCGATTCCGCAGGCGCCTTTTTCAGGACCTTTCTGTTCATTAATCCGGCAGGGTCCGTTGGTGCACAGCTGGCAGCTAAGGCCCTGGAGACAAAATTTGCACCGTATCTTTTCCTGCTCATCAAATCTTGAGAATACGCTGGATAAACCGTCATCTCTGATTCTTACCAGCATTTCTTCTACGGAATCGTGATAACTGACACGATCCTTTGGTTTTTCTAAAACTGCTTCTGACATAATGACCTCCAATCTTATTATCAAAGGTAGTATGTCAGATTTGAGAAAAATCAATTCAGTGTTTCGTAATTTCATTAAGCTTTAAAGGCAGTTATTTATTATTCCATTCTTTCTTCAAAACAGCATACTGATATGTATTTTCGTAATGAGGTGTGCCATCGGGATTTTTTACAAATGAAATAAATTCGACAAATAAACCTTCTCTTCTCATTCCCAGGCGCTCACAAAGTTTCTGGGAAGGGAGATTATCATCTTCTGCGTAGGCATAGATTCTTCGGGCATCGTTTTCAAAGAGATTGTTTATGACTGCCTCGGCTGCTTCCGTCGCATATCCTTTTTTGCCATATTTTAGATTGAAATTCCATCCGACGCTGTATGTGTCCGGATGTTCTTTCATTGTGAATACTTCTCCAATGATAAAATCCGTATCACGCAGGCATACAGCGTAGCAGTTGCCATGAGCATCTCCGTTTTGTTTTTCTTTTACTTTTTTAACAGCCTCATCATAAGAACTTACTTTTTCACTGTAAAAGCAGTGTACGGGTGGTGCGGCAAGGTATTCGTATAAACCGGCTGCGTCCTTTTCTTCAAAGTTTCGGATGATAAGTCTGCTGGTTTCTATATGCATATCTTTTGTCCTCCATTATTAAATATTCTGCCAGAAAGAACAAAAAATGGGACAAGACCTTTTTAGATCTTATCCCACTTAAATAATCATGATGATTACAAGTCCTCTGACAAATGAACTTACATGGAAAGTTTATCATAGAACAGATAAAAAGTCATGTATTTTCTATTTTACATCTCTTTATCATATTTTATTCGATAGTAAATTCCATACATGATTTAACTATTTATTGCTTTCAGCTCTTTCTCTAAAAAAACTTTGATGTAAGGATTATTTTCATCACTCAACGTAGGCATAAACGCCATATAGCGGCATTTTTGATAATGTTCGTCATCAATAAAAAAATCGTATCCCATTACACACCTGGGATTACAATCATCAGGATCAACAAGTCGCTTACATACAGATGCTTTTTGAATTTCCTTTTTCATCTTATCGGGCAGAGTATTTAGAAAATCAGCATATTGGTGAATGTGTTCCGGATAAATACGCAGCTTAATTCCTGGCTTTCGAAATACAAATGTCGCTAATGTTCTTCTATTTAAAATATATGAAACGGTAAATCCACTTTTTGCAGATTTTACTTCACACTTGCAATTGCCTTGCGTGAGGTAATTATTAATTTCGATGACAAAGCTCCTATAGCGATTGTCTACTGTTTCAAGAAAGTCAGCAAACTTTTCGTTTACTTCATCCATTCGCTTCTCCTTTAATAATTATTTTTTTATAACAGGTATCCACACTTCAAACTGAGCATTTTGAGGGTCTGCATTTAAATAGACTTCCATATCTGGCCCATTATCGTATTCATATCCGGAAGTAGGAAGCCATTCTGTCACAATGCGTTGTTCCAACTCCTGTATTGCCTGCGGACACTGACCTGCACCTGAAAATATAGCCCATGTAAAAGGCGGAATCGTATATTCCTCCAGTGTATTATCAATTGCTTTTGTGCTTGCAACAGCAATAAAATACTTCCAATCCTGTAAGCTGTTGCAGATACTTACTCCTAATATCCCCTCTGGTTTACTATCCATTATGGGTATCAACTTTGGTACGGTTCCACTCATGGCAGCATTTTGCCACATTTGCGGAACGATTTTAAAGTTTTTTTCAATTTCATGATCTAACGGTTGTGAGATACCGACAATACGGAAGGCTTCTTTCGTTTCTATTCTGTAATTCAATTCTTCCACTCCTTTTATTGTGATTTTGAAACTTATCGGAGGAAATGATTTTATAGAAACTCCTTCTTTCCTTACAAATGATGGTGCAATACCGTGAACACTTTGAAAAGCCCGATTAAATGCAGTGGGAGAAGTATATCTGTATTTATATGCAACATCTATAATTTTTTCTTCCCTGTTTTGCAAATCAACTGCCGCCAAAGACATTCGTCTCCGACGAATATATTCGGACAATGGAATATTTGCCATATAAGCAAACATTCTTTGAAAGTGATAGGACGAACAGCAGGCTATTTGGGCAAGTTGCTCATAACTGATTTCTTCTGTTATATGTTCTTCAATATAGTTTATTGCTTTATTTAACCGATTAATCCATACCATAAAATCATTCTCCTTATCATTAAGTATATTTTTCAATCATCAGGTTGTCCTCTCTTTTCATGCACAAAATAACGAGGTTATAAGCGGATAATAAAAAACAAAGCCATGTGCAGATTCAAATTCTGGCACATGGCTTTATGAATTGACGGAAGCGGTGGGATTCGAACCCACGTGCCCTTGCGGACAACCGCATTTCGAGTGCGGCTCGTTATGACCACTTCGATACGCTTCCACTTGAAAACACAACGATACAATTATACACGATAATTCAATATTTGGGTAGTCTTTTCCTTTAAAAAAAATACACTTTTCCCGTATAACCCTTCAATCAGTGGAAATAATAGGATTAAATAGCTAAAATGCACATGATTAAGATAAAAAACCATATTTATTTGGTGAAAATCATGAATAATGCGGTAGAAGAAAGATGGTGTCTGAAGTGAGAAAGATCAAGCATACATTTTCCACGGTAGAGGAGCTGGTGGCATTTGTAGTGAAGGCGGAGCGGTGCAGTTTTGAAATAAAAGTGATTTCCAACCATCTGGTGATAGATGGGAAATCACTGATGGGAGTCATGATTATCGGAATTGGAAAACAGGTGGAGATCATCTGTTATAACGAAGCATTCTCCCCGGAGCAGTTATTGGATTATGCAGCCTGAAAAGAGTATGGCAAAATAGAAACAGACCGTTTTTTTTTCTTGCAGGAGCAGGAGAACAGAACGGTCTGTTTCGTTATAAGCCGGATTTTGCCTTGCAATCAGCAGTCTCAGGAGCTATAATTTTATATTGTGTGCAGGTTAACTATGAAAAATAATAATTTACAGGAGGATGAGTGATGCAGACCGAAGGTCATACGGTACAGAAAACAATTAACCGTTACCGAAGTTTTCGATATGAATTGATACTCGAAGGCATTTTAACAGGAGCCATAGCAGGTTCTGTAGTGGTGTTATTCCGGTATTTGCTCAGTGATGGAGATAAGCTGCTTAAATGGGTGCTGAATGCTGTAAAGGGGAAACCTCTATTAATTGCCATCTGGTTTCTCGTTCTTACAGCCGGTGCCTTTTTTGTGGCATTACTGCTTAAATGGGAATCTCTGATCTCAGGAAGCGGAATCCCCCAGGTAGAAGGGGAGATGATGGGAGAGCTGGATCCCTGCTGGTGGAAAACCCTTGCCGCCAAGCTGGCTGGCGGGCTTATATCTCTTGGCTTTGGTCTTTCACTGGGACGGGAAGGCCCAAGTATTCAGCTCGGTGCCATGACAGCGAAGGGAATTTCACGGATTTCAAAAAGGTCAAAGACAGAAGAGAAGCTTTTGATCACGTGCGGTGCCAGCGCAGGCCTGTCCGCAGCCTTTAATGCGCCGATTGCCGGTGTTTTATTCTCTTTGGAAGAAATACATAAACATTTTTCTCCGGAAATTCTTTTGTCCACCATGGCATCCTCCATCACTGCGGATTTTGTTTCCCGGAATGTATTTGGTTTAAAGCCGGTGTTTGATCTTCAGATTACTCAAATGATCCCCTTAAACTGCTATGGATATGTAATCGCCTTCGGCGTCATTATCGGAGCAATGGGGGTGGTGTATAATACAACTCTTTCAAAAACCCAGGATTTGTATCAGAAGATTCCCAACCAGTTTGTGCGGTTAGTGATCCCGTTTTTATTAGCGGGGATTTTTGGATTGTATTATCCGGCAGTACTGGGCGGAGGCCATTCACTGGTAGAAGTGCTGACCTCAGGGGAGATGATGTTTGGAGCACTGTGTCTTTTGCTGCTGTTAAAGTTTATATTTTCTCTATTAAGCTTTGGGTCCGGCGCTCCGGGCGGAATCTTTCTGCCGCTGCTGGTGCTTGGCGCAGTAATCGGCAGCATCTATTGCAGCGGAGTGGGAATGATGACGGATTCTCTTCAGGGTTTACTGGGTAATTTTATCATACTGGGAATGGCAGGATATTTCGCCGCCATCGTAAGAGCTCCTATTACAGGAATTATTTTGATCAGTGAAATGACAGGAAGCTTTACCCACCTGCTGTCTCTGTCCCTTGTGTCCCTGATTGCCTATGTAATTCCTGATATGGTACGCTGTGCTCCTGTTTACGATCAGCTGCTTCACCGGCTTTTAAGAAAGTTAAATCCGAACAGGGATACTTCCCTTACCGGGGAAAAGGTGCTGGTGGAAGGAATGATTTTTCACGGCTGTGAGGCGGAAGGAAGAAAAGTCTCCGAAATCCAGTGGCCGCGAACCTGTCTGCTCATCTCTCTTTTCCGGGGCGAAGCTGAATTCGTACCCAGAGGAGAAACAAAGCTTCTGGCAGGTGATAAAATTGTGATTCTCTGCGATGAATCAGCTCAGGGAAAGCTGCATGAATGTCTGCAAAATGTGTGTCAGACTGTGAAAATGGAATCTGCAGTCCAGTCACATTCCTGACATTTTTATTGACTTTTTCTTTGGGAAAGACGTAAACTGGTAGAAAAGGCAGATCAGGAGCTTTAGCTATGAATAATCAGACAAATGATAGAATGGATGAACTGGAACGCCGGCGCAGGTCAAGACAACGCCGGTATAAACAAAAGAAAAAGAAGAAAAAAAGAGCATTCTTATACATATTCCTGCGGTTTGTCATATGGACCGGCTTATTGGTCTGTATTCTATGTGGATTAATTCATCTTTTTGGAAGAAACTATGTGGATATCAGGACGATTACCATGCCTGATTATGTGCAGCAGGACTTCATTGAGTTCAATCCTTATTCCAGACCTGGTACTAAAATGAAACGCATTGACGGAATTGTAGTTCACTATGTTGCCAATCCCGGCACAACTGCAAAACAGAACAGAGATTATTTTGCCAGCTTAAAAGACCAGACAGGGGAGAAAAAGATTTCTGCAAGCAGTCATTTTATCATCGGCCTGGAAGGGGAGATTCTTCAGGGAATTCCCATCTATGAGGTGGCCTATGCAACTTCAAAGGAAAAAAATAAGGATACAGTTTCCATAGAATGCTGTCATCCCGATGATACTGGTAAATTTAATGACAAGACCTATGCTTCTTTAGTGAAGCTGACTGCTATGCTGTGTAACGAGCTGGGGCTGACTGAAAAGGATGTAATCCGGCATTATGATGCCACCGGCAAGGATTGTCCCAGATATTTTGTGGCTCATGAAGATGCGTGGAAGCAGTTCTTAGAAGATGTAAAGACAGAGAGAAAGGGTACTAAATTACCGCCGGAGTGATCAAATAATAGAAGAATCGGATTTTATTCCGATTCTTCTGTAAATAACTTCTGTTCAATAATTTTCACTGCATCTGCGATACAGTCATTGCAGGACCTAAGGACATTGCCGGTTTCAACACCTTTTAAATCCTTACATACAATACTTCCGTTTTGTTCTTTAAAGCTTTCAAGACATGCTCTGGAAGCCTCATAAGATATTCTCTTGGAGTCTGGCTTATCAAGTTTTACCGTACTGTTTTTTAAGCCGGATAAAACTGCAGCAGCACCGATGGCACCGCATGTGCCTTCCATTCCTCCCATTCCAAGTCCCATGCCTTCCGTAAAACGGAACATGGTCTCTTCATCCACTCCGGTTTTGTCACAGAAAACGCAGGAAACAGCCTGTGCACAATTATAACCGTTCGCGTGTTTTTTCAGCGCTTCCTCAGCTCTGTTATTCCTTAAATCTGACATGTGTCATTCCTCCTGATGAATTGAAAAAAATAATCTCCCCGGTCACGAATTCTGCCGGGAAGTAAAAAGATGAAATTTTCCAAAGATAACATGAAAGATAAACCCTCCCAGGCAGGTAGCTGCCAGATAGGAGATATTCCCTGCAAAAATTCCATATTTTATGGCGATATCATGAAATACAATCTGTGCTGATGGATAATAGGGTGAAATATAGAACATATCCGCCTGTCCTAAAGGTTTTGCAGTCCGGTTGATTACGGATGCCACAACACAGCAGACAAAAAACAAAGGCAGCGTCCGGACAAATCCCCGTATAGTAGAGTCGGAGCAGCGGGAAAAGGCAATTACCAGTCCGATATAAATTAACAAAAGGTGCCAGATGATTCCGTGAATGGTCAGCACCCAGTAAGGATGAAACAACCCGGAAGGCTCCGCCAGAGCCATAATTCCTCCAAGAAGATTAAAATCCTGCATAAAAGTATAGAGCACTGTTTTTTCCCTGGCAGAGGGTACGAATGGCAGCACCAGACAGAAGTACATAGGCAGGCTGCACAGCTGAAATGGAAAATACCACCAGTTGTATGTCTGGTCATTTACCACATAATATAAGAATAACTGCTTATAGCATTCTGAGGCTGCAAGTACAATTCCGCACAAAAACAAAAGTCCGGGTAACCGGTCGTTCTTTATTCTTCTGGTCGTGTAATAGGACAGAAATACAACACATATAAGTCCTGCAGAGACAAAAAAAAGATGAAAAAGCGAGTAGGGGGCAGGCGGTGTCATGGGCCATGCCGTTTTCTCAAGGATATCCTTCATAGCGGTTCCCTTTCTTCCCTGTTTATCAGACAGCTATATTATAATAGAAAGTAAAAAAACATGCAAGGATATTGAACAATCTTCCATTGAAGTACTTGATTAATTCCGAAAATGCTATATAATGTATAACTGATACTTATTTAATAATTATGCAGATTTGTGTATAAGAGGAGGAATCATTATGAAGAAAAATAAAATTGCAATTGCAGTAGCATTATGTATGACAGCAGTATTAACTGCATGCGGCACAGGAGCAAAAACAGAGACAACTGCGGCATCTGGAGCTGAAACAACAAAGGCTGGAGCGGAGACAACAAAAGCAGAAGCAGAGAGCTCAAAAGCAGGAGCAGAAACTCAGGCAGTCGGTAAGCTGGTCATGGTAACCAACGCAGAATTCCCTCCTTATGAATATCATGATAATAATGATATTGTAGGAATTGATGCAGACATTGCAAAAGCCATTGCTGACAAGATGGGCATGGAACTGGAGATTCAGGATATGGCATTTGATTCCCTCATCCCTGCTGTTCAGTCCGGCAAAGCAGATTTTACTGCAGCTGGTATGACTGTAAATGAAGACCGTAAGAAAAACGTGGATTTTACTGATACCTATGCTCAGGCAGCTCAGGTTATTATTGTAAAAGATGGCAGTGAGATTAAGGCAACGGCTGATTTAGATGGAAAGAAGATCGGTGTTCAGACCGGAACAACCGGAGATATTTATGCAGGTGACATTAAAGACGCGAAAATCAATCGTTATAACAAGGGAATGGAAGCAGTTATGGCTCTTACCCAGGAAAAAATAGATGCAGTTGTGATTGACCGTGAACCGGCAAAAGTATTTGTGAAAGAGAACGCAGGTTTAAAGATTCTTGATGAAGCATTTACAGAAGAAGAATATGCCATTGCTGTTAAAAAAGGCAATACGGAACTGTTAGATAAGATGAACGCTGCAATCAAGGAATTAAAAGATTCCGGTGAGCTTCAGAAGATTGTGGATAAATACATCACAGCAGAATAAGAATAAAGGAAGAGTGCCATGTGGGAAAAGCTTAGAGATGATTTCTATCAGAATTTTATCGTAGATGACCGTTGGAAATACATTACCGATGGATTGCAGAATACGTTGAAAATTACGTTTTTTGCAGTCTTAATCGGAATACTGCTGGGATTTTTAGTGGCAGTTATCCGGTCTACCTATGAAAACACCCATAAGCTGAAGGTACTGAACTGGATTTGCGGAATATATCTTACGGTAATCCGTGGAACACCGGTGGTGGTTCAGCTCATGATCATGTATTTTGTGATCTTTTCCTTTCATGATCCGGGACAGGTATTTACTGCGGTTGTAGCATTCGGAATCAACTCCGGTGCCTACGTGGCAGAAATCTTCCGAAGCGGTATCAGCAGCATTGAAAAGGGGCAGTTTGAAGCAGGAAGGAGTCTGGGCTTTAATTATGCCCAGACCATGTGGTTTATCATTATGCCCCAGGCATTTAAAAATGTAGTTCCTACCCTGGCCAATGAGTTTATCGTGCTGTTAAAGGAAACCTCAGTTGCAGGTTACATAGGGCTGCAGGATTTAACAAAAGGCGGAGATATCATTAAGAGCCGCACCTATTCTGCATTTATGCCTCTGATCGCAGTAGCTGTCATTTATCTGGTTATGGTTATGATGTTTTCACAGCTGGTAAAGGTACTGGAGAGGAGGCTGCAGAGAAGTGAGCATTGATAATATGGACAAACCTCTGATTCAGGTACAGAATCTTGGAAAAAAATTTGGTGAGATGGAAGTGTTAAAAGACATTTCTGTTGATATTTACAAGGGTGATGTGGTTTGTGTCATCGGACCCTCCGGTTCGGGTAAAAGCACATTCCTACGCTGCTTAAACAGGCTGGAAGAGCCCAGCGGCGGTCATATTCTTTTTGAAGGCGCGGATATCGTGGACAAGAAAACCGATATTGACAAGCACCGCCAGAAAATGGGAATGGTTTTCCAGCAGTTTAACTTATTCCCTCATATGACAATTTTAAAGAATTTAACTATTGCACCGGTAAAATTGCAGGGAAAAAGTGAAAAAGAAGCAAAAGAACAGGCTATAAAGCTTCTTCATAAGGTAGGTCTGGCAGACCGGGCAGATGCATATCCCAATCAGCTTTCCGGCGGGCAAAAGCAAAGAATTGCCATAGTCCGTGCTTTGTGTATGAATCCGGATGTTATGCTGTTTGATGAACCGACTTCTGCACTGGACCCCGAGATGGTAGGAGAAGTGCTGACCGTTATGCGGGAACTGGCTGATGAAAAGATGACCATGGTGGTTGTTACCCATGAGATGGGATTTGCCAGAGAGGTGGCGACCAGGGTCATGTTTATGGATGGCGGTTATTTTCTGGAGGAGAACGAGCCCGGAGAATTTTTTGCAAATCCAAAGAATGACAGACTGAAGCTGTTCTTAAGCAAGGTGCTTTAAAAGAATAATATGAAAAACCGGGGATCCTGTTATGATAGGATGGTCCCGGTCTTTTCATTTTGGCATTACTTACATTCATTTTTTCGTATTGTAAGTAATAATACATAGCAAAAACCACCCTGGTATACTTGGCGGTTACTTGGTGGCTTCGCTATCTCTTTAACAGGTCAACCCCTTGTGGGCGGCTGTTCCTTTTCTATGTTCACTGTATCATGACTATTTTATCTTGTCACGACTGACTTTAGTCAATTTCGCTCACAAAAGTTTTGCCATATAATATTCATCAGCCGCTATACCATCTACAATCATGGAACGTTCTTTCTTCCCTTCGATGATAAATCCCATTTTTTCATACAAATGGCGTGCCTGCTCATTCTCAGCCATGACGGTCAGTTCCAGTCTTGTTATGCTATTTTCTTTTGCCCACTGCTCCATTTTCTGAAAAAGCATTGTTCCATACCCATGTCCCCTGTATTCGTTTAAAATTCCAATGACCAGATAGGCACAGTGGCGGATTCTTCGCGGTTCTCCTCTGGAGGCTGAAAGAAAACCAGCCAAACCGCCCTCATTTTCCAGCAGAAGAAAAAGGGAACCGGATTTTTCCCACTGTTCGATTCTATGTTTCATATCATCAGCCGTTGCTGTCCGTTCGCCAGGTTCATACATCATAAAACTGGTTTCCGTATCCAGCTGCTTTAACATTTTTATCAGCAGATCAGCATCTTCTGTTTTTACACTTCTTATCTTCATATGCATGTTCTCCTATTCAAAAGTATTTCTCTTATTATACATGGCATCTCAAAAAATGCAATCGGAGTTTTAACACTCCATTGCCCTGTGTATGGGGTTGTGGTAGAATAGGAACGTGGTTTTAATTACAAGGTTAAGAGAAGAAAGCTGGAAAGAACATGTATTGTATGAGTGTGAGCCATAAAAATGCTCCGGTGAATATCAGAGAAAAGTTTGCCTTCAGTACGAAAGAAAAGGTTGAATTAATAGACAGACTATTGAATAAAGATTCTATAACAGGTGTAGTCGTGCTTTGTACCTGCAACCGCAGTGAAATCTATGTTTCGGGGTCAAAATATGCTATTGGTGAGCTCCAGCGGGAGGCTGCCGGTTTAAAGGGAGTGCGCCTTGGAGAGTTAATCAAGTATTTAAATGTATACAATGAAGAGAGTGCCATCCGTCATTTGTTTAAGGTTGCCTGTGGATTTGATTCCATGGTTTTAGGAGAAGATGAGATACTGGGACAGGTAAGAGAAGCTTATCAGTATTCCAAAGAAATTGGGGCTGCAGATTATGAGCTGAATGTGTTATTTCAAAAAGCAATGGCTGCAGCAAAACGGATTAAAACGGATACCAGACTCTCCAGAACCCCTCTTTCTATAGCAACACTTGTTGCGAATGAAGTATTTCATTTAAACAGGGAGGGAGAGTACAAAGACGTAATGGTCATCGGCATGACCGGAAAGATGGGCAGCACCATAACCAAGAATCTGTTATGTAAGCCTGGAATCCGGGTGACGGGAACAGTGAGAACCCATTCCTCAGACCTGTTGCTGAAAGTGGACAGCGACCGGATCCGGGAAGTGGATTACAAAGAACGTTACAAACATATAGATGATATGGATGTGGTGATCAGCGCAACGTCAGGACCTCACTATACTGTGACCAGAGAGGAACTGGACAAATGGATCAAGCCAGGAAAAGAGCGGCTTTTTATTGATGTAGCGGTTCCGGTTGATATGGACCCTGATATCAGGGAGATTCCCGGCCTCACTTTATATGACATTGATTATTTTGAAACATTATCTAAGAACAATACAGAAATCAAGCTGAAAGAACTGGATTGTGCCAGAGAGATTATGGAAGAAGAACTGGATGGAGCGTTAAAGGAAGTTTTGTTTCACCCTTACATTTCTCAAATGGAAGAATTAAAAGAGGCATTGTCCGGAAAGAGGCTTGATACCCTTTTATACCGAATTCGGGATCATGTTACCAGTGAAGAGTTAAAGGTGGTGCTTCGTACTTTAGATGGCTTAAAGGACTGGATGAGGGAGGAGTGACAATGGCTTATTTTCCGTTTTTTATAGAGCTTGAAGGAAAAAAGTGCCTGATTGCAGGCGGTGGTATGGTGGCTTATAGAAAGGCACTTGTGTTAAAGGACTTCGGGCCGGAAATTACCGTGGTTGCCGTGGAGATAATTCCTGAGATGGAACAGCTTGCTTCCCGGTGTGGGAAAACCATGACTCTTATTAAGCGTGGATTTGAAGATAAGGATATTCAGGAGGCGGATTTTGTAATTGCCGCAACCTCAGATGAAGTACTGAACAGACACATATCTGTTTTTTGCAGGAGTCAGAAGATTCCTGTGAATGTGGTGGATGTACAGGAAGAATGCAGTTTTATTTTTCCGGCTTTGATTAAGGAGGAGGATATTGTAGTAGGGATATCCACAGGAGGCAGTTCTCCTACCATTGCCCAATACTTAAAAAAAAGGTTTAAAGAGGCAATTCCCTCAGGATTTGGAATGCTTGCCGGCCAGCTTGGCACGTACCGGGAGCTGGTAAAGGAAAAGGTACCCTCCCTTGCGGTCAGAACTGAGATTTTTAAGACCATGGTAAAAGAGGGAATCAGGCAGGGCGGAGTATTTACCAGAGAGCAGGCCATAGAACTGATAGAAAGGAAACTTGGGGAACATGAACAGTGATATAATACGCATAGGAACCAGAAAAAGTGCACTTGCTGTGGCCCAGACCCAGCTGGTTGCGGATGCTTTGATAAGAGTTTCTCCCGGGGTTACAGCCCAGATGGTGAAAAAGCAGACAGAAGGGGACCGGATACTCAATAAGCCGCTTTTGGAATTTGGCGGAAAAGGCGTGTTTGTAACAGAGTTTGAAGATGCGCTCCTGCAGGGAGAGATTGATTTAGCTGTTCACAGCGCAAAGGATCTTCCCATGGATTTAAAGGAGGGCCTTGGTATTGTGGCGGTTCCTGAGCGTGAGGATCCGAGAGATGTGCTGATCACCTTAAAAGACAGTGACTTAAATAAAAAAGATGAGATTATCATTGGTACTTCCAGCTTACGCAGAAGGATTCAGATCGAAGAGATCGGAAGTTCCTTATGGAAGGGGATTCCGGTACGGTGTGAGAATTTAAGAGGCAATGTACAGACACGCCTAAAGCGGCTTATGGAAGGGGATTTCGATGGAATTATCCTTGCAGCAGCAGGATTAAAGCGCCTGGGTATTCAGTCAGATCCTGCCTTTCATTACCATTATTTTGACTGTGAGACCATGATTCCGGCTGGAGGACAGGGTATTCTGGCTGTAGAAGGAAGATTGGGTATGGAGAACTGGCCGGAGATTTCGGCAATTGAGAATAAGGACGCCAGGTTATGCCTTACCCTGGAGCGGAAGATATTGAAGCTTTTAAATGCAGGCTGTCATGAACCGGTGGGAGTTTATTCCCGTATAAAAGAAGGACAGATCGAGGTCTTTGGAATCAGCAGGAAAGAGGACCAGGTTAAAAAAATCCATCTCCAGGGAAAAACAGAGGAACTGGACAGTCTGGCAGAACAGGCTGCAAAGAGACTTTAATTGAAAATGGAGGATGTCATGAAGAAAAATGGAGTGGTATACTTAGTTGGTGCAGGACCGGGAGATCCAGGTCTCATTACCCAGAAAGGATTAAACCGGCTTGGAAGCTGCGATGCGCTGGTTTATGACTCCCTTGCTTCGGATTATTTCCTCGATGAGGTGCCGGACCATTGCAAAAAGATATATGTGGGAAAACGGGCAGGCGCCCATTCCATGAAACAGGAGGAGATTAATCGCCTCTTAGTGGAACTGGCAGAGGAAGGCTTAAACGTGGTACGTTTAAAAGGAGGAGATCCTTTTGTATTTGGACGGGGAGGAGAGGAGATTCTGGCACTTTCAGAAGCGGGTATCCCCTTTGAGGTGGTTCCCGGTGTGACCTCAGCGGTAGCAGCACTTTCCATGGCGGGGATTCCCGTAACACACAGAGCGGTGAGCCGGAGTTTTCATGTGATGACAGGACATACACTTTCTGATAATGGGACACTTCCTCCTGATTTTGATTCCTTCGCAAAGCTTTCCGGAACTCTGGTATTTTTAATGGGTCTTTCCAATCTTTCCCTGATTGTCCATGGACTCATTAAAAATGGAAAACCAGAGGACACACCGGCAGCCGTGATTGAAAATGGAACTCTTCCGGAACAGAGAACGGTGAGGGGAACTCTTGCAGATATTGAAAGCTGGGCAGAACAGGCAGAAATAAAAAGTCCTGCAATTATTGTGGCAGGAGATGTGGCAGCTCTGGATTTTTCCTCTACGTTAAGTCTGCCGTTAAAGGGCTGCCGGATCGGCATTACCGGAACAGAATCGTTTGCAGGAAGGCTTCGCCAGGAACTTTTAAAATTGGGAGGAATGACTGACCGTGTATTGACTTTATCCACTAAATCCTACCGATCCGGCGAGGCGATGAAGGAAGCATATAAAAAACTTAAGTCCTACTCCTGGCTGGTGTTTACCAGCGCCAATGCAGTGAGGGAATTTTTTAACGGGCTTTTTGAAGGCGGTTATGATTTGCGTTCACTGGGAACCATAAGGTTTGCAGCAATTGGGAAAGGTACGGGAGATGAACTGCTTAAGGCCGGTTTTCATGCCGATTATATCCCTGACTGCTATCAGGTAAAGGATCTTGCAGAAGGATTAAGACCCCTGCTTACAAAAGAAGACCGGCTGCTTATTCCAAGGTCTGGAGGCGGATCACCGGAACTTAACCGGGTTCTTGATGAAGCCGGGGTATTTTATGATGATATTGTGCTTTATGATGTGGCGTTAAAAAAAGGGGAACAGGAGAGTTTGGAAAAGGTATTGGCTCCCCTTCATTATTTAACATTTGCCAGTGCTTCGGGTGTAGATGCATTTTTCCAGGGAGCAAGAGAAAAAACCCTTTCCTTTCTTGCTTCTTTAAAGGTGGTCTGCATTGGCGATATCACTGCAAAGGCACTTGAACGGTATGGAAGAGAAGCAGATTTAATTGCACCGGTATACAGTATTTCAGGGCTGACAGAAGTCATTTGTCAGGACTGGTGCAGGGAAAAGGAGTAAATTACGATGAACACAGAAGAGTCAAAAAAACTATTTGAAGAGTCTGGAAACTGTTTTCCAGGCGGGGTCAACAGCCCTGTAAGAGCCTTTGGTTCTGTAGGAGGAGTTCCCGTTTTTATTAAAAAAGCAGAAGGATCCCATATCTTTGATGAAGATGGAAATGAATATATTGATTATGTGAATTCCTGGGGGCCCTGTATTCTGGGGCATGCATATAAGCCCGTGGTAGAAGCAGTCAGAGAGGCCTGTCTTTCCGGTTTGTCCTATGGTGCACCTACGAGAAGAGAGCTGGAGCTTGGAAAGCTGATCACACAATGCATTCCTTCCATGGAAATGATGAGAATGGTCAGCTCCGGAACGGAAGCTGTGATGAGCGCCATTCGTGCTGCAAGGGGTTTTACGGGAAGAGATAAGATCATTAAATTTAAGGGGTGCTATCACGGACATTCCGATGGACTTCTGGTAAAGGCAGGTTCCGGAGCCCTGACAGGCAGCGCGCCGGACAGTGCAGGTGTGCCTGAGTCCTATACGAAGCACACGCTGTTAGCTGGTTACAATCAGGAAGATACGGTAGAAGTGCTGTTTCGTCAGTATCCCGGGGAGATCGCTGCCATTGTGGTGGAGCCTGTTGCAGCTAATATGGGGCTGGTTGTTCCAAAACCTGGTTTTCTTGAATTTCTAAGAGATATTTCAACCAGGTATGGAGCCCTTTTAATATTTGACGAGGTGATTACTGGTTTCCGTATGGCGCTTGGGGGCGCACAGGAATATTATAAGGTGAAACCTGATCTAACTACTCTTGGTAAAATTGCGGGAGGCGGCATGCCTATGGGGGTTTACGGCGGACGTAAGGAAATTATGGAAGTTGTATCGCCTCTTGGAAAGGTATATCAGGCAGGAACACTGTCGGGAAATCCCATTGCAACTGCGGCAGGAATTGCAACTGTGAAAGCCCTGATGGAACGGCCGGATCTCTATTCCTCTCTTGAGAAAAAAGCGGATACACTGGTGCAGACTTTAAAAGAGGTACTTCCAAAGGCACAGGTTAACCAGGCGGGTTCCTTATTCAGCGTATTTTTTGCGGAACATCCGGTGGTGGATTATGAATCTGCTTTAAAATCGGATACGCGTATGTATGCAACGTATTTTCATTATCTCCTTGAGCATGGAATATACACAGCGCCCTCTCAGTTTGAGATTCTGTTTTTATCAGCTGCACATACTCAGGAAGATTTGGACGAGACTAAGAGAATTATGAAAGAAGCGGCGGCAAATTTATAATCGGAAATGCATGGAGGATGTTGCAGAAATTTATCTGTACCATCCTCATTTTTTATTATAAAAGAAGAAGTATAAATTCTAAAAGAATAATAAATTGTATTAACATTTACCGGAATCTATTGATAAATGCAAGGTTTTAGTATATTTTATTGATATAGGAGGCGAAATATATGGACTATTTAGTTGTGTATACAAGTAAAACCGGAAACACTCAGAAGGTAGCCATGAAGATTTTCGAAGCGCTTCCGGGAAAATCAAAGGATATTGTTAATCTGGAGGAGTACCATGGAGAAGAAGCAGATACGTATTTTGTAGGATTCTGGAACAACAGGGGAATATGTACAACAGAAGTGATTGATTTCCTCTCCGACCTCCATGACAAAAAGATCGCTTTGTTTGGTACCTGCGGAATATTTGAAAATAAAGAATATTTAAAGCAGGTGGAAAAGCAGGTTTCTGTTTTTCTGCCGGAAGATAGTGAGTACCTGGGATGCTTTTTATGCGGAGGTAAGATGGGACCTAAAGTTCTGGAGAAGTGCAGACAGATGCGGGCACAGCATGATACGCCCCAGATCAGGGAGATGATAGCAGCCTATGAAGATGCCATGCTCCATCCCAATAAAGAAGATTTAGATCAGGCATGTGTTTTTACGGAATCGGTATTAAACCGGATTCAAAAGAAAAAGGAGGAGCGCGATGGGATTAAAAGATGATGGGAATTCTGGAAAGAACCATAAGAAACCATTTATTTATTACTACATGATTGTATTGATACTGATGATTTTATTCAATGCAATGGCTGTGCCGTGGATCCAGTCAAAAGCAGTGACTGAGGTGCCCTACAGCACATTCTTAGAGATGGTGGATCAGGGAAAGATTCAGGCAGTTGCCAAAACTGAAACGGAGATCCAGTTTAAATCCGATACAGGGAAAAAGGACTGGGAGGGAAAACCGGTCTATGCCGTTTACAAGACGGGGATCTGGCCTGATGAAACGCTGACAGAAAGGCTGATCGCCCACAATGTAGAATTTGAAAAGACCATTGTTCAGCAGATGTCTCCCCTGGTTTCCATTCTTTTAACCTGGATTGTTCCCATACTGATTTTTGTATTTCTGGGTAACTTTTTATCCGGTCAGATGCAAAAGAGGATGGGTGGAAATACCATGTCTTTTGGTAAATCCAATGCGAAGATTTATGCGGAATCTGAAACCGGAAAGGATTTTACTGATGTAGCCGGTCAGGAAGAAGCCAAGGAAGCGTTAAAGGAGATTGTGGATTTCCTTCATAATCCCGGTAAATATGCTTCCATCGGAGCCTCGCTTCCAAAAGGAGCCCTGCTTGTGGGACCTCCCGGAACAGGTAAAACCCTTCTTGCCAGAGCAGTGGCAGGAGAAGCCCATGTCCCATTTTTTTCCATATCAGGTTCGGAATTTGTAGAGATGTTTGTAGGTATGGGAGCTTCAAAGGTCAGGGATTTATTTAAACAGGCCGGTGAAAAAGCTCCCTGTATCGTATTTATTGATGAGATTGATACCATTGGAAAGAAACGAGACGGCGCTGGTTTTTCCGGCAATGACGAGAGGGAACAGACGCTTAATCAGCTTCTTGCTGAGATGGATGGGTTTGACGGTAAAAAAGGAGTTGTGATTCTGGCAGCAACCAACCGTCCGGACTCCTTAGATAAGGCTCTTCTCCGCCCCGGCCGTTTTGACCGCCGGATACCCGTGGAACTGCCGGATTTAAACGGGCGGGAAGCCATTTTAAAAGTACATGGCAAAAATGTGAAACTTTCCGATGACGTGGATTTTCATGGAATCGCCCTTGCCACCTCAGGTGCAAGCGGAGCGGAGTTGGCAAATATGATTAATGAGGCTGCTTTAAGAGCTGTCCGCATGGGCAGGAAAACAGTGACTCAGACTGATCTGGAAGAAAGCGTGGAAGTGGTCATCGCCGGATATCAGAAAAAGGACGCCTCTGTCAATGTGGAAGAAAAGAAGATCATTGCATACCACGAAGTGGGGCATGCTCTGGTTGCAGCTTCCCAGACACAATCCGCACCAGTTCATAAAATTACCATTATACCAAGAACCTCAGGAGCACTTGGATATACCATGCAGGTAGATGAGGAAGAACGCCATCTTCTGACTAAGGATGCGGCGTTAAATAAGATTGCTACATTTACCGGCGGAAGGGCAGCAGAGGAGCTGATTTTTCAGACAGTCACAAGCGGTGCATCAAATGATATTGAACAGGCTACAAGAATTGCAAGGGCCATGGTTACCCGTTACGGCATGACCGATGAGTTTGATATGGTCGCGCTTGAGACAGTGACCAATCAGTATCTGGGCGGAGATACTTCCCTTGCCTGTTCCCCTGATACCGCAAAGCGGATTGATGAAGCGGTGATAGGAATTGTGCGGCAGCAGCACCAGAAGGCTTATGAGATTTTAAAGAACAATTTAAACAAGCTACATGAAATTGCAGAGTATCTGTTGGAAAGAGAGACCATTACCGGAGAAGAGTTTATGGAGATTTTTAAGAAAGAAGCGGTAAAGTCTGATGCCTCAATGATTAGTCCGGTTTAACAGAATAAAAAAGAAGAATCAGAGACGATACACCTTTGATTCTTCTTTTTTTGTCGGTTATAGACGGAGAGGTTGTGATTAAAATCAATCAAGTCATTTCATCCCGAAGTGCGTCAATGATATCTTCTTTTTTAATCTTACGGGTGGAATACGTCATTGTAATAAATACAAGAAAGAACACGCCAAATGTACTCACAGCCATACTGCTCCAGGGGAATAGAAATTCGAAATTTTCCATCTTTTCTGCAGATGCCATTCCTTTGTAAATCAGCCATGAGACGATTCCCGCTAGTGGGAGCCCGAATAACAGTGTCCTCATGCCATAAAAGATACACTCGAAATTCATCATCCGGTTAAAGGTACGTTCTGACATTCCAATGGATCGGAGCATGGCCAGTTCCCTTTTGCGAAGCCTGATATTGGTGGAAATCGTGTTAAACACATTGGCGGCTGCAATCAGTGATATCATAATGACGAAAATATAAGTAAACACATTAATAACAAAGGACATACTGCGGTATTGTTCCATTATCCCGTATACATTGTACAGGGTATATGCAGATGTAATGCCAATGCTCTGAATCATTGCTTCCATTTCTGCTGCTGACTGGGTTGGATTCTTTGACCGGAATGCCAGGCCTGCATTGGCCTGAAGATCCTGGGTTTCAAAACTCTCTTTTATTGAATAGGGCACCACCATCATAAACAGATTCTGACTGGCTGTGGAAGATTGCTTTGGAGGGGGATCCACCGGATAGGTATCCACAAAAGTAATATCCATGTTTTGTTCCTGTCCCATCGATGGCTGGTCATTTGCTTCGGGTGCGATACTGCAACGAATGGAACGTTCATTAAACAGATCAAATACTTCTGGCGGAGCGCCTTTTTGATCGACCTGTTGTTTGGCAATGGCAATCATTTTACCGCCTGCTCCGGTATATACTTCTGGCGGCAAGTTCAATTTTCTTATGAATTCCTGATACTCACTGTCAGGAATAAACTGGAGGTCCATTGGCAGATCAATCGTTTCGCCGTCTGATGTATCACCTGCATATTCCCGGTAACGGTTTGAAAGATCGCCTGTTTTAACTGTACATAAATATGGGAAAACCTCCTGGAAGGAGCTTTCATAGACTCCATCAGCGGTTTTCAGTTTGTTATAAAGAGTAAAAAGTTCGCTGTTGTCCATGTCTACAGAGGAAAACAGGATATCATAGTCTATATTTACGATATACTGTTGTGAAAGCCGTTTTAATGCAGATCCAAAAGAATTTCCAGATACAAACAGAACCACACTTAAGACAAGGGACAGAACAATGCTGCGGTAGCGTTTCCTGTTTCGTTTAAAATTCTTAAGGGCAAGAGTTCCTTCCAAACTATAAAAGCGTTGAGAAAATTTTGCTGTTTTTACGGCTTTTGATTCAGTTTTAATCTCGTTGGTTTGGCGTATGCTCTCCATTACGGGGGTGTTTGCGGCTTTCCTGGCTGGTATATAGGCTGAAATCAAAATGGTAACCAGACTGACTGCCGCCGCAGCAACGATGGAAGAAAATGATACGGACAAGGTCAAAGGTACAGTTATGTAGAGAATGTTTTTAAGTTTCCCTGCAACAATAGGAAGCAGAAGCCAGACGCTGCCTATACCGGTTACTACGCCGATGGGTATGCCGATGCCACCAATGCAAAGTCCTTCAAACAATACTGAATTTCGCAGCTGCGTTGCAGTAGCGCCCACGGAGGAGAGAATTCCAAACTGGCGTATGCGTTCGCTCAGGGAGATGTTGAACGAGTTATAAATTAGAAATATGGAACCTGTCATTATGATCGCAACCAGTATTCCGCCAACTGTATACAGAAATATGTTAAACAGGCTGTTGTCCGAAATGCCCATGAGACTCAGTAAATAATCATTGAAGACGTAAGCAGAGGAACCCGCTGTTTGCCCAGCGTACGCCCTGACTTTGTGCGGGTTTTTCAATGTGACAAACAGGCTGAAGCTGTCTGCCTGATCTTTACTGTCGGATTTTGTAATCAGAGTATATCCAGGTGCAGAATGTTCTTCAAACCCAGGCCTTTCACAGATGCCCACAACCTTGTAGGTTTTTTCTTCCGTTGGCACAAATGTTTCTTTCACAGATCCCGGATATTCCCCCGACTGATAGGGATTGTGCTGATTAAGACCTTTGTTTCCTTCAACACGGTTTCCAACGAAAAGGGAAAGCGTATCGCCAACCTTGAACCGGACACCGCCTTTTGCTGCTACATGGGCCGGGATGAGAATTTCACTGCTGTTTTCAGGAAGCCTGCCGGAAATCAGGTTTATGGGTAGAGTATGAAAGGCATCCTCTCCGAATCCAGCGATAAAGAGATAGGGCTTTTCGGGGCTCTTTGCTCCGTCAAGCACGGCATAGCCGATATTTTCAAAGTCCGCAGTATTTTTAACTCCCTTGTCATGCGCCCGTTCCTGGATAAATGAGGAATTTGCATCTAAAAACTCAACGTGCCATCCCCCGTGCTTTACAGTTGAAGCCCTTACAAGAAAATTTAAAAGAGAGGTGCCAAAGGCCGCGACTCCCGTGATCATGGCGGCAGATAAAACAACTCCGATTATCGTGACAATCGTTCTGGTACGGTTCTTCTTCATACTCTGTAAGGTAACTTTGTTAAAAATATTCATGACTGCACCAGCCTCTCATCCCGCGTGACTATGCCGTCTGATATGCCGATAATGCGGTCTGCCTGCAGGGCTATATTTTCATCATGAGTGACGAGAATAAGCGTCTGACCATATTTTTTATTGCTTTCTTTCAACAGTCTGATAATTTCATGTCCATTTCGGCTGTCAAGACTGCCGGTGGGTTCGTCCGCAAGCATAACAGCAGGGGCGTTCATTAAAGCGCGTCCGATGGAAACGCGCTGCTGCTGGCCGCCGGAAAGCTGATTGGGTAAGTGGGTTTTCCGGTCCTCAAGTCCAAGCATGTTAAGCAGATCGTTCAGCCGCTCCTCATTGACTGCCCGTTTGTCCATCAGGACAGGTAGGGTGATGTTTTCCACCACATTGAGAGTGGGGATGAGGTTATGAAACTGGTAAATCAGACCGACCTGGCGCCTGCGGAAGATTGCCAGTTTTTCATTGTTTTGGGCGTATATATCCTGCCCATCTAAATAGACCTTTCCGCTTGTAGGCACGTCTACGCCCCCGATGATATGAAGCAATGTGGACTTGCCTGAGCCGGAGGAACCGATGACAGCAGTAAAACTACCTTTTTCGATTGTAAGAGAAACATGGTCAAGTGCGGTAACCTGGTTTTCGCCTTTTCCGTAGACCTTGCACAGATTTTCAATCTTTAAGAACTCCATTATGTAAGTCTCCTTTCTCATGGTTTACCCATATAATAGAACTTTTCACTTACATCCTGGTGACTTTCGGGTGAGAGATTCGTCACTTTGGGAAACGTATGGTAAAAACAGCCCCGCCCTCGGGATGGTTTTTGGCGGTAATCGTACCACCATGGCCTGTTATTATCCTCTTACAGAGAGACAGTCCAATCCCGTATCCGGAAGTGTCTGCTTTTTTTCCACGGTAAAACCGGTCAAACAGGCAGGGCAGATCTTCTTTTTTAAAACCGGTACCGCTGTCATGGATGGTAATCCCGGTAAACAGCGGAGTGTCCGTACAGTTAATTTGAAGCCGTCCCATCCCGCCGGTACTTTCTATACAATTTTTCAAAATGTTCTGCAATGCCTCCGAAAGCCAGTTTTGATCGCCCTCAATAAACAGCCCTTCCGGAACCTCGATTTGCAGATCTATATTGTGAAGTTCCATTTGGATGAGAAATGGGTGGAGTGCAGAGTGGATTAAGCTGTTTACTTCAGTCTGCTCCCTCTTAAACTCCACAATGCCTGCGTCTAAGCGGGATAATTTTAACAGAGTGGTAATGAGCCAGTCCATTCGTATAAGCAACCCTTCCATTTCCCGCAAAAGTGCCTTCTTCTGGATTCCCTCCGGACTGTCTGCCAGTAATGACACAATGAGGTTTACGGATGTGAGCGGGGTTTTAAGCTGGTGAGCTATGTCAGCCAGTGAATCGGCAAGATGTTTCTTTTCTTTTTTAAGCGCTTCATTCTGCTCCCGGATACGCAGCGTCATTTTTGCTATCTCGCTGTGCAGTATGGAAAGTTCGCCCTCGTCTGATTCGCCGATATAGAGATGATCTGCATTATGAAGTACAAGGTCAATTTGGGCTGAAATCCGGGCAAGGTTTTTATAACGGGCGCTGGTAAATGCAAAAAATGCTGTTCCAAAGGCAACAGAAGAAGAGGCGGCAAGGATTCCTGCCAACCTGCTGATTGCAAATCCAAGAATAACTGTGATTGCTGCTATGAAGGAGAACAAAATGGCAAACTGACGAAACTCTCTATTCCGAAGCATGGCCGCCCCCCAATCGATACCCTGTTCCACGGACGGTCAGAATAATCTGCGGGCTTACCGGGTGGTCCTCTATCTTCATCCGTAAACGTTTGATGTACACAGTCAGTGTATTGTCATTGACATACTCGCCCGCTGCGTCCCACAATTCGTCAAGCAGCAATCCCCTTGTAATAATCTGTTTGGGGTTGTTTAGAAACACCAGCAAAAGACGGTATTCCAATGGGGAAAGAAAAACTTCACAGCCGTTCTTTTTCACGATACCGCTTGCTGTATCCACATGAAGCCCGCAAATCTCATAATCCGGCCTGGTACGCCCGCTTTTTCGAAGAGAGGTTTTGATTCGTGCTATTAATTCCCGGGGACGGAAAGGCTTTGTAATATAGTCATCTGCGCCCATATTTAACCCGGTAACCACACTGGCTTCATCTCCGGAAGCCGTCAGAAAGATAACCGGAATATCCTGGGTTTCTTTCAACTCCGAGCAAACAATAAACCCATTTCCATCAGGCAGAGAAATATCAATGAGTGCCAGGTCAGATTTATTCCAGGCAAGTAAGGCAAGAGCCTCCCCCTGGGAAGAGGCGTGGGTGACTGTAAAGCCTTCTGAGCTCAGCAAAAGCATAAGGTTTTTAGCGATTGCCTTATCGTCTTCAACTAAAAATATACGCGGCATTCGTCTGTCCTCCGATTTTTCATTTTTTTACATTATCACGCCCTATTATATTTCTTTTGACTGGCAGATACAAGCCGAAGTATAATTTATAAATAAAAAAATGAACCGTTTAGGGTTTTAATGACTCTAAGTATATAGATGCATCTAAAAAAGGAAAGGAAACAGGTTATGAACGAAGAAAAGAAGGCTTTGGTGGAACGCATGCTTGGCGGAAGCGAAGCTGCATTTGACGAGTTATACCGTTCCTGTTCCAGTAAGCTATACCGTATGGCGTATTTTATCACTGGCAACCGGTCTGACAGTGAGGACATCCTGCAGGAGACCTTTGTAAAATGCTTTCTTCACAGAGATAAATTAAGAGAACCGGAACGATTTGAACCATGGCTCTATCAGATTCTGGTGAGAACTGCCTGGCGGACTGAGAAAAGGAAGAAGGGCAGGTCCGAGCTCTCATTTGAAGGTATTCTGGACCAGGAGGAAGATCAGGTCCGAGCGGAGTGGATTCAGGAAGATGAAAGGGAGAAAGGACCGTTAGGAGCGGTTCTTGAGGCAGAGACTGCCGCACAGATCCGTGATGCGCTCAAAAGACTTGATGTAAAATACCGTACGGTGATTCTTTTGTATTACTACAATGAGTTAAGCACGAAGGAGATCGCCAGGGTAACCGGAACGATGGAGGGCACAGTGAAATCCCGCCTGTTTAAGGCAAGGAAACTGTTAAAGAGTCTTCTGGAAGCTGAAAACATCACGGAAGGGGAAAAGGAGAGGGGGATTTGCCATGGCTAGGACCTCAGAGGATAATCTAAAACGTTACATAAAGACAGAACTGGATTCCATAACCCCGCATATGGACGAAGAACGGCGGCTTTTAGAAATCCATAAAAAATTAAAAAAAAGGAGTAATTTTATGAAATTTCGTAAAAATAAATTAGCAGCAGCATTTACAGCAATGGTAGTTATTACCGTATTAGGAACGGTTACAGCGGTTGCAGCCGGTAAAATCACTGGTTTAGTCAGTGGAAGTGACAAAAATGTAAATTCTATAACGGAATTACGTGAATTGTCAAAAACACAGATGAAAGTTTCTCCAAAAATACCTGACAATTTCACAAATGGCATGGCATTTGTAAAAGGTGCTATCACACAGGTAAAGGGAGTCGATGAAAATAATAATCAGGTTATTACCTATACAGAAGCATACGCTGAATATGGGGAAAATCCACAGGTCACTCTGGCCAGCCACGTGCATCAGGATGAAATTTCCGAAGGAGATCAGCCAGGCCAGAAAGAGGTTTATCAGGGCGTTGAACTGAATTCTGTTGAAACACAGTACGTATTCCTGCCGGAGGGGCAGGAACCTTCCGAAGAAGATAAGAAACTTCAGGAAGAAGGAAAACTGATGATCAGCTATGGATCTGATCAGGAAGAACGCAAGCTGTTTAAATCAGTAATTTGGTCCGAGAATGGCATTGATTATCTTCTGTTTACATATGAAAATGTTGAATTAAATTCTCTGACGGCTATGGCAAAGGAAGTAATAGATACAAAGTAAGCATAATGAACAGGCGGTTAATTTTTCTTCAAAACCTCCGCGTACATCCAGCCATTGTATTTAAACAGCGACTGGTCCTTCAGGATAGACATCTGTTTTCGCCAGTCTTTGGGAGTTTCTCCCATGGTGGCAAGGAAATGCCGGTTAAAGCTTGAGATGGAGTGGTACCCCACCCGCTCGGAAATGTTTAAAACGGATTCTTCCGTCATGCGCAGCAAATCCGCTGCTTTTCTGATGCGGGTGGTGTTTAAGTATTCTAAGGGGCTGTTACCCATGATAGAAGAAAACAGCCTTCTGAAATGGGCAGGGCTTAAGCTGCATAAGGCGGCAAGCTGTTCCATGGGAAAGTCTTCCATATAATGATACCGGATAAATTCCAGAGCCGGTGCAATGACCAGCGCATTTTCAGGCGTCTGGTCTTTTTTCTTATGGTTTAAGGAAGCAGCTCTCATAAGATTGGCTGCCAGTGCCAGAAAGAGTCCCCGGACAGCAAGCTCATAACCAGGTTCTTTCTTTTTCAACTCTTCAATTATTTCGGTGACAATGGAATAAATAACCGGATATTTTGTTTTTCCCATAATCAGACTTAAGTGATGTTCCAAAAAGGAGAAGAGTTCTACGTTATGAAGATCTGTACCAGAAAAGAATGGGTGGAGAAGCTCGCCCATATCCACGAATAAATAAGACCATTTGCTGTTGGTTCCAGGTGCGCTGTATGTAGTGTGGGGAATGTCACAGGATACGGCAGTGACGTCTCCCGCATAAAAAGGGTAAGTGGTATCTTCAAATTTAATCGTTCCCCAGTCTGTCTCGCATACCCCGATCTCCAGGCAGTTATGGATATGGAGGCGCCCGGATGGAACATCGGAAATTCTCCAGTGATCTCCAGTCAGAAGAAGAACGGGAAAGTGAGCTGGCAAATCATAATCTCTGAATTCTATAACAGTCTTTTTCTTTTTAGACATATATTCCTGATACCTCCTTATTTCACTTCTGTAATTATACATGATATCTAATTCTTATTTCAATCAATAACGATTCAATAATTACCTGAATAATTAAAAAGAAAGCCATAAAATAATAAAATTTTCAGGATTGCTTGAAAAATAAGGAAAAAATGCTGTGACTTTTCCGTGTACCGTAATAATAAATGATTGAAACTGCATAGTTTACAGGTTGAATTGATTGGAAACTGAATTGTGCATTTTTTATAATATAGTTATGGATATTCGGGGAGATGGGAGGATATTATGGTTAAATCTGAAATAAGGGCAGGTCGCGGTCAAATAAAACAGAAAAACAGGAACCAGTTTCTTCGTTATTTACAAAGGGACTGGCAGCTTTACGTACTCATGGTTCTTCCCATGCTTTTTATTCTGATCTTCAAATTCCTGCCATACAGCGGACTGTCCATTGCATTTAAGGATTATAAGGTGGCTAAGGGGTATGCCGGAAGTGACTGGGTGGGATTTTCCATATTTCAAAAGGTTTTTGGCAAGAGGGATTTTGGTCAGGCATTAACCAATACTCTGTTGTTAAACATCCTGGATCTGGTTTTTGGTTTTCCAATGCCAATTATTTTAGCTCTGATCCTCAATGAAATCAAAAACAGGTATTTTAAAAGTGTTATGCAGACACTTCTATATCTGCCTCATTTTTTATCATGGGTTATTATCGGAGGAATTGGTTATTCCCTTTTTTCTGTCAGCAGCGGTGTGGTGAATGTTCTCATTAAGAATGCCGGTCATAGTCCGGTTTCATTTCTTCAGGAGAATACCTGGTGGCTGATCAGCTATGTGTTCATCGGAGTATGGCAGTCCATGGGGTGGGGAACCATTATCTATCTGGCTGCGATTACTGGCGTGAATTCTGAGCTTTATGAGGCGGCCAGAGTGGATGGTGCGGGAAGGTTTAAACAGTGCATTCACGTGACACTTCCATGCATACGAAGCACTATCGTAACACTGCTGATCATGAATCTGGGAAAGCTGATGGGAGGTTCTTTTGAACGGATATACGCCCTGGCCAATGCCAAGGCAACAGAATTTACAACAACCATTCCGGTTTTAGTCTACCGCTGGGGAATTGAAAGCGGCAAATTCAGCGAAGCCACCGCGCTGGGACTGTTCCAGTCGGTGATTGGTCTGGCTCTTGTGGTGGGGGCTGATCTCATAGCCAAAAAGCTGGGTGAAGATGGTCTCATATAAGGAGGGAAAGACAATGAGCAAAAATCAGACAAGAGCGAGAAGAAGGGATTTTGTGACTGACTTATTTTTTCATGTTCTGCTCCTTGTGATATCCATGACATGCCTGCTTCCGTTTATTCATATATTTGCCAAGTCCGTCAGCAAGGAAGCCTATGTCATAGCAAATAAGATCTTTCTGCTTCCAAAAGGAATTAACTTTGAAGCATACAGAAAAGTTTTGCAGGATGCATCCATTGTAAGATCCCTGTATGTATCCATAATTGTAACGGTTTCCTTTACGGCGATCGGAACGTTTCTTACCATAAGCGCTGCCTATGCCTTAAGCCGGGTTCAGCTGAAAGGCAGAAAAATCATGACTTTTTTAATTATGTTCACCATGTATTTCACTGCCGGTACCATACCGGATTATTTACTGATGAATAATCTGCATATGCTGGATACCTGGTGGTGTATGATCCTGCCTTTGTCCTTTGCAGCCTATAATTTCCTGATTATGAAAAATAATTTCAAGGCTTCTATTCCTGACAGCCTGATTGAGTCTGCTTTAATAGACGGTGCCAGTCATTTTAAGATATTAAGTTATATTGTGGTACCGCTTTCCAAACCCATTATAGCAACTATTTCTCTGTTTTACGCTGTGGGCCGCTGGAATGCCTATTCCGATGCACTGTTCTATATCAAGCAGCGCGTAGATTTACGGCCGCTGCAGCTGAAGCTTTATTATCTGGTGGTCGCTGCCAGCGAATCCTTTAAGGCAGAGGGCGGAAATGCGGCAGGGCAGATAACAAATCCGGAGGTGTTAAAGGCTTCCTGCATTATATTTGCAACATTGCCCATTATCTGCATCTATCCCTTTATACAAAAATATTTTGTACAGGGAACCATGATAGGTGCAGTAAAAGGCTGATGATAATGATAAGAAAGAAAAGGAGGATATTCATGAGGAAAAGGATGACTTTAAAAAGGGCTGTGGCGTGGGGGACTATCTTTGCAATGACAGCAGCGCTGATGTCCGGATGCAATGCCAAAAAGGATGCGTTTGAATCCCTGGAAGAGAAAAAGATAGAAGAAACGACTCAGGCGGAAGAAACCGCATCAAAAACGGAGGGAAAAAGTTACACAGATTATTCCAAGGGCTTTCCAGAAAAAGTAACCATCAAGATCCCTGTGTATGACAGAGGTTTCGAAGGCTGGGATCCCGCAAATAATTATTACACCAACTGGATTCAAAAGGAATTTGGCGATAAATACAACGTGACAGTCCAGTATGTGGCAATCAACAGGCAGAAAGAGATTGCGGATTACATGCAGATGATTGCTGCCGGCAATGCCCCTGATATCATTTTCCATTATGACATGCCCCAGGCGGTAAACTACAATTCCGAGGGCGCCATGCAGGAACTGGACCTTGATGAAATAAAGTACTATGCACCCGACTATTATAAGAATGCAGAAAAAATAATCAATCAATACGGAAAGCTGGATGGGAAAAATACATTCTTCTTTGCACAGAGAAATCCAATTTATTATAACTGGGTGACTCTGATCCGGCAGGACTGGCTGGATAAAGCAGGAAAACAGAAACCTGCCACAAGAGAGGAACTTAAGGAGGCAGCCAAAGCGTGGAAGGAAGCCGGGCTTGGCAAGCTGGGAGCCCAGATCGTGAATAAGAGCTATACCTACGAGTATCCATTTATCAGCGCTTCACCGGATAAAAAGGAATTGAATCTTTATCTGGATCTGAATGTTGCACCTCTTACATGGAGTGCGACGAAAGCTTACTTAAAAACCATGAATCAGGAATTTAATGATGGAATCCTTGATCCAGAGTTTTACCTAAATGCAGATGATGCCGCATGGAAGGCCGACTTTGTTGCTGGAAATGTAGGAACCTATTCCTTCTATATTTCTGCAAACACAGATGTGATAAACAGTTTAAAGGCAAACGATCCAGGGGCCGAAGTTTCCGTTTTAAGTCCTACCGCCCTGTCACCAAAAGACAGCCATCCGTATTATTATAAATATCCTCCATATGGAATGGTAATGGGAATCAACTCTAAAACAGATGAAAAGCAAAGAGCAGCAGTCTGGATGTTTTTAAACTGGATGTCCCAGCCTGAAAATCTCTTCTATTTGCAAAACGGTGTGGAGGGCGCCAATTATACTTTGGATTCCGACAAGATTGCAGTACCTGTCAAGGATTTTAAGGGAGAATCCAAGCTGTCCAACAATAACAACAAGGATTACTGGTGTCTGGTTACTGAGATGACTGACTACGGTGATGAGGCGAAAAACCTGAAAGCCAATACCAGGATGTTAGCTCCTGCTGGATATGAAGATCTGGTGAAACAATCCTATGATTATGCCAGGGAAGTGGAACAATATGGACTGGTCAGCCCTGTTTTCATCAAGAGTGTTGAGGCAACCGGAGAGTATGCAGCAGATTTAACAGCCATGTGGCAGGAGTTTTATGTAGATATGATTACATGCAAACCAGAGGAGCTGGATGCAAAGTATGAGAAATATTGTAAGGAATATTTAGATAACGGATATCAGGAGATTCTGGATGAAAAACAGAAACTGATTGATTCCGGAGATTTTATTGCTCAATAAGAACATGGGGCTGTTGCAGATCTGGCATCAGCCCTTTCTTAAAAGCAGGTTAACCATTCTAATACAGAAAAAAGGGAGTATTTCATGACAAAATATGTTTTTTATCAGACTGAGGCTGTGAAGGAAAAGGAAATCAATGTGAAACCATCCCGGTCTTATGAATCCGGCGGAGACTTTGGCTTTTTCACGGAGAAGTCTTTTAAGTCGTCTCATTCGTGCAGCCTGCCGGAACTGAATACCGGTTTCATTCCCGGTCCGGAGTTTCAGCAGGAGATAACAGTAAGGCAGGATGAGCGGGGCTGTTATGTGGATTCTAAGTCCATGTTAATTCCCTTATCCTTTCAGGCGGACATAGGGGACCAGGGAAATTACCTCATGACCATTACTCTTTTTGCAAAGGAAGAAGAAAACGAGGTCCTTTTATTTGTTGGAAGGAGGCAGCTGGTCTGGCGGGGGAGTCTAAGGGCACAGGAAGAATGGAGCAGGTCTTTTCCAGTCACCATCAGCGATTTTATACCAAGAGGAGAGACCGGTCGTTTTCGGGATGAGGCAGTTAAAGCAACAGTAATCAGCCGATCGGTCCATTTAAAAACACTTAAGATTGAGAAATGGAAAGGGAAAACTTTGTATCTTGCCGGAGATTCTACCGTGACGGATCAGAATGCCCAATATCCTTATAATCCTTCAGAGAGCTATGGGGGCTGGGGTCAGATGCTTCCTGCTTTTTTAAACGGTAATTATGCAGTTTCCAATCATGCCCATTCAGGTTTGACTACAGAAAGCTTCCGGTCAGAGGGGCATTATGAAATTCTCATGGAACAAATCAGTGACGGAGATGTCTGTTTGTTTCAGTTCGGCCATAATGACCAGAAGGTTGATCACTTAAACGCAGAGGGAGGTTACCGAAATAATCTGATTCAGTATATTTTAGAAATACGCAATAAAGGAGCCATTCCTGTATTGGTCACACCACTGGCCAGAAACAGCTGGCTGGAAAATGGTAAAATCTATCATGATCTTTTAAAAGAATATGCGTGGGAGGTTATGAAACTTTCAGAGAGTATGGGGGTTCCTGTTGTTAATCTGCATGAAACGAGTATGGCGTTTTTAAAGGAGCATGGACTTAAGGAGTCCGGACGCTGGTTTTATCCCTCCGATTACACTCATACCAATGATTATGGTGCATGGAAGATGGCTGGCTTTGTATGGAAAGGCTTGTCCGATGCCGGGGTAATATCTCCGGACAGGAAGGAGGTTCCTGAATGGGAGCCTAAAGAAGAGAATGTCCGGTTATCAATAGATAAAGGAGAACATTTATGAGAGAGACAGAAAAAGGAAGTTTTACCCTTCCAGGAGAATCCGGCTATGAGGAACTGACCCTTCAGCTTGCCAGACGCTGGGGCGCAGATATGATACGAGACAGTGACGGAACCGTACTGTCTGATGAGCTGACAAACGCGGGATACGGAATTTATTCCACCATCTGCCTGATCAGAGACCACAATGACTGGGCGAAAGCCCATCCGGAGCAGCTTCAGCAGACTTTTTTAGTTACAGAACCCAGATCAGGAACAGAGGGAAGTTTATGTGTTTATTTGCTGGAAGACTTTTATAAGGACCAGTTTCGTGTCAATGAAAGTCCTGAATCCATAGAATACTGGCAGGTCTATGACCGTACGGCAAATCAGGAGATCTCCACTTCCTCCTGGAGTTATGATTCCAAAACCCAGTCAGTAACAATTATAGAGATTCATCCCTTTCATGAATATACTGTGAATTTTCTGGCTTACCGGATATGGGAAGAGATCTCCATGTATAATCATGTAACCAATCATTGGGAAAAGGAGCACTTAATGCCTCTGGATCCAAGACATGAGGAGACGAGAAATTATTTATACAGCTGGCTTAAGACATGGTGCGAGGAACACACGGCCACAACTGTGGTGCGTTTTACTTCTCTTTTTTATAATTTTGCATGGATGTGGGGAAGCAGTGAACGAAAACGGAATCTGTTCAGTGACTGGGGTTCTTATGATTTTACTGTAAGCCCGGAAGCGCTAAAAGAGTTTGAAAAGGAATATGGCTACTGTCTTGTTTCCGAGGATTTTATTAACCAGGGGAAATTTCACGTAACTCACATGCCGCCAGGAAGACGCCAGCTTGATTATATGACATTTACAAACCGTTTTGTGGTGGATTATGGAAAACAGCTGGTAGAACTGGTTCACAGTTTTGGGAAGAAGGCCAGCGTATTTTACGATGACAGCTGGATTGGTCTGGAGCCGTATCACAGCAGCTTTAAAGAGTTTGGTTTTGATGGAATTATCAAATGTGTATTTTCTGGCTATGAGGCCCGGCTGTGTGCAGGTGTGCCTGTAAAAACCCATGAATTAAGACTTCATCCCTATCTGTTTCCAGTGGGGTTAAACGGTACCCCCACATTTGCTCCGGGAGGAAACCCGACAAAGGATGCGCTGGAGTACTGGAACAGAGTCCGGCGTGCAATTCTCCGCCAGAAGATTGACCGGATCGGTCTTGGCGGTTATCTCCATCTGGTTGCGGAGTATCCGGATTTTTGCAGCTGTATAGAAAATATCGCCGGTGAATTCCGTCAGATTAAGGAACTGCATGAAAAAGGTGAGGTATATACACTTCCCATAAAGGCAGCGGTTGTCCATGCATGGGGAAAGTTAAGATCATGGACCTTGTCAGGACATTTCCATGAAACGTATATGCATGATCTGATTCATATAAACGAAGCTTTATCCGGGCTTCCTGTGCAGGTAGAGTTTTTAAGCTTTGAAGATATTAAAAAAGGGGCTTTAAATCATGTGGATGTTCTCATAAATGCAGGTGCGTCCGGTACTGCCTGGAGCGGAGGAGATGGCTGGAGAGACGATGGCATTTTAGAAGAAACGGTACGTTTTGTCCACAGGGGAGGAATTTTCGTCGGAGTTAATGAACCCTCTGCAGCAGACGGCTATCATACTTTTTTTCGAATGGCGCAGGTGCTGGGAATCGACCAGGATACTGGCTCTAAAGTATGCCATGGGCGCATGGAATACAAGACAGAATCCATCCCTGGGATGATGCCGGAGGGAGCCTGTATAAAAGGGAAAAAAGGGTTATACTTAACTGACCGGAAAACCACTGTCCTGGCCGAGGAAGATAAGGTGCCGGCCATCACTTATCATGAATTTGGAGCAGGCGCCGGAATCTATTTAAGCAGCTTTCAATTTTCCGGTGCCAATACAAGAATGCTGATGAACCTCATGCTTTACAGCAGAAAAATGAGCCTGAAACAGAAATATTTAACGGATAATCCGGAAACAGAATGTGCATGGTATCCGGATTGCCGGACACTTGTTATCATTAATAACAGCGAAAATCCACAGACTGCCGCCATAGAAACTGATTTGTCCACGGTGAGAGCTGAACTTGCCCCCTACGAAACCGTATTTAAAAAAATATAATGCCGTGCAAACCAGATGAAACAACAGGTTAAAAATAATTGGTGAATTGTTATGAAAAATAACAAAAAAACATTACAATTGTTGTATAAATATGGTATAATCTGGTTGACATACAGACATGCTGCGGAAGGGGGACTACGCGATGATGTGGAAGCGATTAGGAAAGTTAAAGAAAATAAGGTTAAAGAACAGGGGGAAGTTCACCCATCTTTCAACCAGGATTGCATGCATGGCGGGGATCATGCTGGTGGTAGTATTTGGTATATTGATTGGTATTACATCCAGAATGACAAAACGTGCGATGCAGCAGTCGGCTTTCGGGGAACTAAAAACGCTGGCATCTGAAAATGGTAAAGATATTCAGCAGATTTTTGATACGGCACAACAGGTGTCCAACCGGATCACTTATTATCTTGAAAATTCATCTGACAACAGAAAACTGATGCTGGATCTTAGAATCAAGGCGGGTAATACGGCGGAGCCGTTTTATAAAAGCCGGATATCTGACAAGGTAACACTGGATACCAATGGTATGAGAATCGAGGATTATATGATTTCAACCATTCGGGCTTCTGTTATGTATTCAGAGGACATTAAAGGGATCAGTATTCTGTTCGAGCAGTATGGTTTAAGTTCTGCAGCCAGAAGCTACGGCATTTACTCCAGCCAGGATGGAACCGTTACAAGCTGCGGTAATTATGAAGATTACTCCGGAAAAGATTATTATCAGAAGGCTCTTGAGACCGGAGAGCGGGTCATTACAGAGCCCTATGAGTCAAATGGTGAGATGATCATTACCATGGCAGTGCCGGTAATTGTCAATTCCAGAACACTCTGTGTGGTTTCTGTTGATGTGGGACTGGACCGGTTCAGTCAGGCAAAAACTGCAGCGTCCTATCCCAGTATGTTTACCTTTATCCTTAATGATACCGGAACTATCATATCGGAAAGTACCGGTAAAGGGCTTGCCGGAACCAATGTTTCTGATTTCGTAAGTTCCCAGTCCTGTAAGGCTGGGATAAAAACCGGTACTGCAACTGGAGAGGCATTTCATGTTATTGATGGGAACCGTAAGGGAGAAGTGTATTACTTTTTTGAACCGATTCAGTTAAATGGTTCTGTCTGGTATTCGGTTACTGCGGTGAATGCGGGCGATATGAACCGGGAAGCGGAACGAATGGCTACTCTGATGACAGTCATATCTGTGGCAGCCATGATCATGATCCTGTTTATGATCACTGTGGTTATTAAAAAGCAGTTAAAACCTTTACATAAATTATCGGCAGCAGCTGAGCAGATCGCAGATGGTAATTTAAGCGGGTTCTCGGGAGTGAATTCAGGAGATGAGATCGGTCAGACAGCCAAATCCTTTGAACGGATGTCGTCTAATTTAAAAACAATTATAGACCGGATTTCCCTGGCACTTCATGAGATCGCAGATAATCATCTGGATTTGGATGCAGATATGGGTCTTTCCGGAGATTTCTATAAACTGGAAGAGGCTGTTAAAAAAATCACTTTAAATTTAAACACAGTTATGTATGAAGTAAATCAGTCTGCCGGCCAGGTAGCGGCAAGTTCAGGCCAGGTGGCCGAAGGGTCCAAGGTTTTGGCAGATGGGGCGGATACTCAGGAAAAAACCATTGAGCTGCTGTCTGACTCCGTCAATCATGTTTCAGGGAATATAAAGAAGCTGGCAGATAAAGCAGGAGATGTTTCTGCACAGGTTCAGCAGACCGGAACGGAAGTGGTAAACTGTGATATGTCCATGCAGAATTTATCAAAGGCAATGGATGAAATACGTGTTTCCTCCGGTGAGATCGAAAAGATTATTAAGGTAATAGAAGATATTGCATTCCAGACCAATATTCTGGCTTTAAACGCAGCCATTGAAGCTGCCAGAGCTGGAGAATTTGGAAAGGGCTTTGCAGTGGTTGCGGGTGAAGTGAGAAACTTAGCTGCTAAAAGTTCTGAAGCGGCGAAGAATACAACAGATCTGATCCAAAGCTCCATAACAGCCGTTGAGAACGGAAACAGTCTTCTGGATGAAACGGTTCAGTCCATGATGAAGGTTTTAGAGGACTCAGCCATGGCAGTAGAAGCGGTAGATTCGATTTCTGCAGCAGCGGGAAAAGAAGCCAGAGCGGTGGAAGAGATAACTAGGGAACTTGACCGGATATCACTGGCTGTCCGCAACAATTCCGCCACAGCAGAAGAAAGTGCAGTTTCCAGCCAGGAACTTTCCAGACAGGCCCAGCTGCTCCGTGAGCTGGTGGAACGGTTCCGTTTAAGAACACAATAGAAGAGATGGGGGTGTTGCAAAACTAACGTAAGTTGGTTTTGTAGCACCCCGCTTAATTTACTGTGGCTTCTAGCGGGAAACAAAGCGCCGGATCACAGCATTCTTTTTTCTATCCCTATCGGCAGGGACACCTCTGCGTGGAAGCCTTTTTCATCGGAATACAGATTGATTACGCCGTTATAACGCTCAACAGTTTCCAAGACGGAGGAAACGCCAAGACCGAAGCCGTTTCGCTTAGAGGATAAATATTTTCCACCTCTGTTTTTCAGTTCACCGTCAAAGCTGTTGTCCACAACAAATTCAAGCTGCCCATCCTGTGCCCGTCCGGCAATAAAAATTGTCTTATCACCGGTTTGTTGACGCTGGCAGGCTTCCACTGCATTTTCCAGCAGGTTTCCAAGTAGACCGCAAAGATCGACAATCGGAAAATTCAGCACTTCGGGAAGCGAAAGCCTTGCACGGAACTGGATGCTGGCAGACTGTGCAAGGTTGCTGTAATACTGCACCAGCGCGTCCAACTCAATGTTATCTGTCAGACGCCCAAGTCTAGTACCCTCATTGATTTCCGTGATACCGCGGATATAGTTTTCCAATTCCTCACAGCGTGCTTCTCCGGCAAGTGTTATTAGAGTGCGTAAGTGATGTCTAAAGTCATGGCGTAGCTTGGCACTTTCCTCCACCTTCTGGTTCATCTGCCGCAGATGCTCTACCTGCATGGTGAGCTGGCGTTTCATCTGCCGCTGTTCCTCGGCATAGACAAGGCTGTATCGGTATCCAATGGCTACATCGTACAACAGAACCACTCCAGTTGCGATGACAAGGCTTAAACTGCCCCATTCCTGAAACCAGCCGCTAAGGATTGGATCGTAGTTCGGCAGGAGGCGATCCCAGATGAAGGCACAGGCATAGATAATATCCGCATAAAGTAGTATCGCTGCCTTTTCTATATTTCGGCGTACCGCCATAGCAGCGGTAAATAGAAGATAAACAGCGGTCAGCAGCTTGAAACCGAAAACAAGATTGGAAAAGGCAAGCATGACCGGCAGTGTAAGATGCGTAGCAAACAATCCGTAAAGAAACGCCAGTGTACAGACCATCCCTGCACCTGCACCGCTGATTACCTGCATGTTTTTTTGTGTGTCGCAAATGCGATTGTGAAGAATCATCACGAGTAGCGTTACCAAATACCCACTGACCAGTTCAATGGAATACCATGGCTGGATTGGCAGCGGCAGGATGCCATGCACTACACCGTAGGAAGTAAACACTGCGGTCGAAAGGCACAAAAGGAAAAAGAGCCAGATATTGTTTCCCCTGCGGGTACGGATGGCAAGATAAAAGCTAAAAATGGCAAGCATCAGTGTTACCGTGACCAGAATCAGGCAAATTCCGAACCGCAATCCCCGGCTTGTGTAAACATTTAGAGGTTCACCGAAGGAAGGCGGATAAACCATACCGCTGTATACCCAGGAGCGGTCAGTGACCGCCAGCAGAAGCGTTACCTTGCCTGAGCCTTCGAAGGTGATGACACGGCATTGGGTCTGATCCTGATAATCGGCTGTGTCTGGTTTACCCATTTGCAGCTTCAGTTTATCATTCACGTAAAACCGGTAAGCGGAATAGATTTCCGGCAGCTCCATGGCATAGGTATGCTCCTCCTCCGGCAGATACAGAGTTAAGGCGTAGCTAGCGCTTCCATGAGGGGAGCGGCGGGAATCACCCATGGCAAAATTGGAATGCTCTCCGATGGACAGGTACTGATAATTGTCACCCTGCTGTTTTAAGGTTTCCGGTGTCAGCAGACAGTCCGCATAGAAACGCCAGCCGTTCCGCAGATAACGGATGGGCGTGTTCGTCCAGTCTGCTTCTGAAACATACAGCGCACCGTTAATGGCTTGGGGCGCGGCTTTTGTGTACTTGTTGTCAAAGTGGTATAGTGCGAGAAACAGAGCGGAGGAAAGGGCAACCATCAGAAGCAACACCAAAGAACGCCGTAATACAAAAGGTTTTTTATCCATGGCGTTTCTTCCTGAAAAGTGTAATTCCTCCCGCAGTTAAAAGCAAGCCGCCTGATACAGGAAGCAGCGGTGATGTACTTTTTTGCGTCTCCTGTTTAATTGATAGTTCTGTAATGGTATAAGTTCCTGTCGAATCTGCTGCAAAGCGCAGAAGCTCCCCGTCATAGGAAACATCTGTAATCTGTTCGCCAGCATCGTTTTGAATGGTTATATCAGTATTTTTCGACTGCGGCATGTATCGAAGCCGCAATACCGTTCCCGAAAGCTGTGTAACCGATTTGCCGGAAACCTCTACTGCAAGCACAATCTGATTGCTTTCCGGCTGGGTCAGCATAACAGTCAGAGTATCCGTATCCGACTGGTTCAGTGCTAAAAGCAGATTGCTCGGAATACTAACGGTTACATTGCCAGAACCAAACACGACGCTTTCTTCCTCTTTGCAGAGATCCTTTAGACGCATACCGGAAATGACCGTTTGGGTCGGAGAATAGGATTCTGTAACAACAGCGGATTCCTGCTCAGAAGAAGTGCTCTCTGCCTCTCGTAAAAAGAAAGCATCGGAAAACACTGGTACCGCTGATTCAGTTGAATTGGCAGGAGTCACGGCGGTCGTTTTCTCTGTTAAAGGAACCTGAGACTGTGAATTGCCATCGCTGTTATGACTGTCGTTACTTTGAGAGTTACTGGGTGATTGGGGTGCAGTTGGACTCGGCTGGGTTCTGCCTGATGAGGAATCCTGTCCCTCCTGTGGCATCTGCTGTTCTCCCGATGTGGAGTCTGAATCCTGCGAGGTGTCATCTGCTTTGGAGGAGGAATCGTTCGGAGCAGGCGTATCATTACCGCCGTTTGGATTGTCATCCCCATTGGAATTATCAGGCGGCTGGGGCGGGGGTGGAGCTGGTTGTGTACCAGTTCCTGAACCTCCGCCGTTTACGTCACCGCCATCCCTGTCACCGCCTGAATAATCGAGGATACTAAGTTCTCCGTCATATTGAAAGTTCAGAACACCGGTCTGACCGCCGGGATAGGTTACCTTAAGCTCATAAGTGCTTCCATAGGTAAGAACTTGTTGGGAAAGCTGGAGACCATCTGAGACAAACAAGTAACCATTACTTAAGCTTGTCCATTCTCCCCCATCCTGCCGCATCCATAGGTGAAACTTATTCAGTTGTTCCTCCTGCGCGGCAGAAAGCACCCACGGAAAGTGCAGAAAGCCACGCCCGGCTACGCAGCAGTTAATATCCGGTTCGCCGGGAACCTGAATGGAAACCGCGCAAAGCTGCCGGGGCAGAAAAACACCATCTGTCAGCGTATATTCTAATCCAAGGTCGGGTGATGCAAAAGCATAGTACACGCCAGCTGTGACAGTGTCTATGTCATCCAAAGACCATGCACCCGAGATTAAGTCATAGGGATTGCCATCTTCGTCATAGCCGGTGAAGCCCATAGTAACCTGAGAAAACCACTGGGAAAGCACATCATGTGTGGTCCCTACAGGGAAAGCCACGGCATCTGTCCGGTCGGGTTCATCGAAGAGAGTTAGAGTGATTGCTGCAGGTGTTGCAGTAAGCACCGGATCAGTTACCTGTACAGAAATGGAGACAGAATTCTCTAAACCGTACGCAAGCGTCGTTCCCTCTGGAATAGAAATGTTTCCAATCACAGTGTAAGTACCGGGTGTCTCTGCGTCCACTGTACTGAAATCCCATGTAACAGACAATGTAAGCGGATAGGAAGAACCATCCTTTTCCGCTGTGCCGGAAATGCAGATGGAATCCAGTTCATTATGTAACTGGGTAAAGCTGGTATCGCCGCAAGCCGTATTGAACGTACCTGTGAAAGCATCCGGGATAGTATAGGAAATGATGCTGCCGGTATAGTCAAAGCTGTCAGAAACAACATTGTCTTTAGTTTCGTCCGCTCTGGCAGTGCTGTCGTCTGTACCGCTGGTTTTATTACCATCCGTGACCATATCTGCAACGGAAGGGGTAGCGGTATCTATACTGTCATCCGAAACAGCGCTGCCACCAGAATCAGTAACAGTATCCGTGGTTTCGGCAGGCACAATCGGTTCCTCTGCCGCCAGTACGGAAGGGGCAAGCCCTGTGCATAGCAGGAGGACGGTTAAAATCAGTGCAAGTATCTGCTTCATATTCCCTCCCCTCGCAACGAACCGGCGGAGAGACTCAAACGCTGCTGCTGTACCTGCCGTTGCAGGCGGCGGCTGACAGGCAGCTGCTCCCCATTTTTCAGGATGAGAGAATCAGCGCCTAGCTCCTGCACTTCCTTTAGGTTGACCACAATACCTTTAAAGCAGGACATAAACTGCGGATAGTTGCAAAGCTTATCAGAAAGCTCTGAGAAGCTGCCGGATAGCGGAACAAGACAGTCCTTTAAATGGATACAGGTACAGCGGTTTTGATAATCAGCATAAAGAATCCTGTCCAGCGTGATTTCCAGCGGCTGATTCTTTGTAGTAACCGTGATGGAGGGGATGCTCTTCAGTTCTGCAATTTTGCAGTAGTGCAGTGCCCTGGAGAGCTTGTCCAATGTAGCTGGTTTTACTATGTAATCTGCCGCCCGGACATCGTAGCTTTTTACACCGAATTCTGAGCTGGTGGTAAGGAAAATAATACCCAGATTCTCGTCCAGCTGCCGAAGCTTCAGTGCGCAGTCCACGCCGTTTTCGTTGTTCAGGAAGATATCCATAAAGACAACATCATAGCTGCCCGGTATGTAATCATTAAGCAGTTCGCTACAACTATGAAATTCCTTGATTTCTATTGTTTGCTGCTGATTGGTTTCATATTGCTTCAAAAGGCTGCGGAGTATTTCACACTCAGTAGCCATATCATCTACGATTGCCGCATTCACTTGAAATTCCTCCTTTGCATATAATTATCCAGTTAACATTATATCATAAATTTTAGTAAATAAATAACCGCTTGTGCAGATTTTCGACCGCTTGATCATAACCTATTGAAAAACACTTGACAAAATGCTACCTTTATAACAACTACCAAACTTCTGTGAAAGAGGCTTGGTAGTTGTTTTTTTAGTTTTATAAGGAAAGGAGGAGGTCGCGTGAACGTTGCATTGTGCGCTGCGTTTTTGGAAGAGGACACCTGGGAAAACCGTCTGGTAACGGCGGCTCTCCCACAAAGGATTGAAATTACGGAGTGTAATAGCGTCAAGGTACTTCTTAAGATATTGGAATTAAAACCGTTTTCACTGCTAATTGTCGTATTAAACAGCGTAGCAGGGTTGGAAGCAGTACGGCAGCTTCGGGCAAAAGTACCGGACGTGCCTCTTCTGTGGATTTCTGATGAGGATTACAGCTTGTTTGGCTATCAGTACCGTGTAAGTAGATTTTTGTGCAAACCAGTATCCGATGTTCAGTTGCGGGAAGCAGTGGCAGGCTGTCTGACGCTTTAAGAGAAAGGAGAGGATGTCAGTACACTGGAACGTAAAGCGATCAGCGGGTATTAAGCTTTGGCGGTGGAGTTGCAACGGTATCTATCCCATATACCCTTGGCAGGAATGAAGCAGTTGGAGGTCTGTATGCCGTATATGTAGATGCCATGGGCAACGCCACCCGCATTGCAGGTTCTGCCTATGATACAAACAGCGGCTGTGTTATTTTCACCACACCTCACTTCTCGCAGTACGGCATCGGTTATACCGCACCAGCAGCTGATTTTACGGACATTTCCTCCCATTGGGCAAAGGAAAGCATTGATTATGTGGTAGGCAGAGGGCTTCTTTCCGGAACCTCGGACACAGCTTTTTCACCTGATTTTACTATGACGCGAGGTGTACTGGTAACAGCTCTTGGCAGACTGGCTGGAGTGGATACGAAAGCCTACGGCGAAAACAGATTCACCGATGTCAATTCGGACAGTGCATATCGTCCGTATATTGAGTGGGCATACAGCAAGGGTATTATCCAGGGCATTGGAGGCAGCCAGTTCGCTCCGGATCGGGAGATTACCCGAGAAGAAATTGCAGTAATCTTTGTAAACTACGCAAAGGAAACCGGCTATACGCTGCCAATCACCCGTGAAGCCATAACTTATGCCGACGCTTCCAGCATTGGCAGTGC
>JAEWPQ010000295.1 GCA_023460575.1 Bacillota bacterium
TCAGTTCTTCGGCTGTCAGTAAAACAGCCTTTGTCCACTCAAGGTTGTTGATGTTGAACTGTCCAACTGCGTATTTTCCATCTCTTGCTTTTTCAAGCATCTCTTTTGCTGAAACTAACATATCACAAACCTCCATATTTTTTATTGTCTTACATTTTTTCATTATATACCATTTTGTCCTATTTGGAAAGATTATTTTTTGAAGATTGTTTTTTTTATAACAAAGTTACATTTTGCTTTCAGAAACTCAGACAGAGATGATTCGGCATGGGCCGCTATGCAATTGCGAAGTTTACTAAGCCAGAAATCCCATAACGGTTTCTTTCATTTTATCCCCATCACACTCGGTCTGATGAAGAACTGGTGCGGTGCGGATTTCTTCAATTGCCTGGGGAATATCAATTCCGGATACGCTTGATAAACGGTCAATGATTTTAAACTCATCCTCTGCAGACTTCTCCCCTTCCAAGGCCTCTAAAACACTTCCGGAAAACTTATAGGGGCTGGCTGTAGAGGCGATAACCGTTTTCGTCTCATCCTTTGACTGTTCTTTATACTGATGGTATACAGAAGCGGCAACGCCAGTATGAGTGTCAATCAGATATCCGGTGCGGTCAAACAGATCTTTGATGGTTCTCTGATTTTCTGCCTCTTCTGCAAATCCTCCAATAAAATCCTTCATGAACTTTTTCATGGCTGGTGTAACAGTGTAGCTTCCTGTTTCACTAAGTTCTTTCATAAGTCCTGCATTTACCTCTGCATCACAGCCGGTGCTTAAATAAATGAGGCGTTCTAAGTTGCTGGAAATCAGGATGTCCATGGAAGGAGAACTGGTGAGAATAAAATCTCTGTTTCTATCATAGGTTCCTGACTGAAAGAAATCGTAAAGAACTTTGTTCTCATTGGAGGCACAGATTAATTTTTTAATGGGAATCCCCATCTGCCTGGCAAGATAAGCAGCCAGAATGTTGCCAAAGTTTCCAGTAGGAACAGCTACATTGATCCGCTCTCCATCTGATATTTCCCCGCCTGACAGCAGCTTCCCATAAGCATACACATAATATACCACCTGAGGCACCAGTCTTCCGATGTTAATGGAATTGGCGGAAGATAACTGATAACCTTTCTCTTCCAATTGAACTGCAAATTCCTTATCTCCGAAGATTTTTTTAACACCTGTCTGGGCATCATCAAAATTCCCGTGTATAGCTGCCACATGGGTATTCTTTCCTTTTTGTGTTACCATCTGAAGTTCCTGGACGCGGCTTACTCCATTCTTTGGATAAAAAACAATAATCTCTGTTCCTTCCACATCAGCAAATCCAGCCATGGCCGCCTTGCCGGTATCGCCGGAGGTGGCGGTCAGTATCACAATCTTATTCTTTACCTGGTTCTTTTTTGCAGCAACTGTCATCAGGTGGGGAAGTATGGAAAGTGCCATATCCTTAAATGCAATGGTATTGCCGTGATATAATTCCAGATAATATGCACCATCTGCCTTAGACAGTGGAGCGATCTCTTCCGTATCAAACTTGCTGTCATATGCACTGTTAATACAGCCTTTTAATTCCTCCTCTGTATAATCAGTCAGAAACAGTTTCATGACTTCATAAGCCGTTTCCTGATATGTCAATTTAGAAAGTTCTTTCATGGTCTTGTCAAGCCTGGGTATAAAGCATGGCATAAACAACCCGCCGTCTGCTGCCAGTCCTTTTAAAATTGCCTGGGAAGCCGTCACATTGGCTTCTTTGCCTCTGGTACTCTGATAGGATAATTCCATGGTATCGCGTTCCTTTCCTGCTCTCTCTTATTAAATATGAATCAAAAAAACCTTGCCAGCATTGTAGCACACTTTAATCTCCGGTGCAAGAAAAACAGGCAAAAAAGTTTTCTTATTGCGGACATATGTTTTTGTATAGAGGACATTCCCCTGATTTGCATCCCCTGCAATGATGTGATAAGATACTGTCAGATATACAGAAAGGAGATGCTGTTACAATGAACTATCCAAATATTGTAAAGGGCAGTTTTATTAACCGTCCCAACCGTTTCATCGCTTACGTCCAGATTCTGACAGGAAAAGCGGCAGGAAAGACTGTTGTCTGCCATGTGAAGAATACAGGACGCTGTAAAGAGCTTCTGCTGCCGGGTGTCACAGTGCTCCTTCAATATCATCCGGAAGCCTCTGTCCTCGGCAGGAAAACAGAATATTCTCTGATTGGGGTCTATAAGGAAAGAGAAGAAGATACGCTGTTAATCAATATGGATTCCCAGGCACCTAATTTGGCCGCTTATGAATGGGTTCTGGGTTCGTCCGGCATCTGTGAAGTAAAAAGAGAGGTACCATACGGTCAGTCCCGATTCGATCTTGCTTTTCAGTTAGTCGAAAAAGACGAGTCCGGAAATATGACGTATATCCCCGCATTCATGGAGGTAAAAGGAGTGACCTTAGAGGAACATAACCACGCTCTTTTTCCAGATGCTCCCACAATACGGGGAGTAAAGCATATTGAAGAGCTGATCCATGCAAAAAAAGACGGGTATGAAGCGTATCTGCTCTTTGTCATCCAGATGAAAGGAATGACGTGCTTTTCTCCCAACGAGAAAAACCATCCGGAATTTAAAGAAGCTCTGAAAAGGGCCTCTGCTGCAGGAGTTCACATCCTTGCATATGACTGTCAGGTTACGGAGAATTCAATGACTGTGGACCAGCCGGTTCCTGTTTTCATAGACTGACCTGGCATTGCCCCTCATTCCAGATAAAAATCCGGAGTGCGGGACAAAAGCTCCCTGCGGTCAACAATCCGGTATATCCTGCCTTCCTTTCTTATCACACCGTCCCTGCAAAGGGAATTTATAATGCGGAACGTCTGGCGGTAACTGGCTCCGATGGATTTTGCCGTATCTGCCAGTGTCTCCAGAAAAAGACCTTCCTGTTCCGCAAACAGAATATACGCACAAATCCGTTCTTCACAGGTATGAAGTGCAGTAATTACACTTTTTTTAGAGCTACCTAAAAGCTTTAATGCCAGTTCTCTTCCTATCTCATTGATAAAATGCAGATTTCCTTTTAACTCCTCTTCATATTTTTTATAGGAAAGACCGATGCAGATAAATTCCGTCATTGCACTGATGGTAGCGCTTGCAATGTGGGAACCTGTCATTAACTCCACATCCCCAATAATTCCCTCTGAAATATAATGGCAAAGCAGGAGATCCTTCCCATTAGAGGAAGCAGAACAGACCTTGGCTTTTCCTGAAACAACCAGAAGTAGGTATTCCATCTCCCTGCCTTCCTGTAAAACGATTTCTCCCGGTGCAAACCGAAGCGTTGCAGAATCACCAATATCCATGTCTGATAAATGAAACTGGAAAAGCAAAAGTTTTATCCTCTGTTCTGTGATATTCATCTTCATTGCCCCCTCTTTATCTCTTTCTGGGAGTATGACATATGTCATACCGCTTTGTCAACGGGCTATGCTATGCTTGAGAAATAAATCGGAGGTGATATATAATGTATAATTTTCTTTCACTGCTCGCCGGCGTGATTATATCGTTTATGCTTGCAGTCAATGGCGGTCTGACCGCGCAGTACGGCATATTTGGAGCTGCTGTCATCATTCATATTGTTGGTGTTTTCTTTGCCCTGTTTCTGCTTAAGCTCCTTCCCACCCCCAGCCGGAAGACGGAAGGAAAAATCCCCAGGTGGCTGTATACCGGCGGAATGATCGGAGTACTGACTACCGCATTCAGTAATTTTGCCTATGGTAAAATAAGTATAACAGGAATCATAGCTTTAGGACTTTTGGGACAGGCAATTGCTTCCCTTGTCATAGACTGGCTGGGACTCTTTGGGATGACCAAATATCCGCCGAAAAAGCATATACTGGCGGGAGTGATGGTGGCTTTTCTTGGCATTGCCGTCATGTTGAACCACTCATTTTACGGAACAGCACTGCCAGTATTTATTTCTCTTTTAAGCGGTATTACCGTAGTTCTCTCCCGCACGGTCAATGCAGGCCTGTCGGAACAGACAGGAGCGCTTAAGGGTTCCTTTATCAATCATCTTACAGGACTGCCGGTAACACTGATTCTTCTGCTTCTTTTAGGAAGAAATGAAGCGGTTTTTAAAGGGTTTATTCCTTCACCACATGTCTGGATTTACCTGGGAGGAATTTTAGGAGTTATCACTGTTTTGCTTTTTAATGTAACGGTTCCCAAAATCCCTTCATTCAGACTTACACTCTTATCCTTCACCGGACAGATTTTTACCGGCATATTACTGGATCTGATCACACAGAAAGGTTTTACAATGGCCACCTTTTCCGGCGGTCTTCTGGTCGCCGCAGGCGTAGGAATTACCATGGCAGGCGAACGATTTTATATGCTTCTTTTAAATAAATTCCCTGCCTATGGTAAATCCCGCTTATAAGTTAAAAACAGGATAGAAGCTTAGAAATCTGTGCTGTATACAGATTTCTAAGCTTCTATCCTGCTTTACCAGGCCCATTCTGAATCTTTATGTTAGAATTTTCTGCCTCCGCCTCCCATGGTGCGGCCGGAGTTTGTATGAGTAGTACTTCGTCCTGCGGAAGACATGCCTCCTGAAGGCCGATTATTTCCTCCTGTGTTACGCGGTATGATTACATGGGTTACACTCTTATTCACTAAATTGTCATTTTGATGTGAATAATGGAATTCGCAGTCTGCCCGGTAAGACATCAGGGAATTACGTGCTCTTCCTCTTTCTTTTCCCATAGAATACTGGTTCATCACACCTCCGCACACGGCTGCACCCGCTGCAGCTGCCACTAATACTGCCAATGCAGCTTCATACCACTTTATGCTGCGGTAAATACTTATTTTTCCCGTATCTGCATCGTAATTATACTGGCCCCCCGGTATCCCTTCCCGGTAATACTTCATCACACCAGACAGATACGTCCTGGCACAGGCAGCATAATCACCCTGGCTGATCTCTTTATATGCATCATCAAGAATCGCATTCCACCTTTTATCAGTCAGAAACCGGTTCATCTTTCCCACTGGAAGAATATACATTTCTCTGTTGTCCATATCAATTAAGAACAACACTCCCCGGTAGTCACTTCCCGTTCCGAAGCTTCTTTCATTATAGAAGTTTTCTGCATAATCTTTCGCGGTCTCTCCCCCGGTATCGTCAGACGTTACTATGACCACATCCATATTCATCTCTTTTTTCATAGACTGAATTGTGGTTTCAAATTCCTCCTTCTGATCCGCCGTGAAAAGGCCCGCATCATCATAAACCCTGGCTTCGTTACCGTTATTTTCCTGATACTGTATCGCATAAGCCACTGGCATTCCACCAGATAACAGGAGTGCAGAAAATAGAAATACTAAAATTCCAGATAGTCGTTTTATTATTTTCATATAAAATACCCCACAAGCAGGAAAAACAGACTCACAGGAACGAATACTTTTGCAAAGAGAAGCATCAGTTTCCCTTTATCAACCGGAAGTTCGCCGCATACTTTTCCTGTTTGTCCGTTAATCGTAAAATAATAAATCTGATTTTTGCTCTCATCATTATAAGTAAGTGTCCACACAGGAAGAAGTGCATATTCCCATGTCTCATCTTCTAACTGTATATCCTGATTCTGAACGCTTACAGAATTATAAGACGAGATACTGTTACGCAGTGTATCTTCTACAAAGGTTCTGATTTCGGATTTTACCTCATCCGCAAATTCCCGGTTCTCCATATCCCGCCGCTCCGCTACAAAACCTGAGAGATATCCCATTGTAAAAGGCTTTAAATTGTCAGTCTCAAAGGGAAGGACACCTTCCACAAGTTTACGGTTTGCTTTCTTTAATGCATTGCGGGGTACAAATTTTACAGGCATGGTGCCGGATCGGTAAACTTCATATGTCTCAGTCTCCGTATATCTTCTGTCACCGCTTTCCCATACCCGGATCCGCTGTGCACTAGCCTCAATGTTTCCTTTCGTTGCGCAACTATATAAAAGATACGGAAAATATACGCCGGTGATCTTTTCTATCTGATCCTCACTGTAAAATGCCTTGGGAACATACCGTTTCTTTTTCATCCAGTCCCGGAATACTTCCACCGCCTCTTTCTTTCCATAAGAAAAAGGAATGACATAATCCGGGTGAAACTCCCCGATCAGCCTGCCGGATAAAATGACCGGATTATGGCAGTAATAACAAAATGATGCCGCAGTGGTATCATCTGTTACAATTTCAGCTCCGCAGCTGGGACAGGTGTATAGTAACGTCTCTGCCTCCCCAGATGATTCTTTCTTTTCTTCCTGCGTTTTCTCTTCCTCATTCATTAATGCATCCTGGGCAAATTCAGATAAACAGTATTCGCAGGCATATTTCTGCTTTTGAGGATTAAACTTTAACGGTCCCCCGCAGTTGGGACACTTATATGAAATAATCTCACTCATGGCCTTGGCTTTCCGCATTCAGAACAGAATTTACCTGTGTTAACCGCTCCGCACCCGCAGGTCCATGGACCCTCCGGCTTTTTGTTTCCGCATTCCGAACAGAACTTTCCTGTGTTAACACTGCCGCAGCTGCAGGTCCACGTTTCCTGTGCTCCTGCACTCTTCCCTGCCTGATTCATCTGCATCTGGTTTGCATTGGCTGCTGACGAAACACCCATGAATCCGCCCGCTGTATTCATTCCCATACCCATGCCCATAAATCCTGCCAAAGATCCGTTCGCATTGCTTCCGGCTGCTTCTATTCCCCTGGCTGCAGCCCCCTGGACATAACCTTCCCGCACACCTGGATCGCTGAGCATTGCTCCCTGATTTCTCATCTGGATTAAAGCTTTTGATTCTTCATCGTAGGAGATGCTTGCAATTCCCACGGACTGAATTTCCATTCCTCTTGCGGATCTCCACTGGTCATCTAACACATTGGCCATATACTGCCCCAGTTCTCTTCCCTTTGAACCTACATAGGAAATCCGGATTCCATCCGCAGACATCTGATTGATGGAAGACTGGAGCGCTTCTAAAAATTCCGATAAATACTGCACGTTAATGTCCTCTACCTCAACATGCTCTTCATTCTTAGGCACAGCTTCTGCATAAAAAAGAATAGGATCTGTCACTTTAATGGAATAAGTACCATGGGCTCTTAAAAACAGCTCCGCATTATAAAACTGGTCGAAATAATTAATGGGATTGGGTGTGCCAAACTTGATTCCCTTGATTTCCTGAAGATTAATGAAATATACTTTCTGAGAGGTAGGTGTCTGACCTCCAAAGCGGACACGGTCAAAGGATTCACTGACTGCTTCCTTCAGCTGTCCGTTAAAAAGAGATGGCATAGAGGAATTCTTTACGGTAAAGTAGCCTGGTTCTCCTGTATAATCAATCACCTTTCCTCCGTCAACCAAAAGCATAAACTGGTTGGGATAAACATGAATTACAGACCCGTCTGATACCGTATTATCCGTTCCCTTTGTATTGGATCCCTTCCGGACCTTTACCCCACTGGTAAATATGGTCTGGTCTCCCATGCTGCCTGCCTCTATCACTTCCAGCCACTGGTCTGCCAGTGAGCCTCCGATTGCTGAAGTAAGTGCTTTCACAATTCCCATTCCGATTCCTCCTTAAGAACTTTATTTCATATTATACTGCACATATGATACTCTGGCTATCCCTTGCTGCGCATCATGGCAATTTCTTTTGCATATCCAGGTAAATCATTGGGAGTTTCCAGATAGAAAGGCAGATTTTTAAGACTTGGATGTTCCACAATGCGCTTTAACGCATCAAATCCGATCATACCCTGTCCAATTGCCGCATGCCGGTCTTTGTGGGAACCAAGGGGGTTTAAACTGTCATTTAAATGAATGGCTTTCAACTTAGACAGTCCGATAATCCGGTCAAATTCATGTAGAACTCCGTCTAAATCTCCGGCAATATTGTAGCCGGCATCCCAAACATGACAGGTATCCAGACAGACTCCCATACATTCTTTCTCCTGGACCCGGTCGAGTATATCCCGCAGCTCTTCAAATGTTTTTCCAACCTCACTGCCCTTACCTGACATGGTTTCCAATAAAACTGTGGTATTCTGATCCGGTTCTAAAATCTGGTTCAGCATAAGAGAAATATAATGGATTCCCGCTTCCGTCCCCTGACCGGTATGGCTTCCGGGGTGAAAATTATAGCAGTTTCCCGGAATATATTCCATCCGCTCTAAATCATCCTTCATGGTATCTCTGGCCAGTGTTCTTAACCCTTCGTCTGCAGAGCAGGCATTAAGTGTGTAAGGAGCATGGGCCAGAATTCTGTTAATACCATGCTCCTCAGCAAAAGAGAGAAAGCGCCCGATATCCTCCGGGTCAATCTTTTTGGCTTTGGTGCCTCTTGGATTTCTTGTAAAAAACTGAAATGTATCCGCACCAATCTTCACGGCCTCTTTGCCCATGGCAAGGAACCCTTTGGAAGAAGACAGATGACAGCCAATTGTTAACATAAAAATCTCCTTCCTATTTTCTTTTCATTTTTCTTCGCTTCGACTGTCCAACCCCTTTGATTGCAATAAAAATAAATATGGCTGCCAGAAGAAGCTGGATTAAGATGCTAAGAAGCACCCAGTTCTCCATGATAAAGTTATCCGGATGAGGTCCAAACCAGGTATTTAAGCTGTTAATCACCTGATTATCACCTGCCTGGCGGTTAATCATGACATAAAAGGTTGCCACTGGATTTAAAAGAAGCAGATACAGCCATGCACCGGAACTGGCCTGATCAGTCACTCCGTTTATGCTTGACACGTATGAGCTGTTTACATTCATTTTTGCCAGTGACAGCATAAATATATTCACTGCATAAGTTCCGGCTCCTATAAAAACCAATACTCCATAGCTCACTACAGTCGCAACAGTAGATCGCTTGAACAGGGAGGAAAAACAGATTCCCATGCTTCCGCAAAGAAGTGCCACTGTCAGATAACACAGCAGTAAAAGAAACACATCGTAAATCATCACTCCGCCGTATACAAAAGAAACTGCAAGCAAAGGGAAGCTGGATACCACCATTAAAAACATGGTGCTGAAAGAAGATAAAAGCTTTCCCCAGATAATTTCTGACGGCTTCATGGTGGTAGTCAGCAGAATATCAAGTGTCTGCCGCTCTCTTTCACCGCTTATGCTTCCCGCAGTGAGTGCTGGCATGATAAACATCAGAAGGACAAATTCCACGACTGCAACAAATACATATAAATTGGTAAAAGAAGAATACTGGATCTCAGCCGTCAGTTTTACCCGTTCTACTACGGAATACATATTCAGCAGAATTACCAGAGCCAGTATGGAATTAAAAATCACCAGAATCAGTGCCAGACGGAAGCTTCTGGCGCTGACCATAGTCTCCCGTTTATAAACCGGATTCATTTTCATGTACAAGCACCGCCTTTTCTTTATCAGGATCAGTAATCTGCATAAATAAGGATTCCAGGCTTCCCTGTTCCCTGCAAAAGCCATGGACCATCACTTCCGCATCAATCAGCTGCTGAAGCAAAAGCGCCTCATCCTGCTGGTCTCCGATGAAATTAACACGGATATCCCCTTCCTTCACTGCAATCGTCTGCACACAGGGCTGGCTTTTTAAAATGGTAAGTGCCTTTTCCTTACTGCCGAGAATGGAGATAACAAGGGGGTTGGTGGCATTTACCCTTTTTAAAATCTCTTCCATGCTGCCGCTTAAAACCATCTTTCCCTGATCAATGATTCCGATATCGGTACACAGTTCAGACAATTCAGATAAAACGTGGGAGCTGATAAATATAGTCTTTCCCTGTTCTCTCAGTTCTTTTAAAATCTCCTTAAATTCAAACCGCGTTCTGGGGTCCAGACCGGATGCAGGCTCGTCAAGGACCAGCAAAAGGGGATCATGGATCAAAGCTCTGGCCAGGCATAAACGCTGCTTCATCCCTCTTGATAAACTGTCTACATAGAAATCTGATTTATCCTCCAGCCCTACCTGCTCTAAAAGAGTCATATACCGGCTTCTTGCTTTCAGACCATTAATACCGTAGCAGGACGCAAAAAATTCCATGTATTCATTCACCTTTAAATTATCATACACACCGAAAAAATCAGGTACATAACCTATTTTCTCTTTCAGCTGTTTTAAACCGTCAGATACATCTGTCCCGTCTATGAATACCTGCCCGCTGTCTGCGAACAGAAGCCCTGTCATAATCTTAATGGCAGTCGTCTTACCCGCTCCGTTTGGTCCTACAAAACCATAAAGGGAGCCTTTCGGTATCATGATATTCAAACCATTTAAAGCATGGAATTTCCCGAATTTTTTCTTCAAATCTTTAATCTCTAATATCATTTATCCCTCCCCAGAACCATCAGCATGGGCAGTGTAACATACCAGTTGTTTTCCACGGTATCCTCGCAGATATATTTGACTGTCAGCGTATTGCCTGGCGACAAATAAGGGCTTAGTTCTGCTGCTGTATATTCTGTTTTTCCTGAATCCATGGGATCGTAATTGCCGGTATCATGATTATAAAAATAAATTTTTCCTTTAAATATATTCGTATAGTTGGTGCTTTGATTATTTAAAAACTCTTCTGCAGGATTCTCAAATATGAGTTTTTCCACACTTAAATCATTACCAAGCGAATATTCCAGGGAGACCGGATCTACACCGTAAATAGCATTGGAATCCGAATAGTACTGCCCGCTTACTGTCACAGGCATTTTCATCAGTGCTGACCGGTATATCTCACCATTCTTTCTCGATTTCACATCAATGGTGGAGGTATACATCGTCACTCCATAAGTCTCATATCCACTGTTTGTGAGGAACTGGCTGTCTTTCTGATCCTCGCTAAATGCCACAATCCGTGCTTCCTGATTGTAAAAGGAGGAATATCTGTCCAGATAAAAGCTTAATATATTGGTTCTTGACAGAGCCAGCATATAATCAGGATCTTCAATATCCGCCTTTAAATACTGATAGCTTCCTGTCGCTCTGGCAGATACCTGGAACGAGTTGTTTATGGGATAATTAATTACAGGGGCACCATCAAGCTTTTTGGTCTCTCCAGGCTTTAACTCATCGATGACCACCATTTTTCCATACATGAGAATGCCCACTTTTTCTACAGAAAAAGGATATTCATTGGTGACTGTTCCGTAGACACTTCCCTTAAACAAAGTGATATCCCCCCAAAGGCCCTTCCGGTTTTCATTTAAGGTTCTCTTCTTCAGTGCATAGTATTTGGGGGCAAATGCAGCCGCGTTCTGTACAGAAACTCTTGTACCGCCTTTCTCATAGCTGATCCGGACATTATAATCTTCACTTCCGCTAAATTTCGGTACAGGTGCCCTTTCATAAGACTTGCTCCTGGTTATGGGAAGGAGACTGTAGGAAGGATCCAGAAGTATGGAATAGGCTCTGTTATAAGGAGTTCTCATATTGATATACGTATATTCATCTTCAAATTTTTCTGAGTTATCAAAAATCGTAGCATATGTAAAAAAGGTATCACGAAAACGTGTCCTTACTCCCATTAAATAAACCAGCACAGTAAATAAAAGGGATACGGCCACAATCGCGGTCCGGTAATAACGCCTGCCATCCTTACGTTTTAAGTACAGATAGGTGCCTGGTCCTACAAGTGCTATATAGGATAAAATAACAATGGAATAGAATACAAGCCCCGGCAGCTTATCTACATCCCCGGTATTAAGCATATTCTGAACTGACCAGAACTGACCGGAATTACCGCTGTATAAGAAAGAAGATAAATTATTTAATCTGGTATCCCCTAACAATGCGGTAAACAGCTTATCAACATAGGAGCGCTGTACCTCACAGAATGGAGCGATATCTACAAAATCATAGGCTGCGACGCCTACAACTCCTTTCCCTCTGGCTGCTGCGGTAAGAACCGGAAACTGATCATTTGCGAGGACACCGGTTCCTCCTTTTAAAGAAATATCGGCACAGACCAGGTTCATAAAGGAATCACCGGGGCCATTGGTTGCATATTCCACTCCCATATCCACAGACTTTTCTGCAGGTACTGCGTAATCTTCATTCAAAAGATCTGACCGGAAGGCATACAGGGTATCATCGGCCCGTACACCGGTTCCTATAAGAAGAGTGCCGCCTTCCTTCACCCACTCCATGATAGCCTGAATCTGATCTTTCGACAGTCTCCTGGTATCATAATCTGTTATGAGAAGAACATCAAGCAGATCCAGACCGATCACATGATCCGGCAGCTGCTCCGTCTTAAGATGGAACGTCCTGATTCTCACAGCGCTGTAATTGACACCTACTCCCTCCATATAAGACAGCTTATCCGGCTCATCGGAAAGCACACCTACATAAAGCTCCGCTACGTCAGTGGGGACATTCATCTTTAATCTCTTACGAATCAGTTCCGTTCCCTGGGCATCTAACAGCTTTACATATAAAATGTCCGCTCTTCCCACCGGAACATCAAGAGATTCCTCCGCAGCCCCCATGGCATCTAAAGAAATGGGATAATCATATTGATAGATGTCATAGTCGGATTCCATCGCCTCTACACGTACTGTGCCGTTAAAGGGGGAATCTGACTGGCTTTTCAATGTGAAATTTACCGGAACATAACGGTCCGACTTGGCATTCCCGTCGTATCCATAGGAAACCTCCATGCCAATACCGGAATGATTCTCACTGCCGTATTCTTCGGAATAGGAACTTCCCCCATTCCCTCCATTCTCCGGACCATTTGCGGTCATGCCGAAAGCAGGCAGCAAAGTGCTGCCTGCCAACGTGAGCGCCATGGCACAAATCAGGGATATCTTTCTGAATTTCATTTTGTCACCCTATCTTTCCAAAGTTCTCTTTATTCACATCAAAATTAGTTTTCAGCTTTACCGTAAATACAGTTCCGGATAAATCACTGGTCACATTGATGGTTCCTCCATGCATATCCACGATGCTTTTGGAAATAGCAAGCCCAAGTCCGGTTCCTCCTGTATTGGTGGAACGGGACTGCTCCACACGGTAAAACTTATTGAAGATCAGAGGAAGTTCGTCTTCCGGTATGACATATCCGTAGTTTACCACCTGGATAGACACAAGGCCTTCGCTGCCATGTACCTTTACCAGGATCCGCTTTCCATCTGCTCCGTATTTGATTGCATTATTAATGAGATTATCAAACAGACGGGCCAGAAGATTGGCATCTGCTGAAACGATCTGGACGGGGACATTGCTTTGCAGCTCATAGGAAAGATTCCTATCCATGAAACTGGGATAAAACTCTTCCAGGAGCTGGCTTAAAAGCTTTATGACATCCACTTTTGCTACATTCATGGAAATCTTTCCGTAATTAAGTTTTGTAAAACCAAATAAGTCTTCGATCAGCTTTTCCAGCCGCTTTGTCTTTACGTATGCAATCCCTATGTACTTTTTCTGCATTTCCTGGTCAATGGCTCCATCCTTGGATAAGAGCTCCAGATAACCGATGATGGAAGTAAGGGGAGTCCGCAGGTCATGGGCGATGTTGGTGATCAGTTCATTCTTTGTCCGTTCTGCCTCACGCTCCTTATCCATTAAATCCCTTAAATCCCCCACCATCTTATTTAAACTGGCAGCCATAACGGAGAACTCGTCATCTCCTTCAAGGTCCACCATTATGTTTAAGTCGCCTTCCGAAATTCTCTGCATGGCATCGGAGATTCTCCCGATATAACGCATGGATTTTTCCTGAAGAAGGAGAAATGTAACTGCGAATATGCCGATTCCAAATACAACATAGATGAGTATTACCACCACATCAAAAGAGGTGAGCATCTCAAGGAATACATTGTCCTTTTGAGCGCTCCTCATATATGATGCAATCAAAGATACGTTGGTTACCAAAAATATCTCGATCAGAACCGTAACAATGGCGCTGTAAAATATATTGGCAATGACCCGGGTATGGAAACGGTGATTGATATCATTTTTCAATTTTGTATCCTACCCCCCAAACAGTTGTGATGATCTTGTTCTGTCTGGTGTCTTCCTTCATCTTACCTCTAAGACGCCTGATATGTACCATTACTGTGTTATTGGCTTCATATACCTTTTCATTCCACACTTTTTCAAATATTTCATCTGTACTGAACACTCTTCCCGGATTGGAAGCCAGAAGATACAGGATATCAAATTCGATTGGAGTAAGTTTTATCTCCTCTCCATATACCGTCACCTTATGATTATCCTTATTGATGGTCAGTCCCCGGATTCCTATTTCATTCTTTGCCGATTCGTTTACCGCACTGTTGGGATTAAGCTGGGTATAACGGCGCAGCTGAGATTTGACTCTGGCAGTCAGTTCCAGCGGATTAAATGGTTTTGTTACATAATCATCAGCTCCCGTTCCAAGTCCTAAAATCTTATCTAAATCTGTTGACTTGGCACTCAGCATTATAATCGGAATGTTGTTTGTCTCCCGTATCTTCTTGCACATGGAAAGGCCATCCATTCCAGGCATCATAATGTCTAAAAGTACCAGATGAATCTGATTTTTATTAAGAACCTCCAGCCCCTCTTCCGCATTGTTTGCCTTGTATACTTTATATCCGTCACTGACCAGATAAATCTCCACCAGTTCCGCAATCTCTTTCTCGTCATCCACAACCAGAATGCTTATTGTCTCGGACATTGAAAAATACCTCCCTTGTCGTTATGTAAGCGGCGTTCTCACGTTGAAAAAGAAAAAGCCTGCATCCATTTTACCACAAGAAAGGTATCTTTGCCTTACTATTTTCTTACAAAAAAGCTATAAAACGGTAAATCAGGAACTCCCTCTCAGCCCTGACTTTCTGTGGGGATAAATACCCTGCTGCCAGCGGGGTCCAGCCTGCCAAGTTCTGCCCTGACATAAAGGGCGGCCTCCTCGCAGAACTGCTCCTGGCAGTTGACCAGTGTCTTTCCTCTCTTATCCGGTTTTTCCCATGTTCCGTCCGGCTGCAGAATATGAGTCTTTACATTGTCCTCTAATTGTACCTTAAGGACATGCATAATTCTTTCCAACAGTCTCTCATCCTCTACAGGGAACATGATTTCCACACGTTTATCAAGATTTCTCGGCATCCAGTCGGCACTTCCCAGATAAAGTTCCGGGCTTCCGTCATTTTCAAAATAGAAGATTCTGGCATGTTCCAGGAAATTTCCAACGATGGAACGCACCGTGATATTTTCACTTAAGCCGGGGACTCCTGATTTCAGACTGCAGATTCCTCTGACAATAAGCTGGATGACCACTCCTGCACAGGAAGCCTCATACAGGGCAGCAATTACTTCTTTGTCGCACAAAGAATTCATCTTGGCTATAATATGGGCGGGCTTACCGGCAGCCGCATTTTTCGCTTCCCGCCGGATCATCTTTAAAAATCTGACTCTCAGCCAGATAGGAGCCACCACCAGCTTGTTCCAATGAAGGGGTTCCGAATAACCGGAAAGCATGTTAAATACTGCAGTCGCATCTTCTCCGATCTGGGGATTGCAGGTCATCAGGCCTAAATCCGTATAGAGCTTCGCTGTAGAATCATTGTAATTACCGGTACCAAGATGAACGTAGCGGCGTATTCCGTCCTCTTCACGGCGTACTACCAGGGTTATCTTGCTGTGAGTCTTTAATCCCACCAGTCCATAGATTACGTGGCAGCCGGCTTTTTCCAGTTTTTTTGCCCAGTTGATGTTATTTTCCTCGTCAAAACGGGCTTTTAATTCTACCAGAACGGAAACCTGTTTTCTGTTATCAGCAGCTTCCAGAAGTGCTGCAATGATAGGCGAATTGCCGCTGACCCGGTAAAGCGTCTGTTTAATTGCCAGGACTTCCGGATCCTTCGCTGCTGTCTTTACAAACTGGACCACAGGGTCAAAAGTCTGGTAAGGATGGTGAAGGAGAATATCTCCCTTTCGGATATTGGTAAAGATATCATCCTCATTCATCAGCTCAGGCAGCTGTTGGGGAACGTATGGAACTTCCTTTAAATGGTCAAAACCTTTAAGCCCGTACATCTTCATAAGAAAGGTCAGATCCAATGGTCCTGCAATCTCAAATATGTCACTGGAGCTTATAATTAACTCTCTCTTTAAAATCTTTAGAAGGCGTTTATCCATTTTCTCTTCTACTTCAAGACGAATGGCCTCTCCCCACTGACGTTTCTTCAGCTGCTTTTCAATCTCTTCCAGAAGATCCACCGCTTCCTCCTCATCAATGGTAAGATCGGCATTTCTCATGACACGGAACGGGTGGGTGGTGACAACATTGTAATTCAAAAACAGACTTTCCATGTTCCGCTCAATGATCTGCTCCAGAAGAATAAAGGACCTTTCCCCTGATTCACCAGCTGGAAGCTCCACGATTCTCGGCAGAACACTTGGAACCTGAACCATGGCGAATTCAAGCTCCTCTTCACCGCTTTTCTTTTTCAGAAGAGCAGCAATATTTAAGGATTTATTACGGATTAACGGAAATGGTCTGGAGGAATCCACCGCCATGGGAGTCAGAACCGGATAGACATCTCTTTCAAAATACATATCTGCAAACTTTCCCTCTGCTTCGCTTAAATCCTCATGGCTGGAGATAACACGCAGTCCGTTTAGCTTAAGGGCAGGAATTATGGATCGGTTGTAGGTGGAATACTGCACAGAAACAAGCTCATGAGTCTGCTCACTGATCCTCTCCAGCTGTTCATCTGCTTTCATACCGGCAATATCCGGCTTGGTATATTTTGCATGAACCATGTCTTTTAAGGACGCCACACGTACCATATAAAACTCATCAAGATTAGAAGCCGTTATGCTTAAAAACTTCAGCCGTTCAAACAGCGGCAGATTTTTATCTCTTGCCTCACTAAGTACCCGGTAATCAAACTCGATCCAGCTCAGCTCCCGATTCACATAATTATCCGGATTGTAATATATTTCATTGATGTCTGCCATCAGGATAACCTCCTCTTCTGCCTGAGTACAGGCCTGATACCAAATATCTCCTCAAAAAAATCAGACTTCTGATTAAATGATAATGCTTCCAGTGTCATATCCCCTTCATAAGAGGTGGTTACCACAAGCTTACCGTCCTTAACAATCATCCGGTTATCTGATAATTTCTGTTTGTGGCTGCGGTCCATGGAGTTGGCAAGCCTCAATATGGCAGTCAGCTTGGCAATTAAAATGGTGATATCTTCGTGAGACAGCTCTCCTTTTGTATTACGGAACAATTCTTCATTAAGCTGCACCCGGTTATAATCAAATTCAACTCCGTTATATCTTACCACATTGGCAATGATCTCCCGTTCCATATGAGATAAGCCAATGATTTCAGTTGACATAATGATGTTATAAGCGGATTCACTGGGCTTTCTCATGCTGATAAATTTACCGCAGGCATGCAGGATGGCAGCGATCTGTAAAAGAAGGCGCTCCCGTTTTCCCATACCGTGAAACTTTTTCATACTGTCAAAAATAGTGAGAACATATTTTTCCATATGAACGGTATGAGGACCGTGGCACTTATAGCGTTTTGCCATGTTCCTGGAAGCAGCAAGAATATCCTCGGAAAAATCATGATGAAATTTGACTGTCTTTGCCTCTTCCGCATACTCTGCCGCAATGCTGTCACATAAACGGATTCCTGGGATCCAGAACATCTCAGCTCCGGTCAGTTCCAGAACGCGCTTAAATATAATCGCGGCAGGGATCAGGAGAGCGGCATATTCAGCATTGACTCCAAACCGGTCCTGAATCTGGTCAAGAGACATCAGCTTAATCTTTTCATGGAAAACCATGAATTCCTCTGCAGTGATCCACTCTACCGGCTTTCCTCCATGACTTTCTCTGGACAGATAGAGAATACTCTCCCCGATACCAATAAGGTTTTTAATCTCACGGTCTTTTAAATAAACCTTCCGGAATGTGTTTAACTCATTATCCACCATCTCTTCTATAAGGGTATTCTGCATCTGGGTACTCACCTGCATATCACCCATCATCTCACGGATCCGCAATACTCCAAGCATGAGATTCTGAGTGGAAACAAGAGCATCCTTATCAAATAAGGAAACCTGCATACTGCCGAAACCAACATCTACGATGGCAGTCCCCTTCTGTATAATCTTGTTAAACTCCGCATCCTCGGAAGCGATTGCCTTATAACTGATGAAGCGCTGCTCGGAGTTGCTGATAATCTGCACCTCAATGCCGGTTCTTACCCGGATCTGATCCAGCACAATCTGACTGTTTTTTGCTTCCCTGAGTGCGCTGGTTGCATAGGCACGATATCCTGTCACTTTATAGGACTGCATAATATCTGCGAAGTCCTTGACCACTTTACACATTTCATCTACTAATTCATAACGGATTTTTCCATTTTTATAGGTGTCCCTTCCAAGGGCGATGACATGGCGGACATGATCAATCTTGCGGATTCCCGTTTTTGGGGAAATCTCATAAATGCCAAGTTCAAGTTCAAAAGATCCCACATCAATAGCGGCAAATAATCTGATTGCCATACTTGTCCTCCTCACTGCCCTTTTCCGGACAGTTTTTTACTATTCTACCTTATTTTTTTACCTTTTGTGTCAAATATCGGTAAAATCCGCAAAAAAATTAATAATTTTCCTGCTTTGCCAAAAGATAGGTGATAAACTGATTTGCTGTTCTGCCTGATAAACCGCCATGACTGAGTTCCCATATATTTGCCTTTTCATACAGTTCTTCCAATGGCATTAAAATCTGGCTGCGGGCTGCCAGCTGTTTTACAATCTCTTTAAACTCAGCCGGTTGTGGCGCTCCATAATAAATGGTTACTCCAAAACGGGCAACCAGGGAAAGCTTCTCCTGGACGGTATCATTATTATGTAAATCATCATCCAGTTGCCTCTTGTCGCTGAATTTCTCACGGATTAAATGACGGCGGTTTGAGGTGGCATAAATTAAAACATTACCTGGCTTCTTTGCAAGCCCGCCCTCTATGATAGCCTTTAAATACTTATATTCCAGTTCTGTATCCTCAAAAGATAAATCATCCATATAAATGATAAATTTATAATTTCTGTCTTTTATCTGCTCCTGTATCTTTGAAAGAGTATGAAACTGATGTTTATATACTTCAATAATCCGCAGTCCTCTGTCATAATATTCATTTAGAATCGCTTTGATGCTTGATGATTTTCCAGTTCCGCTGTCTCCGAATAAAAGAACGTTGTTGGCCGGTTTACCGTCTAAGAATGCTTCTGTATTCTCAATTAACTTCTCTTTCTGCCGTTCATACCCCACAAGATCATTTAAATAAATGTGATCCATGCTTGTAATAGGTATAATCTTTGGATCCGCACCAGTCTCTTCCACACGAAAGGCTTTATTTAAGCCGAATTTACCCACGCCGAAATTCTTATAAAATAAAGTGATTTTCTCTCCGAACGTCTGAACATCCGGTGCTCCTTTTAACTCTACTGCAAGCCTCACAATCTGATCCCGGATTCGTTTGTTATAGATTTTACTGTTTTCGTCATTGGCCCTGTAATCAGAAAGAGCCGCCCATATGCCGCCTTCTTCCGCCAAGTCCAGTTTGCAGATGTCCTGGTCAAACAGCTCCTTCATAATTTTAAAATCATGGGCAGCCAGATTATTCAGTGTACCCTTAGCAGGACCAGTGATTTCACAGGAGGTGCTGTAAGCATTCTCGTGATCTGCAAGGCATAACGCTAAAAAACAATGCCAGAGATTCCCCTCAAAGCCATAGGACGCCGCCAGCTCGATAAGCTGACCGGCACAGGCACAGGATTCCGGCATTGTTTCTTTCATTTGCTCCGCTTGCAAAGTCAGCTGTCTTAAGATCTTGTCAAAAAGCTTCTGATATTTTAAATCGCGGTATAAAATCAGTTCCTTCAATTTAATCATTCCTCCCTGTGTAAATGGAAGTCCGGCCTGGATCCTGGCCGAACTTCTTAGTAAGCATTAATAATTTCCCAAAACTCTCATATTTCGCCCTTCTTCTGAAATGCCCTTTAAAGCATTCTGAATCGAGGGTTCACTTAAATTACCTTCCATATCTACGAAGAAACGGTATTCCCAGTTTCTTCCGGGAATCGGTCTTGATTCAATCATAATCATGCTGATTCCGTTATAGATCATATTGCTCAGCATGTTATAGAGAGTACCGCTTTTATGGGGCAGTTCAAAACTGATGCTGACTTTTTGTGCATCCTCCCGGTATATCCTTTTATTGGACAGGATAATAAACCGTGTGGTGTTGGATTTGTTATGGTTAATAGAAGATTTAAGGACTTTTAAGCCATACAGTCTGGCAGCAATTTCACTGGCTACAGCCGCCTGGGCAGGATCTCCATCTTCTATGATCTTTTTCGCAGCAGCGGCAGTATTCTCCACGCTGATCTGCTTCCAGTTCCTGTTCTCATTTAGAAATTCCGAACACTGCATCAACGCCTGTGGGTGGGAAAATACAGTGCGGATGTCTTTTGGACTGGCATCTGGAAGCCCCAGCAGCGCATGATTTACGGATAGAAATGTCTCCGCTACTATATAGTTGCTATATTTCATCAGCAGGTCATAGTTATCAATCACTGCACCTGCAGAGGAATTTTCAATGGGGAGCACCGCATAATCTGCACGTCCTGACTCCACTTCCTTCATGGCATCCTCAAAAGTCGTCACATGATAAAAGTTTTCATCAGAGCCGAAATACTGAAGTGCTGCAGCATGGCTGTATGCACCCTCTACGCCCTGATAAACCACACGGGCATCAGTTACAGGAATGGTTTTCACCGGACGAAAGGTCTCCTCCCCTTTCATTCCGTGTTCCGCCATCAGCTTATACTGATAATGGCGGCTGATAGTCATCATCTGGGTAAACAATTCGCAGACTGCCTGTTTCATGAATCCGTCTTCCACCATTCCGGTTACGGACTCAATCTTTTGCATCTCTCTTTCCTTATCATAAACCGGTTTTCCGGTTTCGATCTTAAATTCAGCCACCTCACCGCTCAGTCTCATTCTCTTTTCGAACAGCGCTACGATTTCACGGTCAATGCCATCAAGCTGTTCTCTGATCTCCAGTAAGTCTAATTTTTTCATATGTCCATTCCTCTGCCTTATCTGTTGGTCTTCTTTACCGCCCTGTCAGCTTCCCCTGATGTGAAAGTTCTGCTTCCAGCATATCTTCAATCTGTTTTTTTACATAAGCACCCGGAAATTTTTTAAATTCCGGTTCCAGCTCCTTCACACGGAAGGGCTCTCCGAATTCAATGGTCACTTTAGAAGAACGAATAAATGGAAGGTGCTTCTCAAAAACTTCCGCAGTCCCGGTTATAGCTACAGGAACTACCGGACATCCGCTTTTTTCTGCTATTTTTAAGCTGCCTTCCTTAAAAGGAAGAAGCTTCATAATATCTTCATTTGAATTCCGGGTTCCTTCCGGGAATATCCAGACAGAAATTCCACTTTTCACCTGCTCGATGCCCAGAAGAATTGTTTTTAATCCTTCCTTTAAATTCTTTCTGTCTAAAAACAGGCAGTTGACATATTTCATCCAGGTGGAGAGTAGGGGAATCTTTTCCATCTCCTTTTTTGCCACAAAACCAATCAGACCGGGAACAGTGGTATAACCAACAAGAATATCGAAATAGCTTCTATGATTTCCCACATATAAGACTGCCTCATTCTCTGGTATCTTTTCTTTTCCTTTTACTGTAATTCTAACGCCTGCAAAAAACAGGATGATCTTAAAGATCCACCGCACTTTGGAAATACTTTGTTCGTCGCGCAGACGGCGGTTCTTTCTTCCGATCAGGTTTTCAGCAATCAGGACCGGAATGCTTAAGATCAGGTAAAGAATAACAGTTGCTGCTACAAGAATAAATCGAATCATTGGTCTAGTCCTCCATTCCATCTATTATATAGAATGGTCTCTTTAATTACAATACTACCTGCCTTTCTTTTTTGTAATTTGTTCGAACAATAATCCCGTAGCAAACCACAGCGGTGCAAAATCAAGGCGGATCAGACCGTCAATATTGGTGTTCCTGCCGGTATAGTCCCATGGACACATTCCCCTGCCCCGCAAAACCGATCCGGATAAATATTCCGCCACAAAGATCAGCACCATATAGAGAAATCCGTGACGGATGGCAATGTCCGTCCGCGCTGCTGCCAGACCGGTTCTTGGATTAACCCAGCGGTCAATCAGCATTCCGATTGGAGCCAGCAATGCTCCGCAGCCATAAATGGGAAACATCAGAAGAGATGTCTGCCCCATCAGACGCCAGTCATGGCGGAGAATGGAGTCTGTTGAGGTAAATAATACCTCCAGGCACCAGCCTGTAACCCCGCATTTACAAAAATTCAAGGGTAATTCTTTTAAGTTTAATTGTGATAGTATCTTCATAAACTTCATTATGTGCCGGACATGGAGATATTATGTTGTGCTGTAAAAGAATTCTATAAAAGGGGAGAGAGAAGCCTGCTGCCCTGTTCCTTAATCCGGATAAAGATACTTCTGGCTTCATATCTCTCCGGTGTGATCTCTTTGCATACCTTTAAGTCATCCAGAAATAACTCTTCTAATTTTCTGGTTGTCTCTTCATCATAGATCACGGCATTGACCTCGAAATTCAATTCAAAGCTTCGGATATCCATATTAGCAGTCCCATAGGAACTGACCCTTCCGTCTGTCATAACGCCTTTTGAATGAAGGAATCCGTTTTCATATGTGTAGCATCTGGCTCCTTCGGAAAGTAAGTCTCCCACATAGGAATAAGTAGCCCAGTATACAAAGGGATGATCCGGCTTACATGGAATCATGAGCCTGACATCTACTCCGGATCTGGCAGCAACCCTGAGGGCAGAAAGCACCGCATCATCAGGAACAAAATAAGGTGTCTGAATGTAAATATGATGCTTTGCTTTGGAAAACAGCCGGATATAATTATCCCGGATCTGTCTGCTTCTGGCATCTGGCCCGCTGGCAATAATCTGGATACCAAGTTTTTTTTCTGTCTGGTTCATATCCACCACTCCCATATTATACAGACAGGCTCCATCTTCGTCTTCACAGAAGTATGTCATTTTTTTAAATAAATTCTCTCCTACCGCATAGTTCCAGTCCAGTGCAAAACGAATCTGAAGACTTAAAACAGAGCCGCCCTGAAGCTTTAGATGGGTATCCCTCCAATAGCCGAATTTGGGATCCTGGGAAATATATTCTCTTCCGATATTAAATCCGCCCACGTAGCCCACCCGGTTATCAATGACAACAATCTTCCGGTGGTTTCTATAGTTAATACGCAGATGCAGCCTTCCTAATACCGGCGGAAAGAAGATCCCCACCTTAACGCCGCTTTCCTTTAATCTCTCCCATTTTGATTTACGCATGAACCGTCCGCCCATGCCATCGCAGAGTATCCGGACTTCCACACCTGCTTTTGCCCGTTCTATTAATATGGGCATAATGGAATCAAACAGCTCGTCGTCCTTGATAATGTAATACTGCAGATGGATAAACCGGGCTGCTTTGGAGAGTTCTTCCCTGAGATCCTTAAACTTTTTCTCTCCATCTGTGAAGATCTCTACAGAATTATCAACAGTCAGAACAGAGCCCGAGGTTTCTAAATTGTATACCACAAGATCTGCATAATCCCTTGCAAGCGATGTGTCCAGCCCGATATCATGGTTTTTTAGAAACTCTTCCTGATTTCTGGCAGAGTAACGCATCCGGTCCTCCACTTCCTTAACCCGGAACATCTTTCCTTTCCTCATATCCTGCCCCAGGATGAGATAAAAGAGGAATCCGAATACAGGTATAAAATACAGCGCTAACAGCCAGGTCCAGACTGCCTTTGGATCCCTCCGCTGAAAAAAAACAATGATAACAGAAAGAATCAGGTTTATATAGATTAAATGCTCCATTAACCAGCTCCATACAGCTATAATCTGATGCCAGACAGATTCCATGTAAAATCCCTCCCTTCTCTTTCTATCCTGTTTCATTTTCATTAACAGCCGACTCATACATGAAACAGTTTTCCTTTTTTCTGCTCTTTCATTCTAATAATTTTATGGTCCGCCACCTGTAAATAGTCACAAATCATTTTCCAAAAAAGGCCCCCGCAGCTGCGACGACCCTTTTGTATCCACTTCATTCACATAAACTGATTTTTTTCATTGTCATACAGATAGTCAATGGAAGCCAGAGTCTTAATGATCTCCTCTTCCTCTATCCCCAGACTCAGACAGCACTCATTTAAAGACGGATAAAAATCTCTCAGCTGAGTATTAATGTAGCTGAACAGCATAACCGGATCCTTGGGTATATTCACCATTATTTTATCTCCTAAATCTGTTTGTCCATCATTTTAACATAGATTTCTTTGATTTTCAAGAAATGCCCTGTACGAATGGAAAAAGAAATGCTACAATCAGGTTCATAATCCATCAGGAGGTACATTCCAATGAAAAAAATAATGATGCTGGGAACCGGCGGTACCATCGCATGCAAAAGAGGAGATTCAGGTTTAAAGCCCCTTCTGACATCAGATGAACTCCTCTCTTATGTTCCCGATGCGGCAGATTTCTGCCATGTGGACAGTCTTCAGATATTTAATATAGACAGCACCAATATGCAGCCAAAGCACTGGCTTGTGATTGCAAAAGCCATTGAAGATCATTACGCGGATTATGACGGCTTTGTAATCTGCCATGGCACGGATACAATGGCTTACACCGCTGCAGCAATTTCTTATCTGGTGCAGTATTCACCGAAACCCATCGTCATAACCGGTGCTCAAAAACCCATTGACATGGAAAACACGGATGCAAGAACCAATTTATCCGACAGCCTCCGTTTTGCCAGTGATGACAGGTCCCATGATGTGAATATCGTTTTTGACGGGAAAGTGATTTCCGGCACCAGAGGGAAGAAAGAACGGACGAAAAGCTACAATGCCTTTTCCAGCATTAATTTCCCCTATATTGCCACAATTCAGGATGGGCATATAATTTTCTATCTGGATGACAAAAAGAACTGCTCCGGTACCCCCCTGTTTTCTCATAAGCTGAACTGCAACGTGGCTCTCTTAAAACTGATCCCATCCATGGGTGCGGATATTCTTGATTATATGGCAGGGCATTATGATGCTGTTATCATCGAATCCTTCGGTGTAGGCGGTCTTCCTTCCTATGATACAGGGGATTTCTATAAAGCGATTGAAAAATGGATTTCTCTGGGAAAGACTGTAGTTATGACCACTCAGGTAACCAATGAAGGCAGCAATATGTCTGTTTACGAAGTGGGGCATTCTATTAAGAAAGAATTCGGTCTGCTGGAAGCATATGATATGACACTGGAAGCCACTGTAACGAAGCTCATGTGGATTCTTGGAAAGACAACTGATCCCAAGGAAATACGTGATACTTTTTATCATACGGTGAACAGAGATATCCTTTGGACAGTTTCTTAATTGAAATTCTGAACATTCTGACATAATAAGGGAGCCGAAACTGGCTCCCTTCACCTATTTATCCGGTTTTTAATCTGTCTGCATATTATTCCAGATATGCAATCAGCTTTTCCCCATCTTGTGAAACATCAATTACGATGGTACTGCCTGCATGTATCTCATCTCCAAGGATTACCCTTGCCGCAAGTGTCTCCACATGCTTTTGCAGATAACGTTTTAACGGTCTGGCACCATACACCGGATCATACCCCTGTTCTACTACAAATTCACCAGCCTGGCCGGTCAGTTCGATTCTGATCTCACGATCCTCCAGCCTCCGGTTTAAATCCTTCATGAGCAGACTCACAATTCCGGAAATATTACTCTTATCCAGAGGCTTAAACAGAATGATTTCATCCAGCCGGTTTAAAAATTCCGGTCTGAAATGGGCTCTTAAGTCTCCCATTACCATCTCCTCTGCCTCTTTTCTGATATTGCCTTCGCTGTCTATTCCCGTAAGAAGATACTGGGAACCGATGTTGGATGTCATAATTATAATGGTATTTTTAAAGTCAACAGTTTTTCCGGTGGAATCGGTGATCCGCCCATCATCAAGAACCTGCAAAAGCACATTAAATACATCCGGATGGGCTTTTTCAACTTCATCAAACAGCACCACGGAATATGGTTTCCTGCGGACTGCTTCTGTTAGCTGGCCTCCCTCGTCATAGCCTACATATCCGGGAGGTGCTCCAATGAGTCTGGATACTGAATGCTTTTCCATGTATTCACTCATATCTATCCGGACAATGTTATTTTCTTCATCAAACAGGTTTTCTGCAAGTGCCTTGGCAAGCTCTGTTTTTCCCACGCCAGTAGGTCCTAAAAAGAGGAAGGAACCAATCGGCTTGGTTGGATCCTTAATTCCAGCCTTGGACCTGATAATTGCTTCAGTCACCTTTAATACGGCTTCCTCCTGTCCAATGACTCTCTTGTGAAGCTCCTGATCCAGATGAAGAGTCTTATTTCTCTCGCTCTCAGTCAGACGGGCAACGGGGATTCCTGTCCATTTGGAGACAATCCTTGCAATTTCATCCTCAGTAACACTTTCGCGAACCAGGCTTAAATCCTGATTCTTTACCCGCTCCTCTTCCTCTGCAAGTTCCTTCTGAAGCTGGGGCAGTCTGCCATACTGCAGCTCTGCCGCACGATTTAAGTCATATTTCTGCTGGGCTGTCTGAATTTCCCTGTTTAAATTTTCAATCTCTTCTCTTAAAGAAGAAAGATGTTCTACCGATGCCTTTTCATTCTCCCACTGAGCCTTCTGTGATGCAAATTCATCGTGCAGCTCTGCCAGTTCTTTCTGCAGTTCTGCAAGACGGTCCTGACTTAACCTGTCAGTTTCTTTCTTTAACGCAGCTTCCTCTATCTCCATCTGCATAATCCGCCTTGAAAGCTCGTCGAGTTCAGAAGGCATGGAATCCAGCTCTGTCTTTATCATGGCACAGGCTTCATCTACCAGGTCGATGGCCTTATCCGGAAGAAAACGCTCACTGATATAGCGGTCAGAAAGGGTCGCGGCAGATACCAGGGCAGAGTCTGTAATCTTTACACCGTGATAAACTTCATACCGCTCCTTTAATCCTCTTAAAATGGAAATCGTATCTTCCACTGTAGGTTCATCCACCATAACCGGCTGAAATCTCCGTTCCAGAGCCTGATCTTTTTCAATATACTGACGGTATTCGTCCAGGGTGGTCGCACCGATGCAATGAAGTTCTCCTCTGGCGAGCATGGGTTTCAGCATATTCCCGGCATCCATGGAACCCTCTGTCTTTCCTGCTCCAACAATGGTGTGAAGTTCATCAATGAAAAGGATGATCTGACCGTCGCTCTTTTTCACCTCATCAAGAACTGCCTTTAAACGTTCTTCAAATTCGCCCCGGTACTTTGCGCCTGCAAGCAAGGCACCCATATCAAGGGCAAACAGCTTTTTATCCTTTAATCCCTCCGGCACATCCCCTCTGACGATTCTCTGAGCCAGCCCTTCCACAACCGCTGTCTTACCTACGCCTGGTTCCCCGATTAAAACCGGATTGTTTTTAGTCTTTCTGGAAAGAATCCGGACTACATTGCGGATTTCACTGTCTCTGCCTATTACCGGATCCAGTTTCTGTTCTCTGGCCCGTTCCACCATGTCGTATCCATACTTTGTAAGGGTATCGTAGGTTGCCTCCGGATTGTCGCTTACAACCCGCTGGTTGCCACTTACCGTAGACAATGCCGTCAAAAAATTTTCTCTTGTAATTCCGTAGCTGCGAAACAGCTCTTTTAACGTTCTTGACGGCTGCTTTAACATAGCAAGGAATAAATGCTCAACGGAAACATACTGGTCTCCCATTCCCTTTGCTTCATCCTCGGCACTGATTAAAACTTTATTTAAATCATTGCTGATGAAGAGCTGACCTCCGCTTACTTTAGGAAGCTTCTGTATTGCCCCTGCGGCCTCATCAAGAAACTGCTCCTTTTGTATATTCATTTTTGTAACCAGTTTTAAAATCAGGCTGTCTTCAATGGTTAGCAGGCTGTAAAGCATGTGCTCCTGCTCAATCTGCTGATTCCCGTATTCATATGCAAGCTTTTCGCAATTCTGGACAGTCTCCATGGACTTCTGTGTAAATTTATTAATGTTCACGGCAATTTCCTCCTTTATCCGGTTATGTGCAAACATTGCCTCATTTGTTCTATATGTAATATAACAAACGCAGAGAGCTGTGTCAAGATCCTTTTCACTAAAATCACAGATTTATAAATAATATCTTACGGTTTCCTTTCCTTCATTGTTTTTTTCAAGGGGTTCGCTTATAATCGATTCATACAATCTCTGGATAAACCGGAAGGAGGAAAATATGAAAGACAGACGCCGCTTATTTCCGGCCCCTGCCATTCACCTGGCAGCCGCCGTGCTTTTATTCGTCTGGTTTGCTGCATACGGCACAGACTATATGATCAGCTATGCCCATACAAAAGATGAATCCATCTATATTTCCGGAAACTGGGTAAAGGATGACGCCGGCTGGCGGTACTTCAATCAGTGGAATTCCAAATATCCAGCCGGACAGTGGATCGAATATCAGGGTAATTCCTATTATTTTATGGATAATGGATATATGGCTACCGGATGGCGTTATTTGAATAGTCATTGGTATTACTTTAACCCTGAGGAAGGAAGAACAGAAGGCGCCATGGTGACCGGGTGGATTCGGGATCCTCATTATAATGCCACATTTTATACAAACCAGATAGGTATTATGGTGACCGGATGGCACAAGATTGACGGCAGCTGGTATTATTTTAACCCCGGGCATGACGGTGTTGTGGGACAGATGGCAGTCAGCCGTGTCGTGGATGGTTCTTATGTGAATGCTGATGGAAAGATGAATGAAGAAAAATGAGAGGGAAATAATTGCTAAGAATTATTTCCCTCTCATTAAACCGTACCTACGGGTCCCGTTCCAAATATTACTGAAGCTCGTAACTCTTTTCCATCTGTACTTTTCCTGACTTCTGTCTAAGTGTTGAATAAATAAAGAATAAAGTAATTAATACAACCGTAACAATGACTAATGTTGGTTTTAAGTTACGCAGTGATAATCCGATTACAAATAAAGTCACACAAAGGCAGAATACCATCAATGCATAGAATGCTGGTTTTGGAATCTTAAAATATCTATTTTCCCAGGCATCAGGAATTCGTTTCGGAAGACAAATTACAGCAACAATTGCAACAACGTCTGAAATACGGCTGATGAGAATTGAATTGCTTGTAATTGTACTGATACTAAAGTTTAACAGTACAGGAACTACGGAAATAATGTAAATAACAGTAAGTAAGATATAAGGAGCTCCTAAGTTGTTTGTTACTGCCATCTTTTTCGAGAACCATCCGTCTCTTGCCATCTGATGGAATGGACGGGAAAAAACAGTAAAGGATGAATTCAGAGTTGTTGCAAGTGCCATGATTGGTCCACCAATAATAAATGCATAATACAATGGACGGGAAAGAATCTGACCAGCTGCAAGTGTCAGAGGTTTTCCAGCGACCTGATCAATTGGAAGAACGCCAGAAGCAACAACTGCAATTAATCCGTACACAACAAGAATAACTCCGCTGGCTGCAATAATTGCAAAAGGAACATCACGGCGTGGATTTTTAGCTTCCTTACTAAAAGCAACAATAAATGACTGCCCTGTACAGGAGAAAACTAATAATAATGTACCATTAAAAAATCCGCTGGCACCACCTGTGAAAAATTCCGGTGATGAAAAATCAAATGTACCTGGCCGTAAGTTGAAAAGACCTACTACAATGAACACAGCCAGACCAACTAAAAGACAGACAGACATCACATTCTGAATCTTTGCCATAAATTTTACGCCCAGCATATTCGCAATCCAGAATAATGTGATTGCAATAACTGCAGTTAGTTTGATATTAACACTTGGGATTAAGGCATTTAAATAAGTTCCAAGGCCCAGTCCAAACATACCGCAGGCAAAACTGTTCAAAGTAAAGGCCATTCCATACATTCCGCCCCATCGTTCACCAAGAATCGTTGCAACAAATGTATAGTTTCCACCATTTACACGAATCATACTGCTTAACATAATATATGGAAATATAATGCATAATCCAAGAACAACAGCAAATACATAAGCAAGCCATACAGATCGGCCTGTTACACCGATTGCCTGTCCTACTAATGTTACAACACCGGCACCAATTACCTGTCCTACTGCTAAAGACAATAATTCTCTAAAGCCAAGAGTTCCTTTACCAGAAGTATTTTCCATATTTTTCTCCTTATCTGATTGTCACGATTTCAGCTGTTTCAATTGCTCTCTTAGACAATTCCTGTCCAATACCTGGTAATTCAGGTAATTCAAAGTATCCTTTTACTGGCTGGTAGTTGTATTCACACTGCTGGATTGTACCACTTGTAGTATTTGCAATATGATGCTCATGAATAATGAAGTTTGGAATAGCTGCTTCCAGATGAAGAGCAATTGCAACACTGATTGGGCTTGAACATACATGGCACTGAACACCTATATCATAAATATGAGCCATATCAGCAATCTTCTTACACTCTGTAATACCACCGCAGTTTCCGATATCTGGCTGAATCATAGATAAGCTTCCGTTTTCAAGGAATGGGAGGAATCCCCATCTTGTATATGTTCTCTCACCAGTAGTTAATGGAATGCTTGTATTCTCAGAAATTTTCTTCATGACTCCAGGATTTAATGGTGTACACCCTTCTTCCAGGAACATAACATCATACTGCTCAGCCATCCTGGCAAACTGGATAGCAGTGTTAGCATCAGTCATAGCATGGTTTTCAATTATAATATCAATATCTGGTCCAACAGTTTTACGAACTGCAGATAATCTCTCCTCTGCCAGTCTCATCGTCTCTCTGCTTAAATGACCAGTTGTATCTAAATGAGTAAGCATTTTTCCCTGTCTGTCAAAACGAAGGAAATTGATCTTGATTGCCTCATATCCCTCTTCTACAGCCTTTACTGCTGCCTCACAGTAGAGAGAAGCATCTCCACCTTGTGTCTGTGCCGGATTGAACTTATCAACTCCCCATCCAAACTGAAGCTGACTTGCATAAGTCCTTAATTTGCTGCGCTGCTTTCCTCCAAGTAACTGGTACAGCGGAAGATTTGCAACTTTTCCTTTAATATCCCAGAGAGCTGTATCAATAGCACTGATTGCAGCCATCATAATAGCTCCATTTCCCTGACCCCAGAAAGATACTTTAAAAAGTTTTTCCCAAATCACTTCGTTAGCCAATGGATCCATACCAAGAATCAATGGGCCAAAATCTTTTAACAGTTCATATGCTCCTCTTGCTCCTGTTCCAATTGCAACTGCTGCCTCACCTAAACCGTAGAATCCTTCATCTGTGTTAATTCGGCAGATGACTGGACGGGATCCACCACATCCGTTGTCCTTTTCCAGGGCCATGACATCCATACTGGTAATTTTCATAGTTTTCTTCTCCTTTATGTGCGTTTTTTTGAGTAAATGTAAGTTGTATGACAACTTACATTTTACAACTACGTTTTATGTTTGTCAATAAATACATTTATATCTAATGAATTTCCGTTAAAATACCCTAATTCTCATTATTTTTTTTAGCACTTTGACGAACATTTATAGAGGTATCACCCTACTTTTCTTGACAACCATATTTAATGCCGATATACTTTAATCAGTCAATAAAATTTGGAGTATAAATTAAATGGAAAAATTACCGAAAATAGCAAGAAAAAGTGTATCAGATCAGGTTTTTGATATGTTAAAAGACTATATTATACAAGGCAAGTTCAAAGTGGGAGAAAAAATCCCATCAGAAAATGAACTTACAAAAATGCTGGGAGTCAGTCGTCCTTCCATCAAAGCTGCTGTAGAACGATTGCGCGCAATGGGGCTTATTGATATCCGCGTTGGTGATGGAAGCTATGTAAAACAATTTAGTACAGCTGAATATATTGCAAACTATGCAGATTTTATTATGGATGAACAGAATGTATCGGAAATTGTTGAAATTCGTCGCGCTTTAGAATTGGAAAGTCTCTCACTTGCCATAAAAAAAGCAGAGCCGGACGATATCGAACAATTAAAACTTATATGTGACAATCTGGTTGATGCATTTAAACGTAAAGATTACGCAAAAGGTGCTGCCTATGATTTTGAATTTCATCTTCAGATTTGCAGATGTTCAAAAAACAAATATTTTCCAATGATGTATGAGCTGATTGGAAGTCTGATTTATAAACAAATTGAGCTTTTCTCAAGTAACATATATAAAAAATATGCTTCCACTATCCTGATTGATGATCACGTAAAAATGTATCAGGCTATAAAAGAAAAAGATTTTACACTCTGCCATCAACTTTTTACAAATATGATAGATATAAATACACATATGGATTAACAAAACTAAAAGAGGGATTTGCACCGTTAAAAAGGACAGTGCCGTTTAACTAACGGACACTGACCTTTTTTCAATTCCACGAAACCGCAGTGCAAATACAGCTGCACGGAAAAACCAGTCAATAAACATTCCATACCAGATCCCCATTACTCCCAGATTCATAATCTGTACAAAAAAATAGGCAGAGGCAATCCGAAAGAGCCACATAGAGAAAACCGAGACAGCCATGGTGAATTTGGCATCCATTGAGGCTCTTAAAGAATATGGAATCGTAAATGCTATTGGCCACACAATCATGGCATAGCTGTGTGCTTCGATCATCTGAACAGAGATCCTGGCCACTTCTTCTGAAAGATGGTAAATGGAAACAAGCTGGCCGGAAAATACAATCATAACAACACACAGCACCAGAAGAATTCCGTAGTTGACCATGACCAAACGTCTGGTATACTGCTTTGCCTGCTTCCTCTCACCCGCTCCCACGCACTGTCCCACTATGGTAATCAGTCCTAAACCAATGGCATTGCCGGGAAGATAAAGCAGAGTCACGAGATTGGAGGCTACTGCATAGCTTGCAATCGCCGCAGTTCCCAGTGAGGATACAAGACTCTGCAACGCAATTTTTCCAAACTGAAACATGCCGTTTTCCAGTCCGTTGGGAATCCCCACAGACAGAATGTTTTTTATCATATGTAAATCAGGCATTAATTCATCAAGCCGTTTGATTCTCACTGAATTATCAGGACTTTGAATCAGATAGAACATCATAACTGCTGCTACAATACGGCTGGCAAGCGTAGGAAATGCCACACCGGCCACCCCCATGTGCAGCCCGAAAACGCAGACAGCATTACCTGCGATGTTTATGGTATTCATCACCATGGATACCACCATGGAAACCTTTGAGTTACCCATGGAACGAAAAAGCGCTGCACAGGAATTATAAATCGCCATAAAGGGATAGGATAACGCTGTGATTCTAAAATATATCACTGCATCATTCATCACCTGCGTTTCCACATTTCCAAATATTGATGCCAGCAAAAGCCTGTTTCCTGCCAATGCAATTAAGGATACTGCCAGTGACAATACCGTAGTCACACCTATGAGCTGTCCTGCTGCCTTACATGCATTTTCCGACTGCTTTTTACCCAGATATTGGGCTGAAATAACAGCTCCGCCGGTAGCCAGGGCGGACAGAATCTGAAGTATCAGTATGCTGATGGAATCAACAAGGGAAACTCCGGACACTGCTGCTTCTCCCACTGCAGCTACCATAATCACATCTGCCATCCCTACCAAAACTGCCAGGATCTGCTCTACTATCAAAGGAGCAAGCAGCCGGATCAAATCTTTTCTATTAAACATACCAGTATCCTCATTCGTCCTTTTCAAAGGGATAACGTATCCCCCATTGTCTTCTAAGCTCGTCCATGACTTTCATAACATGAAGAGTCGTATGGTGAGGCATCTGCGTACACTCGGTCAGGCCCTGCTCAATGGCGGCTTTGCTGGCCAGAACCTGATATTCATATCCGGATATCTGTTCCGGTCTTTCATAGGTGCCCACCAGCTTCCGATCCTTATCGTATACACAAATAGATTCAAAATTATTGATGTTTTCCACAACCAGAAATCCTTCTGTTCCGCAAATAACACCCTGACGGTCAGAAAGTACCAAAACAGAGCTGTTAAGAACAGCCATTTTTCCGCCGGGATATAAAAGCGTGATGCTGTTTTGTGCATCCACTCCCGTATCTGTCTTTATCACGCTGGAAGTGATATCTGTAACCTCATCACCGAAGACAAGAGACGCAAAATTAAGAGTATAAACTCCTACATCTAAGAGCGCTCCCCCTGCAAGCTCCGGTTTAACAATGCGGGGCTTATCCGAAACCAGATAGGCGAGATTTGCAGTAAGTGTCATTGGTTCTCCTATAATTCCGGAATGAAGAATCTCTTTTAATGTCTCAGCCATAGGCATATAACGGACCCACATGGCTTCCGTAATCAGCAGGTTTTTCTCTTCTGCCAGATCAATCATCTCTTTCGCCTGGGAATAATTTGCTGCAAAGGATTTTTCACAGAGAACATGCTTCCCATGCTCCAGACAGAGCCTGGCATTGCTGCAGTGCTCTGAATGGGGAGTCGCAATATAAATCAGCTGAATCCCGCTGTCCGCCGCCAGTTCTTCATAAGAGCCATAAGCTTTTTTTATAGAAAAGCGTGCTGCAAATTCTTCCGCCTTTTCAAGGCTTCGTGAAGCAGCTCCATACAAACAGACTTCAGGCATCTGAACCATAGTCTCTGCCAGCAGTGAAGCAATTCTGCCTGTTCCCATGATTCCAATTTTCAATACTTCCATTGTTTATCCTCCAGCTGATTATTTTCGTTCTCTTAGTATATCACATGGTTACAGCCCGTACAATATCAATGCTCCTCCATTTCCAAAACCAGTTCCATAAACGCCTTCATCTCCCTGCTGAGCCACTTATCCTTATGGTAAACGATCTGCCTCCACGTCCTTAAATGAAATTCTTTCATGGAAAGCGCAGTCAGACTTCCCAGCTCCATATCCTTTTTTATGGTAAACTCCGGCAGAAAGGAGATTCCTTCATTCTGCTTAAGAAGTTTTATGATAAATTCCGTATTTCCGATTTCTAAAAATGGATGGAGTTTCTTATCATCTGATGCCAGATACTGCTCCAGTATAAAGCGGTAGCTGGCATCTTTTTCTGTCAATATCAGCGGCTGGGTAATCACCTGATCTATGGTAAGTCCGGTTTCCTTAGCAAAGATATGATCCTTTGATGCAGCAAATATGATTTCTTCTGGTTTTTCTAATATTTTAACCCATTTGGCATCATACATTCTGCGATCCAGAAAATACACCATATCAACCTGATTGCTGTTCATCATATTCAACAATGCGCCCGGAGAATCAACAACAATATTGATATTGACTCCGGGATACCGGTGATGATACTCCCTGATTAACAGAGGAAACAGTGTAGAGCAGATGGATTCAATTGTTCCGATCACCAGCCTTCCCGTCAGCTCTGATGACTGCCCCAGCGCATTACGGGCATAGGCGACATTGCGCATAATTTCAGATGCATACTGATAAAACATCTCCCCCTCATGAGTCAGAGTGGTTTGTTTCCCAATCCGGTCAAATAAGTGGACATTTAATTCTTTTTCCAGTTGTTTGATCTGAACGGTGACTGCTGCCTGGGAATATTTAAGCTTTTCTGCAGCTCTGCAGAAGCTTTTTAAATCAGCCACTTCTAAAAATGTTCGTATCTCACGGAGTTCCATAATTTTCCTCCCATAATTTAAAAATATTAAACATAATCATAAAAACATTAAATTTTACATCCAGATGTTTTTATGGTACATTAAAGTCACTCAGAAATCAACTCAAAGGATGAGTATTTTCAGGACACGATCAGAAAGGACTTTAAAAGTATGGAAAAGGCAAATTGTAAATACCGCGCCTACGTGCAGATACTGAAGGAGGAACTGGTTCCCGCTATGGGCTGTACGGAACCAATCGCCCTGGCCTACGCTGCTGCAGTAGCAAAAAAGACTCTTGGGGCCATGCCTGATAAGGTAGTGGTAGGAGCCAGCGGGAGCATCATTAAAAATGTTAAATCCGTAATTGTACCCAATACCGGCCACCTAAAGGGAATCCCGGCTGCTGTAGCTGCAGGAATCGTGGCGGGAGATCCGGAAAAGGAACTGGAAGTGATCTCCTGCGTTACATCAGAGCAGATCGCCGGTATGAAAAGATTTATGGAGGAAACTGAAATTGGGGTTGTACATATTGATAACGGAATCACCTTCGATATCCTCATCACTTTGTATAAAGGATCCTCCGCGTGCAAAGTGCGGATTGCCAATTACCATACCAATATTGTACTGATCGAGAAAGACGGGGTAATCTTAAAACAGCTGGATGCCGGCAAAGAGGAAGAGGCCCTGACTGACCGGAGCTTACTCAATATGGAGGATATCTGGGATTTTATTAACACAGTTGACATTGCTGATATCAAAGAAACGCTGGACCGCCAGATTAAGTACAACTGGACCATTGCCGAGGAGGGACTTAGGAATGACTACGGCGCCAATATCGGAAAGGTACTTTTAAAGAGCGCTGGCAGCGACATTTCCCTTAAAGCAAAGGCCATGGCTGCCGCCGGTTCTGACGCCCGTATGAATGGCTGCGAGCTGCCGGTTATTATAAATTCGGGAAGCGGCAATCAGGGTATTACAGTATCCGTTCCTGTAATCGTCTATGCAAAGGAATTAGGAGTCAGCGAAGAAACCATGTACCGGGCACTTGCCTTATCTAACTTAACTTCCATTCATCAGAAGACTCCCATTGGAAGATTATCCGCTTACTGCGGAGCAGTCAATGCAGGGGCCGGGGCCGGAGCCGGAATAGCCTATCTATGCGGAGGGGGCTACGATGAAGTCATACATACGGTTGTCAATGCACTGGCCATTGTTTCAGGTATTGTATGCGATGGGGCAAAGGCTTCCTGTGCGGCAAAGATTGCCTCCTCCATTGAGGCCGGAATCTTTGGTTACAGCATGTACAGTCAGGGACAGCAGTTTCTGGATGGGGACGGCATTGTCACAAAAGGCGTAGAAGCTACGCTGAGAAACGTTGGCAGATTGGGGAAAAGAGGCATGAAAGAAACCAACGAGGAAATCATTAAAATCATGATAGGAGAATAGGTATGAAAAAATTAGTAAGTAGTTTACCATTTAAATTACTGCTGGGGGTTATCGGGGGAATTTTAATCGGACAGGTGGCTGGAGAACATCTGATGAATGTTGTGGTGACAGTTAAATACATACTGAATCAGATCATTGTATTCTGTGTTCCGCTCATCATCATCGGTTTTATAGCTCCGTCAATTACACGTTTAGGCAACAATGCATCAAAAATGCTGGGGATTGCTGTTTCCGCCGCCTATATTTCTTCCTTAGGTGCAGCCTTGTTTTCAATGACAGCAGGATATATTATGATCCCTCATCTGTCCATTTCCGCAAATACAGATGGCTTAAAGGAACTTCCGGGTATTGTATTCCAGCTGGATATTCCCCAGATCATGCCGGTCATGAGTGCACTGGTATTTTCACTTTTACTGGGTCTTGCTGCTACCTGGACAAAATCTAAGGTTATTACCCAGGTATTGGAGGAATTTCAGGAAATTGTACTTTCCATTGTAACTAAGGTTGTCATACCCGTTCTTCCAATTTTTATCGCATTTACTTTCTGCGCTCTTTCCTACGAAGGAACCATCACAAAACAGCTTCCTGTTTTCCTCCAGGTAGTGCTGATTGTAATGGTAGGGCACTATATCTGGCTTGCGCTTTTGTATCTGATCGGCGGTGTTTATTCAAGAAAGAATCCCTTTGATGTTCTGCGTAATTACGGTCCTGCCTATATCACAGCCGTAGGAACCATGTCATCGGCAGCAACTCTTGCGGTAGCTTTAAAATGTGCAAAAAAATCACAGCCGGCTTTGAGAGAGGATATGGTGGACTTCGGTATCCCGCTTTTTGCCAACATTCACTTATGCGGTTCTGTGCTCACCGAAGTTTTCTTTGTTATGACTGTATCGAAAATCCTATACGGTACCATGCCTTCTCTTAGTTCCATGATTTTATTCTGTACTCTTTTGGGTATATTTGCAATCGGTGCGCCAGGTGTTCCCGGAGGAACTGTCATGGCATCACTTGGTCTGATCACCGGAGTCTTAGGTTTTGACGAGATGGGAACCGCTCTTATGCTGACTATCTTTGCACTGCAGGACAGTTTTGGTACTGCATGCAATGTAACCGGAGACGGAGCCCTGACTATGATTCTAACCGGCTTTGCTGAAAAACACGGAATTAAGAATCAGAAAATAGAATCCGGAATATCATAATATACAAAGTGCGTCCCGGCGGGGACTTAAGCTCCCGCCAGAACGCACTTTTCTATATCATTAGTGATTTAATTCACGCTTCAGTGTTTCTCTCACTGCTCCTGCTCCAGTAATCTGAGCGCAGAACATTTCTTCAATCTTTTCTCCAATACCTGCCTTGTAAAGATCAATTCCAAAAATATGCTCATTCGACAGGATTTCTTTCAGCTGGCCATGATATGTCTCCGGCTTTCCAAGTTCAATTCCTTTTAACTTCTCTGTCAGTTCCGGAATCATAGGATCAGAAGATAATTCAAATGCCTTACCCTCATCATCCACCGCCAGAAGATAGCGGCACCAGCCTGCAATTGCCAGAGGAATGGCTTTTAACTTTTTCGCATCTCCGTATTTTTCCACATATGCCTTAATGGTCTCGCCATAACGGATTCCAACCTTCTGAGATGTATCAGTAGCAATTCGCTGAGGTGTATCAGGCATAAAAGGATTGGGGATTCTGACACGAATTACTTCATCTACAAATTCCCTAGGAGACAGAATTCCAGGGTCAGTAACAACAGGCATACCTTCTACCGGACCGATCTCATGAACCAGCTGGTTCAGCTGCACATCCTTCATCTCATCTGCAATCAGTGTGTATCCAAGAACACAGCCGTAAACAGCCAGTGCCGTATGCAGCGGATTTAAGCAGGTGGTAACCTTCATTCGCTCTACTTTATTTACAGTATCCCGGTCTGTCATATACACACCGGCTTTTTCAAGTGCCGGCCTTCCGTTGGGGAATTTATCTTCAATTACCAGATACTGAGGTCCCTCTGCATTAACAAACGGCGCGATGTAGGTCTTCTTGGATGTGATTACCGGAGCCATATCCTCGACTCCTGCTTTTTCCAGCTCGCTGCATACAGAATCTGCAGGACGTGGTGTGATCTTATCAATCATGGACCATGGGAAAGAAACACAGGCTTCATCTTCCAGGTAATCAACAAAGGCTTTCTCCACAAATCCTCTGCTCACCCATTCTCTAGCAACTGTCACGATGGACTGTTTCAGCTTTTCTCCATTATGAGAGCAGTTATCCATGGAAACTACTGCCAGAGGTGCCTTTGAAGCCTTAAACCGTTCAAACAGCAGCGCACATACCACAGCCATGGCAGAAACCGCTTTCTCAGGACCATTTTCCAGATCTGTCAAGATAAATGGGAAGTAATTTCCCTCTGTACCCTTCAGTGCATAGCCTTTTTCTGTAATGGTGAAAGAAGCCATCTGCAGACCTGGATTTACAAAGATCTCTTTCAGGCGATTCCACTCAGATGCAACAGATGACTGGGCCCTGATTGCTTCTGTCAGGGATCCTATCACCTTTTTTCCAGTGGAACCATCTGCATTCAGGGTTACTCCAAGAACCAGATTGTCATATGGATCGTAGATCTTATCAATTACATCAAAATCAAACGTCTCTACACAGGTAATTCCTTTGGTGCTTTCTCCCTGAGCAATCAGAGTGTCTGTAATTCCTCCAATAAAGATACGGAAGATATTACCTGCTCCAAAATGCACCCATACCGGTGACTCTTTTGTCTCTCTGACCACCGTCTCAATGTCATAAAGCGGAAGACTGATTCCAGCTGCCTCCCAGGCCTCTTTATTTTTTAAACCTTCTAATGTCAGCTTCATACCGGCACTGCCTCCTTAGTTTTTCCCTGATTCCTTATCAATGGCTTCCCATAATCCCTGGAGATATACTGCTCCCAGTGCTCTGTCATAAAGACCGTATCCGGGCATAGCAACCTCTCCCCAGATCATTCTTCCATGATCCGGACGGATTACACCTTCAAATCCTGTTTCATACAGTGCTTTCATAATGGCATGCATGTCCATGGAGCCGTCAGAAGAAAGATGTGCTGCTTCTTCGAAATCTCTCTCACTGTTGTATTTTAAGTTTCTCACATGTGCAAATGGAATTCTTCCCTTTGCAGCTTTAATGATATCACAGATATCATTGGTCGGATTGGATCCAAGAGATCCAGTGCATAAGGTAATACCATTGTATGGCTTGTCAACAGCCTTTAACAGTTTTACAATCCATTCCTTGTTACGCACGATTCTTGGCAGACCGAAGATTGGCCATGCCGGATCATCGGGGTGAATACCCATCCTGATATCATATTTTTCACAAACCTCACCGATTGACTCAAGAAAATAAACAAGGTTATTAAACAGCTTCTCTTCATCAATGTCTTTGTATGCTTCAAATAAAGACTCCAGACGTGACAGACGCTCCGGTTCCCAGCCTGGCATTACAAAGCCATTGGACATCTTTTCAACAGATTCTTTCATATGTGCAGGATCAATTTTATCCACTACATCCTGGTTATAAGCAAGTACGGTTGAGCCATCAGGACGTACTCTTGCAAGATCGGAACGTGTCCAGTCAAATACAGGCATAAAATTATAGCAGACCATATGAATTCCGGCTTTACCCAGATTTTCAAGAGTCTCGATATAATTTGCAATGTGCTGTTCCCGCTTTTCGGTACCGATCTTAATATCGTCAGAAATGTTAACGGATTCGATTCCTGCTATGGTGAGGCCTGCATCCTCCACTGCTTTTTTAAGCTCCAAAATCTCAGCCTCGGTCCAAACTTCTCCTGCCTGTTTTCCCATCAGGGTTGTTACAACACCTTTTACTCCGGGTATCTGTTTGATCTGTTCAAGAGATACACTGTCATATCCTGGTCCATACCAGCGTAAAGTCATTTCCATTGTTTTGTTCCTCCTGTTTTGTAATGATTCATCGTTTTAATGTAAAGATGGGGCCGGCACAAAATAAGTGCTGTCCCTATTATGTGCTAGTATTGCCCAGCCAACCGAACATGTATGAATTTTTCTATTACATGCCCTTCTATCTTGTATGGTAGTATATTACGAAGAAATATTCAATATGTAATTTTGTACATTTTATAGTTTATTTTTTGTGCATATTTACATATTTTTATTTATAATTCTTATACCATTGACATTTTAATGTTTTCAAAGCATGATACTTGTATACAAGTTATTTTCAAATCCAGACGGGGTTTTCAATAAAACAATAGATAAACTTGCTGTTCAGTAGTATACTAACCGTATGATCCTGTCAGCAGGATTTATATTTTGATAAGAGAGGTTTTTTATGAAATTGTTCGATCGGTCTCCCGGAGAGAATGCAAGAAACTATGCCATACGCGTTCTTCTCTATAATATTATTAACCTGGAGCTTGCTCCGGGCAGTGCAGTAAGTGAAAACGAGCTTTCCTCTACCTTAAAGCTTTCAAGGACACCAGTCAGAGAGGCACTGATTGAACTAAGCAAATCCAGCCTTGTTGAAATACTTCCCCAGAGAGGAAGCTATATATCAAAAATTGATTATGAACGCATTGAAGAAGCCCGCTTTATGAGACTTGTTCTGGAGAATGCAGTGTTAAAGCTTGCATGCGAAAGTCCGGAACCAGTGGATTTAAAGAAGCTGAAAGACAATATAAATGAGCAGAAGTTCTGCCTGGAGCAGGAAGATACGGCAAAGTTCTTTCCTCTGGATAATGAGTTTCACATGCTCTTGTTCCAATCTGTGAATAAAGCCAGAACATTTGAGGTCATTCAGTCACAGATGGTACATTTTGACCGGATCAGAACCCTATCCTTAAAATCAAGCAAGCCTACCAAGATTGTGGAAGATCATGAGAATATTATATATGCCATTGAACGCAGGGATTCAGAGCTTGCTGAGATTCTGATGACCAGGCATATAAACAGACACCAGCTGGAAAAATCAGAGCTTGTGGCGTCATTTCCTGACTATTTCATTTAATAGCAAAAATCCCTCTCAGACAACGACTATGTCCGAGAGGGATTTTTCAGATATTTTCATTTTTTATTGGTATATTTATGAGTTGGTACATATAATTATACTGGCAGGTACAAACTGCTGGCAATCGTGTATAGGGTGGTAGGCCTCGATTCTACATAGAATGGAGGTGTTGCTTATGAAGAATTATGATTTCAAGGACTTAATGTCTTTTGGTACGTTCCTTCTGGCACTGCTGACATTCGTCTTTATGACGTGTCACTGACCGCAAAAAGCCTTCCCTGTACTTTGGCCGGTCGGGAAGGTTTTTGCTTTTCTAGTTAGCCAACCACCCTGTGGCGATTGCCCTTCTTTATTATATTATACCTGCTGTTTAAAATATTACAAGTACAGGCATTTATTTTAAAATCTTTGCAGAAATTTCTGGTAATCTCCTTAATTTTCATTCAGTCTGGCGAGTTTTTCTGCCTGATCTGCTGCAATCAGAGAATCCAGAAGTTCATAAATGTCTCCATTCATGATGGAATCAATCTTATAAAGAGTCAGCTTAATCCGGTGATCTGTCACACGTCCCTGAGGGAAGTTATAGGTTCTGATCTTCTCAGACCTGTCACCTGTACCGATCTGGCTTCTGCGCGCCTCCGACTCAGAATTCTGTCTCTTTTCCAGCTCAATATCATAGAGCTTGGAACGAAGCAGACGGAATGCCTTTTCCTTGTTCTGGAGCTGAGATTTTTCAGTCTGGCTGTAAATTACAATACCAGTAGGCATATGAGTCAGACGAACTGCGGAATCCGTTGTGTTGACGCACTGTCCGCCGTTACCGGAAGCACGCATAACATCGATTCTTACATCCTTATCTTCAATCACTACATCCACCTCTTCCGCTTCCGGCATAACCGCTACAGTAGCCGTTGAGGTATGGATTCTTCCACCGCTCTCTGTCTCAGGAACTCTCTGAACCCGGTGCACGCCGCTTTCATATTTCATCTTGGAATAAGCTCCTTTTCCCGTGATCATGGCAACCACTTCCTTGAAACCGCCGATTCCATTTTCATTGACGCTGATTAACTCCACTTTCCATCTCTGGGCCTCTGCATAGTTCACATACATGCGATACAATTCCGAAGCAAAAAGGGCAGCCTCATCGCCGCCTGCTCCTGCACGGATTTCCAACATGATATTCTTATCATCGTTGGGGTCCTTGGGCAGAAGAAGTATTTTTAGTTCCGCTTCCAGCTGTTCAATCCGTTTCTTGGCATCAGATAATTCTTCTTTTGCCATCTCCCGCATCTCCTCGTCGCTTTCTTCCTCAAGAAGAGCCACACTTTCTTCCACGGTCTGCTTCGCCTTCTTATACTGGGTATAAGCTTCCACAAGATCTGCTAAATCCGCCTGTTCTTTCATCAGCTTCCGAAACCGGTTCTGATCCTCTGCTACGGACGGGTTGTTAAGCTCCTGCATCAGCTCTTCATAATGAATTAATATATCATCTAATCGATCAAACATTGGTATCCTCCAAAATGTCACCAAAAGGGCTTCTGCCCATTATTTTTCTAAAACTCCGCT
>JAEWPQ010000296.1 GCA_023460575.1 Bacillota bacterium
TTTCCTCTCCTCTCATAACGTTACCATATGCAGAAAAGAGCCCTCTCCGGCACATCTGCTGGTAAGCTACATTGTACCGGGGATAGACTCTTTTGTCTACACTTTTTTGTATAAATATTCAGAAATACTGAAAAATATAATTAATCTACAGTTACAACACGCATGATATTTGTATGTGCTGCAGGCTCATGCTTTCTTGCAGGGCTCACAACACCGGCGGTTACAACCACAATATCATCTTCCTTAATAATCTCTTTTGACTTTAACAGTTCCAGTGAGGAATAGATTAAAACGTCAGTAGACTCGGCACGTCTTGCCTGAACAGGTACGACTCCCCAGTACAGCTGCATCTGACGAAGAGCTGATGCGCTTGGAGATAAGCCGATAATTAAGCTTTCAGGTCTCCACTTGGATAAAAGTCTTGTGGTAAAACCGGTAATACTTGGGGCTACTATAACCGTTGCGCCTAAATCATGAGCGGTGGATACAGAAGAGTAGCACACTGCATTGGATACATTCTGCTTATTCACTGCAGATACCTTACGCTCTCTGTATTCGGTATAATCTAAGTGCTTCTCTGTCTCCTCAACGATGGAAGCCATCATGGAAAGGGCCTCTACCGGATATTTTCCCATAGCGGTTTCGCCGGAAAGCATAACTGCATCGGTTCCGTCATAAACAGCATTGGCTACGTCAGTCACTTCTGCTCTGGTCGGACGCGGATTGCGGATCATGGAATCCAGCATCTGGGTTGCAGTAATAACCGGTTTGCAGGCTTCATTACATTTTTCTATAATGCTCTTCTGAATAAACGGAACTTCCTGCGCAGGAATTTCAACTCCCATGTCACCGCGGGCAACCATGATTCCATCGCTGACTTCAATGATTTCATCCAGGTTTTCAATGCCTTCCGCATTCTCAATCTTAGCAATAACTGCGATATCAGAACCATTCTCTGTAAGAATATCCTTGATTTCACGTACAGCATCTGCAGTACGTACAAAGGAAGCAGCAATAAAATCAAAGCCCTGTTCGATACCAAAACGGATATCTGCTTTGTCCTTATCGGTAAGAGCCGGAAGTTTTATCTTAACGTTGGGAACGTTCACTCCCTTTCTCTCACCCAGTTCGCCGCCGTTTACGATTCTGCAGATAATTTCGCAGCCCTTAACTTCTAAAACCTCAAGTTCAATCAGACCATCATCAATCAGAACGCGGTTTCCGGTTGTCACATCAGCATTCAATCCATCGTAGTTGATATGACCTTTCGTCTCATCTCCAACAATCTCTTCTGTTGTGAGAACATAGGTATCGCCTTCTTTTAAGGTTACCTTTTTACCATCTTTTAAAAGTCCGGTACGAATCTCCGGTCCTTTTGTATCGAGAAGAGCTGCGATCGGAAGACCTAATTCCTCACGTATACTCTTTAACATATCAAGACGTGCTTTCTGTTCCTCATAATCACCATGTGAGAAGTTAAATCTGGCAATATCCATTCCGTGCTCAGCAAGTGCTTTCATCAGTGCGCGGTCATTTGTGTTTGGTCCCATCGTGCAAATAATTTTGGTTCTCTTCATTATTATCCTCCGTAGCTAGTTGGTCGTATCACCGGTTGTGGGGTTGTCCGATGTTACATGTTTATGTGTATACAAATGCTCAGAACAGTACTCAAGACTGCCTTCACATTTTGAACAATACCGGAATTCCAGGTTCGGAGAATCTTTTTCGGTCCGTCCGCAGACGGCGCACTTATGATGGGTTCCTCCCTGGGGCATTATTTTCATCTGACGGTGAAAATTCTGCTTTCTTTTTATTTCCTTCGGATTAAGCCGGTTTAAATCCCGTGTCAGAAGGAAAAACACAAAAAAGTTAATAAGCGACATGACAATGGTGACCCTGGTTGCCATATTTCCCATAATAAACTCATACAGGAAGTAGATTACATTAAACATAGCCATCCATTTGGCCTTAATGGGAATCACAAAAAACAGAAGAAATTCCAGGTCCGGGAATGTCGCAGCAAAAGCAAAAAACAGAGAATAATTTAAAAATTCCGTTGTCAGATAAATTCTCTGTCTAAAAATAATGTAAACAACCAAAGCGGCTGCCACATGACCAATTACTCCCATAAAGAAGTAAACATTAAACCGGAAAGCCCCCCAGATTCTCTCTAAATTAACTCCCAGCATATAATAGAGATACATGCCGATCAGACTTCCGAAAAGACTTCTTCCGCCCGGTGGATAAATAATAAAGGTAACAACTCTCCAAACCTGACCGCTTAGAATCTTTTGAGCATCGAGAGCTAAATACTGCAAATAAAATTCCGGCGCGAAAAGCTGTAAAAACAGTCCGGTTCCATACATGCCGATGATATAGTACATGAGATTCGGAATGGCATATTTTCTGAATCTGCGTTCCAGATTATAAAAAAATTTCATGCGTTCAACCTTCCTAAGCTAAAACAAATCCTTTTTGGAAAAAATCCAGGCAACACTCAATGTTAGAATCAATGTAAGACCTAAAACAATCCAGAAACCATATGGACTGTCCGCAAACGGCACACCGGCAGGATTCACATTCATGCCGTAAAAGCTGGCAACCATAGTGGGTATGGACATTACAATGGTAATTGTTGCCAGAAATTTCATGACAATATTTAAGTTGTTGGAAATAACGGAAGCAAATGCATCCATGGTTCCGCTTAGTATTCCGCTGTAGATATTGGCCATCTCAATCGCCTGTTTATTCTCAACAATAACATCCTCAAGAAGTTCCGTATCCTCCGGATATTTCTTGATCTTTTCATTCCTCATGAGCTTTTCAAGCACTACTTCATTGGAACGTAAGGATGTTGTAAAATACACCAGACTCTTTTCCAGTTCCAAAAGCTCAATCAGCTCCCGGTTCTTCGTAGACTTATGAAGTTTCTCTTCTACAACAGCACTTTTTTTATCAATTACTCTTAAATACTGTAAGTATAACGATGCGTTCTTATAAAGAATCTGGAGAATAAAACGGGTCTTCATATAGGTATGAAAATCCCTGACTCTTCCATCCATAAAGGCGTTTAACACCGTGGTTTCTTCCAGACACACCGTTATGATCGCTTCTTCAGTAGTAATGATTCCCATAGGGATTGTCACATACCAGTCTTTTCCGCCCCTTTCCTCAATGGTAGGAACGTCAACAAGAACCAATGTGTAATTATTCTCTGTCTCAATACGGGAACGCTCTTCTTCATCAAGAGGAGCCCTTAAATCATCCGGATCGATACGGTAGGTATCAGCGATTTCCAGTATCTCCGTAGCTGTGGGATTGGTTAGTGCTATCCAGCACCCCGGAGAAAGCTCATCCTTTTGATGAATCAGGCCGTCTTCTGTTTTATAAATCTGAATCATGGCTTTTCCCCCTTCTACGGTATTTTCTGCATACTTTGGCGGACTTTGACTTATACATTATAGTTTCCCAAATCATTTTTGTCAAACGAAAAGCCACCTCAATTTGTGAACTTACACAAATTTTACTAAGTTTAACATATTTTTAGCATGCCCAGACAATTGTTTTATTTCTTATTTTATGTTAAACTGATGTCCGGTGAGTCAGCAACTTACTTTTACGTAAAAGGAGGCAGGGGTTAACCCCGCACATATGAATACATACAATACTTTAGGAATCGATATCGGTTCCACTACCGTAAAGATTGCTATTTTAGACAAAGATGAGCAGCTATTGTTCGCTGATTACGAGCGGCATTTTGCAAACATACAGGAAACACTTGCAGGCCTTTTAAAGAAGGCCTATGACCAGTTAGGGCCGAAGGATCTTCTCCCCGCCATAACCGGATCCGGCGGGCTTACGCTGTCCAGACATTTAAAAACCCCGTTCGTACAGGAAGTGGTGGCAGTAGCCGCTTCCCTTAAGGATTATGCCCCGCAGACAGACGTAGCAATCGAGCTGGGCGGAGAAGATGCAAAAATTATTTATTTTACCGGCGGCATCGACCAGAGAATGAACGGAATCTGTGCCGGAGGCACCGGTTCCTTTATCGATCAGATGGCCGCACTGTTACAGACTGATGCCAAAGGTCTTGATGAATATGCTGCAAACTACAAAGCAATCTATCCAATTGCTGCACGATGCGGCGTATTTGCCAAAACAGATATTCAGCCTCTTATTAATGAAGGAGCAACGAGAGAAGATCTGGCTGCATCTATTTTTCAGGCAGTTGTAAACCAGACCATAAGCGGCCTGGCATGCGGTAAACCGATCAGAGGCAACGTGGCGTTCTTAGGAGGACCTCTTCACTTTCTTCCTGAACTGCGGGGAGCCTTTATCCGCACTTTAAATCTTACAGGAGACGCGATTATTGCTCCCGATCATTCCCATCTCTTTGCTGCCATCGGCGCAGCTATGAGCACAGAGGGAAAGACTGATGCAAAAATCTCTCTTGAAAATATGATTTCCCGATTGTCAAATGGTATTCAGATGGATTTTGAAGTAAAGCGAATGGAACCATTGTTTGCCAGTCAGGAAGATTACGATAAATTTATCAGCCGCCACAGCAGCCATTGTGTAAAAAAGAGCGAGTTATCCGCCTATCACGGCAAGTGCTTTTTAGGAATTGATGCAGGTTCCACCACCACAAAGGTTGCAGTGGTCGGAGAAGACGGTACTCTGCTTTACAGCTTTTACAGCAGCAACAACGGATCCCCGCTGTCAACCGCCATCCGCGCCATGAAAGAAATAAGGGAACAGATGACGTCAGACAGCCAGATTGTCTGGTCCTGCTCAACGGGATACGGCGAGGCTTTATTAAAGGCTGCTTTCCTTCTTGACGAGGGAGAAGTTGAGACTATTTCCCACTACTATGCGGCAGCATTTTTTGAGCCGGAGGTGGATTGTATCTTAGATATCGGCGGACAGGATATGAAGTGCATTCGGATTAAGAACAATACGGTAGACAGCGTCCAGTTAAATGAGGCCTGCTCTTCCGGATGCGGCTCCTTTATTGAAACTTTCGCCAATTCCTTAAACTATAAAGTGGAGGATTTTGCAACCGAGGCACTGTTTGCCAAAAACCCCACAGACTTGGGAACCAGATGTACTGTTTTTATGAATTCCAATGTGAAACAGGCTCAGAAAGAAGGGGCTGAAGTTTCTGATATTTCGGCCGGACTTGCGTATTCGGTTATTAAAAACGCATTATTTAAGGTAATTAAAATAACAAGCGCCTCTGATCTGGGAAAACATGTGGTGGTTCAGGGCGGTACCTTTTATAACAACGCAGTACTTCGCAGTTTTGAAAAAATCTCCGGCTGTGAAGCTGTAAGACCTGACATTGCCGGAATTATGGGAGCATTCGGAGCTGCCTTAATCGCAAGGGAGCGTTATGATGGGACTACAAAAACCTCCATGCTGGATCTTGACAAGATTCTGGCTCTCCACTACGAAACTTCTATGAGCCGGTGCAAAGGCTGCACCAACAACTGCGTTCTCACCATAAACCGTTTTGACGGCGGACGCCAGTTTATCTCCGGAAACCGCTGTGAGCGGGGACTTGGAAAGGAAAAAACAAGGAGGGAAATCCCCAACCTGTTTGACTATAAAAACCACCGTATGTTTGATTATGAGCCGTTAAGTGCCGATCTGGCCGCACGGGGAGTCATCGGAATTCCGCGGGTTTTAAACCTGTATGAGAATTACCCCTTCTGGGCTGTATTTTTCCATACTTTAAAATTCCGTACCATACTGTCCCCCCAGTCCTCCAGGAAGATCTATGAACTGGGAATTGAATCCATCCCCAGTGAATCAGAGTGCTATCCGGCCAAAATCGCCCATGGCCATGTGGAATGGCTGATTAAGCAGGGAATCAAAACCATTTTTTATCCCTGCATCCCATACGA
>JAEWPQ010000297.1 GCA_023460575.1 Bacillota bacterium
TATGCTTTATAATGGGATAGAATTTTAAACCATAACTCAGTGGATAAAGGAGATTCTTATGAGACATTTACTTAACCCGTTAGATTTCAGTCTGGAAGAAACCGGACAACTGCTTGATCTGGCAAAAGATATTGAAGATAATCTTCCGGAATATTCTCATGTATGCAATGGAAAAAAACTAGCGACACTTTTTTATGAGCCAAGTACAAGAACCCGTTTGAGTTTCGAGGCTGCCATGCTTAATTTAGGAGGCAGCGTACTTGGCTTTTCCTCTGCCGATTCCAGTTCCGCTTCAAAAGGAGAAAGTGTTGCTGATACCATTCGGGTCATCTCCTGTTACGCAGATATCTGTGCTATGAGACACCCCAAAGAAGGCGCACCATTAGTGGCCGCCAGCCATTCCGGTATTCCGGTCATCAATGCAGGAGACGGCGGACATCAGCATCCCACACAGACACTTACCGATTTACTCTCTATTCGTTCCTTAAAAGGCCGTCTGAACGATTTAACCATTGGCCTTTGCGGTGATTTGAAATTCGGCCGTACCGTTCACTCTCTCATTAACGCTCTTGTAAGATATGAAAACATCAAATTCATCTTAATTTCCCCCCCTGAACTACGGGTACCTGAATACATCCGGGAAGATGTGCTAAGGGCCAACAACATTGAATTTATTGAAATGGACAGTCTTGACGATGCCATGCCGGATCTTGATATCCTGTATATGACACGTGTACAGAAAGAACGTTTTTTCAATGAAGAAGATTACATCCGTTTAAAGGACTGCTACATTCTGGATAAGAAAAAAATGAAGCTGGCAAAGGAAGATATGTATGTTCTTCACCCCCTTCCCAGAGTCAACGAGATCTCTGTAGAAGTTGATGATGATAAACGGGCCGCCTACTTTAAGCAGGCACAGTATGGAGTTTATGTACGTATGGCTCTTATCATGACATTACTGGAGGTAAATAAACCATGTTAAATATCGGCGGATTAAAAGAAGGTATCGTATTAGACCATATTGAAGCAGGAAAAAGTCTGGAGATTTATTATAATCTGGGACTGGACAAGTTAGACTGCCAGGTGGCCATTATTAAAAATGCCAAAAGCAATAAAATGGGAAAAAAGGATATTATTAAAATAGAAGGCGGCATGGATCATATTAATCTGGAAATACTCGGATATATTGATCACAACATCACGGTAAACATTATCCGGGACAATGAAATTGTAGAAAAGAAGACACTCAGCCTTCCCCAGAAGATCACCAACATCATCCAGTGCAAAAACCCCCGCTGCATCACTTCCATCGAACAGGGCCTTCCCCATGTTTTTTATCTCTCAGATGCGGAAAAGGAAACCTACCGCTGCATGTACTGTGAAGAAAAATACAGCAGATAATGCTGCCACAGAACCGCTTCCTGCCTAACTGATAGGAAGCGGTTTCTTTTTGTATCTTTCCTTTATTCCGTCACTAAAAGCAAATACAGCTTTTGACTGATAGCCGATGGCAGAATAGGCAAGAGCCAGATCAAGAAAAACTCCCTGTCTGCCCACAGAAAGGTATGCAACATCGTCATACGCCTCCATGCAGGAGCGGTAGGTGAACGCAAGTCCAAGTCCAGTTCTTGCCATGCTCGCAGATAATGCAGCGGTGATATTGCTGTTATCCGAGTGTACGTTCAAATTCTCCTTTTCAAACAGCTGCCTGCTGATACTGCCAAGCATTGTATTATAGTCGCTGAGGATAAAACGAAACATCGCGGCATCCCTTAGTTCGATGTGGTACTGTCCTGCTTCATTATACTGAAAGGCATATTTCATGGCAGGATGATTTTTACTGCAGACAATTAAAATTTCATCCCTGTAAAATTCTTCCACTTTTCCTTTTAAATGGACAGGCAGCGCGACTACCGCAAGATCCACCTTCCCTGCAGTCAGTTCCTCCTCCAGTTCCATACTGTTTGCTTCCACAATATCCACTCTCACCTTCGGATAATTCTGCTGGAAATCGGCAAGAATATCTGGCAGCATATAACGTCCCCGAAAGGAACTGATTCCAAAAATAATTCTCCCCCCTTCAAGATTTACACTGTCCCACAATTCATTCTCTGCTCTTCTGTACTGTAGTAATATCTCTCTGGCCCGTTCAATAAAACTGGCACCTCCGGTTGTTGGGCGGATTCCTTTTGCAGTTCTGGCAAACAGCGGTGTTCCCAGTTCCTTCTCGTACTGCAGTAAAAACTGGCTTAAACTTGACTGGGCCATAAACAGGCGATCTGCTGCCCTTGATATGCTGCCTTCTTCTGCCAGTGTCACAATATATCTCAATTCTTTCAGTTCCATTTTAACCTCCCATCGGTTTTTCCGATATTAGTTATTATTTATTTTAGATTGCGCCGATATTATATTCATTATAAAATCAAATTATTATTTGTGCAACTTTATAGATAAAAAAAAAATTATCATCAGTTTCTGCCAAAACAATATAAATATTCTTTTTTACCAAGAAGAGTATTTGATGATTTTCAACAAATCTCTATTCGTTGCCGAATATAGAAAGGAGATGTTAAATGAGTAAGGTATCTTTAAGGGGGGTCATTGATATGCATGTCCATTCCAATCCGGATATTCGTCACCGGGCTTATGACGATTTCGAATTGATGGAAGCTGCCATAAGAGTCGGTGCCAGAGCGATTGTAATCAAAACGCACCAGGGTACAACAGTGGACAGGGCATATCTATGTAATCAGCATAACAAATTAACACACAACAGTGATAATGATTTCACCATGTACGGCAGCGTCACTTTAAACAGACAGATCGGAGGAATCAATCCGGCTGCCGTTGAAAGCGGCTTAAAACTCGGTGCTAAAGTCATATGGCTTCCAACCCAGTCCGCCAGAAATCATAAGCTGAAAATGAACCAGTCAACAGATGACTGCATTGATGTGATCAAAGATTCCGCCATCGTACCAGAATTAAAGGATATCTTTGCACTGATTAAAGATTACAATGCAGTTCTTGCAACGGCTCATATATCACCAGAGGAATGTTTTCGGGTGGTAGAAGCAGCCAGAAATGCCGGAGTCACAAAAATTGTCGTCACTCATCCGGAATGGTGGCTTGTGGGGATGAGTATTACCGACCAGGTCCGGATTGTTAAAGATTACGACGTTATTCTGGAGCATTGCTTTGCCCAGCCGCTGGGAGGCGGAAAATACAAAAGCAATCTGCCTATGAATCTGGAGGCCATTCGTGAATGCGGATATAAAAATGTTATGGTATCCACAGATGGAGGGCAGGTAGAAAATCCGAACTGGGAAATTGCATTGGAACAATATCTGCAATACCTTTCAGACAACGGTATCCCCGAATCGGAAATTTACCATATGACTCATACAATCCAGTCTGAACTGCTGGGCATTCCAACATGCGGACATCACTAAAACAAAAAAGGGGTTATGTTTTATGATAAACATATTAATCGTATCGGCTATTGCTATTGCTATCATAATCGGGTACAAAACAGGCTTTAATACTGGTATATTCGCAATTATATTTGCCTACCTGTTAGGCTGCTTTGCTTTGGGGTTAGCGCCTAAGAAGGTGATTGGGGGATGGCCCATCAACACCATGTTTGTTATTTTTTCTGTTTCACTTTTCTATAATTTTGCTCTGGTAAACGGAACGTTGGAAAAAACCGCACGCTACCTGCTTTACGCCTGCCGCCGGTTTCCAGCTCTTCTTCCCTTCGCACTCTATTTTGCCAGCGCAGGAATTGCAGCATTAGGTGCCGGATTCTTTACAGTAATGGCTTTTATGGCACCAATTGCACTGTTAATCTGTGAAGAAGCAAAAATGGATAAAATGGTAGGAGCTGCTGCAGTTAACTGTGGTGCTTTGTCCGGAGCAAATTTCATGACCAGCGGAAGCGGAATTGTATTTCGTGGATTAATGGATGAAAATAACTATGCGGACGTTTCATTTAACTATACTTCGGTAATCTTTGTTGAGAGTGTCATCTTTTCTCTTCTGCTGATCGTTTTATTCCAGCTTATAACGAGGAAAAACAAAAATGCACAACAACATACCGTATTTGAAAAACCGGACGCTTTTACTGCAAAACAGAAAACAAACCTCATTCTGATTCTTGTCATGATTGCAGTTGTCCTGTTATTCCCTATTCTGCACATTATCTTCCCGGCCTCTGCTGGTATCAAATTTATTAACAGCAAAATAGATGTTGGCCTGACAGCTATTGTTTTTTCTGCTATCGCATTATTCTTAAAGCTGGCTCCGCAGGATGAAGTCATTAAAAAAGTTCCCTGGAACACCATTATTATGATTTGCGGTGTTGGTATGCTGATTAATGTTGCCATTGAGGCAGGTACTCTTGATTTAATGGCCTCCTGGGCCGGATCCAGTCTGCCGGTTTTCGTGGTACCTATTGCGTTCAGCATAATCGGTTCAATCATGAGTTTCTTTTCCAGCACACTTGGTGTTGTCTGCCCTGCACTGTTTCCTCTGGTCCCAGCGCTTGCAGCTGCAACCAGTATTAATCCGCTGATAATTTTCAGCAGCATCGTAATCGGCGCACAAAGCTCAGCCATCTCCCCATTCTCTTCCGGTGGAAGTCTGGTACTGGGCACCTGCACCTCAGACGAAGAGCGCACATCAATGTTCCCCCGTCTCTTATTTGTTGCAGTACCTGTCAGTGTAATCTCTGCTACAATTTTTAATGTCATTGCATCACTGTTTATATAAAATGATTAAACCTGCAGCCAGAATAATATCTTTATTTTGGCTGCTTATTTCTTACGTTACAGATGAAAGGATATCTTATGAAAAATTGGAAAATAGGTCAAAAAATTACGGCAGCATTTGGATTAATTTTTCTCCTGTTTATTATTTCATCACTGCTCTCCGGCAGGGGAATGAACAAACTATACACAACTTTTACATCTTTTTATAACCGCCCGTTTACAGTATCCAATGCTACACTGAATATCAAGTACGATTTACGTACAATTGAAAAAAACCTGATTCTGATTATCCAGAGCAAAAAAGGAGATGATCTTTCCAAATGGGAAGATGAAATTAATCAATCAACAGCCCGGCTCAATGAAAAAACCTCACTATTACAAAAGAACATGACACAACCGGAAAGTCAGGAAAAACTTGCGCATATTATAGATTCTCAGAAAGAACGGGATCAGATAATTGCGGAAATTATCGATTTGAGTAAATCAGGCAGCTCTGCCAATGCTTTTCGTATCTATATAGATTCCTTTGAACCAAGTTCAGCAGCTGCCAGTGACATTGCCACTCAGTTAGAACAGGCAGCCATCAATCGTGCAAGCCAGTTTTATACAGATGGAAAAACGGAATCTGCACGAATTTATACGGTTCTCATTCTGTTTACGACAATCACATTATCTGCCATTGTATTCTTATGCATCTGTCTGACGAAAAGCCTCACAAGACCAATCAGGGAACTGGAACTTGCTACCACGGCTTTGGCCTCAGGTGAATTAGACACTGATATCACCTACCAGGCAGGAGATGAGCTGGGTATTCTTGCTGACAATGTCCGGAGTCTTATTAAAACACTGAATCTCTACATAAACGATATTTCCGGGGTTCTGAAAAAAATGGCTGACAAAGATATGACTGTAACAATCAATATGGATTACAGAAACAGTTTTTCACCCATCCGCACCTCTATGGAAACAATCCTGCATTCCTTAAACCTTACATTAAATCATGTGCAGTCTGCTTCACAGGAGGTAAAAAACGGTTCTGAACAGGTATCTCAGGGTTCACAGATTCTGGCAGAAAATGCCATAGAACAGGCCAGTTCCGTTGAACGGCTTTTTGAAACAGTAAGCCATATATCAGGCCAGATCAAAGAAAACACAGATGGAATTTTAAAATCAAACGCTCTGCTGCTTGAAACACAGGAGGAACTTAGTACAAGCAATGACCGGATGATGGAACTGAATGCAGCCATGAAAGATATCTCCGATAACTCCAGTGAGATAGGCGGAATCATAAAAACAATGGAAAGTATCGCCTTTCAGACAAATATTCTTGCCTTAAATGCAGCCGTCGAAGCGGCCAGGGCCGGAGCCGCCGGAAAAGGATTTGCTGTCGTTGCGGCTGAAGTACGCCGTCTCGCATCCTTAAGTACTGACTCTGCCCAAAAGACGCAGTATCTGATTGACCGCACGTTAAATGCCATTATAAACGGAGCACAAATGGCAGATGATACCAAAGGTTCCTTAAACACTGTTCTCACTAAATCTGAGAATTTAACCGTACTGATGAATAAAATTACCGAAGCTTCCTTATTACAGACTGATGCTCTGGAAAAAATCAGTCATGAAATTAACCAGATTTCTACTGTTGTACAGACTACATCCGCCACAGCGGAAGAAAGTTCTGCTGCAAGCGAGGAACTGGCTGCAGAAGCAGAAAATTTAAATCAGCTTATTTACCAGTTCCAGCTGCACCATTCATCAGATATTATATAGCAGTATTTTATTTATTTTAAAAAAGAGGGTAACGCTATAATCACCAGAAATGTGATTCAGCGATACCCTCGTTTCATTTCATTAATTAAATGCTTTGAGTAAGACGATAAGCCGGGTTATGTCGTTGAATGGCCATCTATCTAGGCCTGCCGTTGCCGGCAGGCTCAAGCGACCTACCCGGAAGCAGACGGGCCGCCTTATGCTTCCTGTTCGGTCTTGCTTCGAATGGGGTTTACATGGACCCCTCCTGTTACCAGAAGAGCGGTGGTCTCTTACACCACCTTTCCACCCTTACCGCAGATGCGGCGGTTTATTTCTGTTGCACTTTCCCTGGAGTCGCCTCCGCCAGACGTTATCTGGCATCCTGCCCTGTGAAGCCCGGACTTTCCTCACCTGCAGCCTTTCGGCTTTGCAGCTGCGGCCATTTGTCTTACTCAAAACCATATAATTCTATCATAGTTCCTGACATTTGTAAAGCTTCCTTTTCGTTAACCTGACTTTTTTATACCTTGAAGCAGCTTCCTCCAATAAATTCTCTCACTATGGAGTTGCGTGGAATGTCTTCACTGTTGACTCCAAGAAAATAATCCAGGAATTTTAAAAGCCGTTTTGCTTCCATATATTCAGGCGATTCTCTTGGTATACCGAAAAGAAGCGGTTCTGCATACTGTTTCAAAACGGATAATTCATATACGGTAGCCGAATTAAACATCATATCTGCGGATTCCTGGAACGGAAAGATATAGGCTTCCTCTCCCTCTCTCACAGTCGGCCACATGCGTATGGTATCCTGGGCTGATGCGCCTCTTGTTCTGGCATCCCGAACCATGCGCCTTATAAGGCGGCAGTCGGTTGTGGGAATCCGGTTGTGTTCGTCAATGTTTAACTGGGTCAGTGCACTGACATAAACACGGAATTTACTTTCTTTTGGAAGTGAATAGGATAATCTGTCATTCAGGCAGTGAATCCCTTCAATCACAAGAATATCATCCTTCCCAAGCTTTAAATAATCGCCCCGATACTCCCGTTCACCCGTTTTAAACTGGTACCTCGGCATTTCTACCGTTTCTCCGGCAAGAAGAGCCGTCATATCTTTATTAAACTGATCAATATCCAGGCATTCCAAAACTTCATAATTATAGCTTCCGTCTGGATTTTTCGGACTGTTTACTCTGTTAACAAAATAATCATCGACTGCTATTGGGTGAGGAATCATCCCCTGCGCCTTCAGCTGTACTGATAATCTATGGGAAAATGTTGTCTTTCCTGATGAGGATGGGCCTGCAATCATAACAAATTTTTTGCTGCGGTCAGCTCCGATCCTTGCTGCGATTTCAGCAATCTTTTTCTCCTGAAGTGCCTCCTGGATCAGGATTAGTTCATTGATATCTCCTGCAGCTATCACTTCATTTAAGGCTCCGACATGAGAAACATTGAGTCGTTCCCCCCATTTTACACTTTCTTTTAATACCTGATAAAGCTTCTGCTTTTTTTCTGCTTCAAAAACAGGCACTTCCTGGGGATTTTCCTTCTGGGGAAGCATGAGCATAAATCCCTCATCATAAGGAATGATACTAAAATATCTGATATATCCGGTATTCTGTACCATATAGCCGTAAAAATAATCTTCAAAACCGCCGATGCTGTATAAATTCACGCGGGATACCCTGCGGTAGCGAAAAAGCCGTTCTTTGTCATACATCCGGTGCTTGTGGAACAATTCTATGGCATCATCCGTATTAACGCTTCGCTTCATGATGGGGATTTTCTGGTCAACATATTCTCTCATACGCGTCATCACACGATTTAATAATTCTTCTGTAAGAGGTGCTGTTCCATGAGGCTGAATATAATAGCCTTTTCCAAGGGAAAAATCCACGGTCACCTTTTCGATATTCTCTGATCCCGCCACATCATAAAATGCTTTCAGCATAAGGAAAATCGCACTTCTGTGATAGGTCTGTATCCCCGGCTGATCTTTTCCTGTAAAAAAATGAAGGCTGCAGTCAAACTGAACCGTCTTATGAAGCTCTCTTAACTTTCCGTTGATGCCTACCAGAAGGATCTCATCGTCATACTGCGGCTGATACTCCTTCGCTATATCCTGGTAAGTCGTGCCAATTGGGTATTCTCTCTTCGTTCCATCTATTGTTACAATCGCCATTCTTTTCCTCCTTATAAAAATGTCTCAGGAAATCTCACGCCCGCCTTGTAAATCTCCAGTTCCTCTCCTGCCTTCTTCTTCAGAAAATCTTCCATGTAATCAAGGAAAAGATATTCCAGACCATAATGGCCTGCATCAATCACTGCCATATGGTTTGCTGCTGCGTCAGTTCCGCTGTGATGTCCGATATCTCCTGTAATCAGTACTTCAACTCCTGCTTTCAGGGCAGGTTTTATCATGCTGGAACCAGCACCCGGGCTGATTGCCACAAAAGCCACAGGTTCTTTTATATCCTGCTCTCCGTATATAGTGACAAACCCAAGCCCGAACCTCTCCTTTACCAGTCCGGCCAGCTCCCTCACTGTCACAGGATGTTCTAAATAACCGGTCTTACCGATTCCATAGGCAGTCTCTGCAGAGCCTTCTGTGATATCTGTCTTAACAGTTCCTTCTATTTCCAGAACATTCGTTTTCGTTAATCCCAGTATTCCTGCCGCTGCATCCGCCATACATCCGGGAGCCGCATCAAAATTGGTATGCATGGCATAACAGCAGATATCATTCTGTATCAGCTTCATCAGCCTCCCAGCAATAAAATCACTGTCATTAATCCGGTTTAAAGGCTTAAAAATTATGGGATGATGGGTCAATAGAAGATCAGCTCCGCAATCCACCGCTTCTTCTATCGCTCTCTCATCCCCATCCAGGGCGATATACACCTTTTTTATCTCTTTTTTGCTCCTCCCCACAAGAAGCCCCACATTATCCCAGTCACAGGCACAGGCGGCAGGTGCCAGTTTTTCCAGAATTTCAATCAGTTTGCTGCATAGCATCTTGTGCCTCCTTATTCCACTTCAGTTCCAGTTCCAGTTCTCCGATTCTGCTTTCTGCGTTTATTGTTCCACTTGACTTTAAACCATTTAAAATCTGGCGAAGCTTTATCTGTTCTTTCTTTAAGTATTCCTTTAAAACAGGATCTCCTGACTTCAGTAAATCCCTGCCATACCGGTACTCCAGTTCCGGATTTAAATCGTTTAAAACAGATGCTTTTCTGGTAACCCCCATGACGGAATAATATTTTCCGTCCTCTTTTATCATAGTCTCTCTCCCGATAGAAAATTCATGCTCTATCAGAAACTTACGTACCTTATAAAGTTCAGAATGAGGTGACAGAACCCAGTATGAGATACTGTCCCATAAATGCCGCCCCTCTTCTAATATATGTATGATCAGTTCTCCGCCCATGCCGGCAATGACAACACAGTCTGACTGATTTTTCTCTAACTTTAAAAGTCCGTCGCTTAAACGGACTTCAACCAGATCTTCTAAGCCCGCCTCTTTTATGTGAGTCTGGGCCCTTAAAAGAGGCCCTTTTCTCACATCCATGGCAATGGCTGATTTTGCAATACCTTCCTGCACTAAGTGAATCGGGATATAGCCATGATCCGTTCCCACATCAGCCACATGGCTGCCTTCTGGAACAAATGAAGCGATCACTCCCAAACGTTTTGATAATTTCATAGTAAACTCCGTCTTGCTATTTAATCGTCCAGATAATCTTTCAGCTTTTTGCTTCTGCTGGGATGGCGCAGTTTTCGCAAAGCCTTGGCTTCAATTTGTCTGATCCGTTCTCTTGTAACATTAAATTCTTTCCCAACCTCTTCCAGAGTCCTGGGGCGTCCGTCATTTAAGCCAAACCGCAGCTTTAGCACCTTCTGTTCCCGCTCCGTTAAGGTATCAAGCACTTCCATAAGCTGTTCATGAAGCATGGTAAACGTAGCCGCGTCTGCAGGTACCGCCACCTGATCATCCTGAATAAAATCGCCTAAATGGCTGTCCTCTTCCTCACCGATCGGCGTCTCCAAAGAAACCGGCTCCTGGGAAACTTTCATAATCTCCCGCACCCTCTCTACCTGCATGTCTGCCCTTGCTGCAATCTCTTCCGGAACAGGCTCTCTGCCCAGTTCCTGCAAAAGCTGTCTGGATACACGTACCAGACGGTTAATGGTTTCCACCATATGAACAGGAATCCGGATTGTACGGGCCTGGTCTGCAATGGCACGGGTAATCGCCTGTCTGATCCACCAGGTCGCATAAGTACTGAACTTATATCCTTTCCTGTAATCAAACTTCTCAACTGCCTTAATTAAACCTAAGTTTCCTTCCTGTATCAGATCCAGAAACTGCATCCCCCGCCCCACATAACGCTTGGCAATGCTGACCACAAGGCGGAGATTGGCTTCTGTTAATCTCTGCTTGGATTCTTCATCCCCCAGCTCGATATTTTTAGCCAGTTCAATCTCATCTTCGCTGGAAAGAAGAGGAACTTTACCGATTTCCTTTAAATACATGCGGACGGGATCTTCTACACTGACACCTTCCGGAACAGACAAATCGATGCTTTCCATATCGATTTCTTCCTCTTCCTCAATGTCCTCTTCCAGAAAAAGATCTTCGTCTAAATCCAGTTCTTCCCCGCTGATGGAAAGCACGTCCACCTTGCTGCTCTCCAGGAAATCATAGATCTGATCCAAGCGGTCAGAATCTAAATTTTCTCCTGTAAAGAAATCAAGTATTTCCTGATTTTCCAGGACATTTCTCTTCTTTCTCGCTAATAAGAGGAGCTGATTTAACTTCTCCTCAAATGCCGCTGTTGACTCTTCCTGCCTGCTGCCAACCTGTTCCTCTTCTGTCTTTCCTGATCCCACCATCTTATCTGCTGTCTTCTTAACATTCTCGTCCATGTTTTTCCATCCTTCCACAGCCTGCCTATAGTGTACACCCTAATCCAGCGAAATATTCAAATCCCTCAGTGCAGCCTGTTCCTTTATAATTCTTTGCAGTTCTTCTATCCCTGCTGCATGACGGCTGGCATGATCCAGACTGTTTTTTTTCACTTTCATTATTGTTTCCGAAAACGCTTTTTTCTGTTCTTCATTATCAAGAGACTCTTTTAAGCTCGCATGGAAAAGACCTGCGACAGTCCGGTATTGATCCTCATCATCGATGAAATGATTTAGAATCTCGGCCGGATTCAGTGTTCCGGCAGCGTGTCCGTCAAAAACCATCTGTGCCACCTTATGATACAGTTCTTCTATAAAATCATCAGGAGTAATGACTCCTTGAATCTTATCAAATAATATAGGATTTTCAATCAGCCAGGTAAGCAGCAGCCTTTGCGACTGCATGACACCATCTTCTTTTTCTTTTTTGCGCTGATTCTTTCCGTTTTCCTCTTCCTCTCCCCTTACAGAAGACCGGACCGATCCCAGTGCAGCACCCAGCCGATTCACCAGGCGCTTTAAATCCTGGTAATTAATGAAAAATTCTCTGGATACAGCCTCTAAATAGTTTTCCCTCTCAAGCGCTTCCGGAAATTCCAGAAGCTTCCTTGCCGTCTGATTGTAAAACTCTGTTTTCTGTTCCGGATCATCCATTTTATAATTCTTTTTCAAAACTTCAATTTCAAAAAGAAAACTGTTGCGCGCCTCATCAATTCTCTTCCTGAATTCATCGGATCCAAGATTCTTTATAAATTCATCCGGATCCTTATAGGGCTCCATGTTTAAAACGCGAATGGACATCCCCACTTCCCGTAAAATAGGAATCGCCCTCAGTGCCGCTTTCTGTCCGGCTCCGTCACTGTCGTAGGTAAGGATTACTTTATCCGTATACCGTTTTAAAAGCTGGGCATGCTGGGTGGTAAATGCCGTTCCCAGTGATGCTGCCGCATTGGTAAAACCGGCTTGGTGCATGGCTATCACATCCATATACCCTTCACAGATCAATATGTATTTTTCCCGTGACAATCTGGCGTAGTTCAGTCCGTATAAGTTTCTGCTTTTATCAAACAGCTTTGTCTCCGGAGAATTTAAATATTTGGGTTCCCCGGCTCCCATGACTCTCCCGCCGAAACCGATGACCCGGTTATTCACATCCATAATGGGAAACATTACCCGGTTCCAGAACTTATCATGGCTGCCCTTTTCTTCAATTGTCACAAGCCCTGACTGCTTTAAAATATTATCGTCATACCCTTTGCCTCTTAAATAGCGGTAAAGATCGTCACTGGTCTTATTGGAATATCCAAGTCCGAAGCGGACTATAGTTTCATCACTCAGCTGTCTGTCCCTTAAATACCGGTAACCTGCTTCTCCCTGTGGATTCTTCAGCTGGTAATAAAAATAGCTGGCAGCCAGCTTGTTCATCTCCAGAAGAGCGGCCTTTAAATCCTCCTGCTCCCTGGCCTCTTTGCTGTATTCCTCAACCGGAAGTTTTACTCCTGCCCGGTCTGCCAGCATCTTAAAGGCTTCTGAAAAGGAATAATTCTCATATTCCATAATAAAAGTAATAACATTGCCGCCTGCACCGCACCCAAAACAGTAATACATCTGTTTGGCCGGAGAAACGGAGAAGGAAGGAGACTTTTCGTTATGAAACGGACATAATCCAAAATAATTACTGCCCTTTTTCTGCAGCTTCACGTATCCCGATACGATATCCACAATGTCATTCCTCATCCGGACTTCTTCAATTATATCCTCTGAATACCGCATAAAGCCTTCTACCTCCTTTCATAAAGATTCATCACAGAAAACTTATTTGTCAAATTGCTTTCCATGCTTTTGGTACAAACAATTGTTCAAACCGTACAATCGCATAGCTGTCACTCATTCCTGCAATATAATCACAGACTGCCCGTTCCTGGTTTGCCTCCCCTTTTTCCATGAGAAAACGGTACTCCTGCGGAAGCTTGTCCGGATGCTCCATATAATACTCAAAAAGCATGGCAATCATATTCTGTGCTTTTCCTTCTTCTGCCTTGGGAATCTCATTCTTATAAACATGCTGGAACATCCAGGTCCGCAGCCCCTGCATGGCTGTCTCCATATCCGGGGACATGATAATCTCATTTTTCCCATAGCTGTTGTTAATGATATCGTGAATCAGATTATTCAGTCTTTCCCTGACACTGTGTCCTAATATATCGGTATAGCACTCAGGAAGCTCCTCCTCTACAAACATCTTTGCGCGAATCGCATCATCAATGTCATGGTTGATATAGGCGATCTTATCAGACAGCCTGACAATCGCGCCCTCCAAAGTCGCCGGATGTCCGCTGGTCCGATGATTTAAGATACCATCTCTCACTTCCCATGTGAGATTTAATCCCAATCCGCCTTTTTCCAGAATTTCAACAACCCTCACGCTCTGTCTGTAATGGGCAAACCCCTGGGAGCAGATCTTATTGAGAACGGCTTCTCCTGAGTGGCCAAACGGCGTATGCCCCAGATCATGCCCCAAAGCAATGGCCTCCGTTAAATCTTCATTCATACGGAGTGATTTGGCAATGGTTCTTGCAATCTGGGATACTTCAAGTGTGTGAGTAAGTCTTGTCCGGTAATGATCCCCTTCCGGAGCGAGAAATACCTGAGTTTTATGCTTCAGCCTTCGAAATGCTTTACAGTGAATGATTCTGTCACGATCCCGCTGATAAGCAGTGCGGATATCACAGGGTTCTTCTTCCCGTTCTCTGCCTTTGGTATTCTTGCTCAAGGCAGCATAGGGACTTAAATAAGCTTCCTCCCACTGTTCTGTAGATTCTCTGATATTCATTCGATCACATCCTTCGCAAAGTTATGGTACATTATATCATATTTTCAGTAATTTTAACACCCTATAATAAATTATTTGCAATACCCCTACCTTGTACTGTTAATATGTTTCCTGTATTCACTTGGCAGGCAGCCAAACCTTTTTTTGAATGCCTTGGCGAATGCTCTGCTGTCAGGGAACCCGTGTTTCATGGCGATCTCTCCGATTTCATGGTCGGTCCCCATCAGTTCGCGGACTGCATACTTGACACGCAGGTCAATTAGAAATGTCCGGTAATTGACCTGCGCATATTTTAAAAAGATCCTGGATAAATAGGTAGGACTAAATCCAAATTTTAGAGCGACTGAATCCAGCTTTATATCCTGGTCATAGTTCTCCCTCATATAATTGGTTACATCTGAGAGCTTATCAAGCTGCTTCTTCTGACGGATCACCTCTTTATCCATATTTTCTGATTTAAACTCCGTAACCAGCAGATATAAAAGCTGGTAAAACTGGCTTTTCACCTGAAAGGTATACCCATATTCCTGTTTTTCATATACGTAAAAAAGAGAAGTTACAAGCTTCTTCAGCTTACGGTTTGATTCTTCCCCTTTTTTTTCGAAATTCACATAGGAATCCTCTCCCATATAATCTTCAAAGGTCTCTCCTGGAATCTGTAAAACAATGGTAATATTGGGATTGGGGCAATCAATGGAATGTACCTCATTGGAATTGACCAGTACAAACTCATCTCTGGTTAGCGTTTGATGAATATTATTAATAAAAAAATCGATTTCCCCTTCCAGTACCAGAAAAATCTCTACCGAATGATGCCAGTGCTTTGTCACTTTATAGTTACCGTCTCTGCCTTCAAAGATAAACAGCCGGAAAGGAAGATCATTATTGGGAATGACCAGTTCATGTCTGATTTTCATTTCATACCTCCGAAAAGTACTGTATCCATTATAAAACATTTCAGTCTGTTTTCCAATGGATTTTCTTTTGTTTTAAACCGGCAGGCTGGCACTGACACATAAAACACCATATCCCAGTTCAGGGTTTGGATACCGGGTAATTCCCGGAAGCTTTCTTGTTCCCCTGATTAAATAGGCTTTTATTTTTTCTGCTTGTGTTAAATAAGGACTAAAAAAAAATCTTACACTTTTTTCTGGTTCTTCTCAACTCACCAGAAAATGTAGTCTTCCTTCGTTCTCTGGTGAATTGAGAAATTTTTGTTTCTATACCAGAATGTATATGCAGGTGCGATTGTCCTGTATGATAAGCATTAATGAAAAAACATAAAGTTCAAGCCTGTAAAAAATCTTTTTTGCAGGCTTGAACTTTATAATAACTTATTTCCTTATCGTCCTCTGATATATTACTTAGTTTAAAATGTCGAATATAGATAGATTTTCATATACACCTTTCTGATCCTCTAATCTGGAAATCCTAACACCAAGAAGTCTTATTTTTGCTGGCAATTGGGTTGTATCCAATATCTTTTTACATATTTCCATGATGTCTCTCTTTTGGTAGATTGGTTTTGGCACACCAATTCTTCTAGTGAATTCTACAAAGCTGTCATTTTTGACCACCAAAGTAACAACCGAACCGCATTTCCCATTTTCAATCATTTTTTGCTCCAGATATTGAGTGATTCTATCAAGCTTATCATATATAATTACTTCATCAGAGCTAATATCTGTCTCATAAGTAACTTCATGACCAATGGACTTTCTTTCCACTTTGCTTTTCACTTCCCGGTCATCAATTCCTCTTACAAACTGATATAAGAAATAACCCCGCTTATGAAATAATCTGGTCAATTCCTCTAATGAATACTGCAGCAAATCCTTGCCGGTATATATACCATAATTTTTCATTTCTTCTTCGGTAACCTTACCTATACCGTAGAATTCCCTGATTTTCAAATTATTAATAAATTTCTGTGCTTCTGTCTCTCTAATAAGAAAGAATCCATTTGGCTTATTGTGTTCAGATGCAAGCTTTGCAAGAAATTTATTGTATGATACTCCTGCTGAACAAGTTAATGAGAGTTCTTGCCAGATATCTTTCTTTATTGTCAATGCAATCTGGGTTGCTTCCTCAAATGTATGGCAATATTCCGTAACATCAAGATATGCTTCGTCCAATGCGACTGGCTCCATAATTTCAGTTTGCTTTAGAAAAATATCATGGATTTTTTCTGAAGCTTCCTGATATACGGAATATCTTGGCTGAACAATCGTTCCATTGGGACACATCTTCTGTGCCAGCTTCATTGACATAGCTGAATGAATTCCATATTTTCTGGCTTCATAAGAACACGTAGCAACTACTCCACGCTGTTCCGGATTTCTCCCGACAATCACGGGTTTTCCTCTTAGGCTTTTGTCATCCCTTTGCTCAATGGATGCAAAGAATGCATCCATATCAATATGAATAATCTTTCTGTTCTTCACTCTGACCTCCTAATGGGTATCTAAACTTTAATATTTGTAAAATCCTTCGTGAGTCTTTACCCCAAGTTTCCCTGCATCCACGAACTTTTTTAGGAATTCAGAATTCTTTTTCAATTGTTCATCATTCATCTGCTCTGCCCAATAATTATTTACATTGTAAATTGTATCGATTCCAACCATATCCATAATTGCAAAAGGTCCGTTAGAAATCTTCATAACCCCTCTCCAAACCATATCAATATCTCGAATCGTTGTTACCTCATTGGCAACTAAGGTTATAGCTGCGCGGTTGATTTCAGACATGATACTGTTAAATACATAATTTGTATTCTCCTTTTTTATCATTAATGGTACTTGTCCTATTTGAGAAGCAAACTTTTTTAGTGTTTCTAACGTTTCTTTAGAGGTGCCTGCATGCGGCATAATTTCTACAATGGATGAAGTCCAAACATATGTATGAAAATGTGCACAAGCAAAATTCTCAGGGTTTTTTATACTGTCCGTAAACATCGATGGTATAAAAGTTGATGTATTAGTAGCAATTACTGCTGATGATTTACAGTACTTACAAATCTTTTGAAATATTTCTTTCTTAGCTTCTACATTCTCTACTATAGATTCTATAATTATATCTGCATCTGAAACCACGTCACTTAGATCTGACAAAATAGTTAAATTATCATCCATTGCATGAAGCTTTTCTATTTTAAACTTATTCATTTTATGAATCATTGTTTTGTAAGTTTCAACATAGTTCTCAAGCTTTTCTTTACTTTTTTCTGAACGGACATATAAGGAAACGGGTAATCCAAACAAAGCAGTCTGAACTGCAATTTGTGCACCCATGTTTCCTCCACCGATGACTGCTATCTTATTAAACAATTTCATCTTATTCTTCATCCTTTCCTGCAACACATTTATCATAGTAAAGCATTTCTTCTCTATGATAAATATTATCACCACGCATACATTTTTTCACATTCCATGCTTCGACAGCATCTTTGAACTTCCGTTCCTCATTGTCTGCCAGATAATCCTTTACAAATTGATTATATTCACATTGTGGAAGCGCTGGTGTTGTTTTAATTCCCTGTTTCTTCTTTTCAAATTCATCTTTCCATTCGTTAATAATATCTTGATATGTTATTTTTCCTGTATTATCTCTGATAAACTGGTTTAGCCTTACTGAATAATGAAACCTTGAATCAATTGACTTTAAGAAAGCTGTAGTCTTCGGATTTCTTTTAAAGCTCTCTGTTACCACCATATCTAATCTCAGCTCATTTATATCATCGCTTTTCTTTTTAGCTATTTTTACCGTCCTTTTTTGTATTACATTATTGGACAAGTAATCAACAATCCGTTCATGGATTTCTAACTTCCATCCATCTGAATTTATACCGATTTCTTTGCAGAATTGTACCAAATCCTTCTTTAGCCAATAATAATTCAGATAATCATCAAGACTTATCGTTCTATCTAGTTTTGGTCTGTCTTCTACAGCTTTCTCCTTATTCATTTCTGTTTCATTACTCCTCTCCACACAAGAACTGCTGTATCTGCTTATTAAATTTATCACTTTCACTAATAAATGGCATATGTCCCGACTGCTCGTAGATTTCAAATGTCGCATTCGTAAAAATATTTGTCAACTGTTTTACTTGTTCCGCCGGATATGTGATGTCCCATTTTCCTGCTATGATAAGGACTGGTATATCAGGTATCTGCTCCTTCATTTTCTTCATATCGAATTGAAATAGTTCATTTATATAGCAGAGCAATGCAACAGAATCAACTTGACAATGAGCAATGTTAATTAGCTGCATGTATTCCAGGATACGGCTTTGCATTTTCTTATCAGTACCAAAGATATTCATAAACTCCAGTTCATATGTTCCCATTGGATTTTCCGAGTATTCTTTTAAGTCGTTAGAACTTACCCCACGAACGCTGGCATCCTCTGGTGTCGTACAGATTAAACAAACTTTTTTCACCTTTTCAGGATGTCTGACAATTAAATTCTGCAATATATTACCTGCCATGCACCAGCCCAGAATATTTATCGAATCTATCCCTTGATAATCCATAAACTCACTTATATCATCTGCTATATCACTAAACTTAACCTTTTTCCCATTGGTTTTGCTATTTCCATGCCCAGGCAGCGTTGGAAAAATCATTTTATATTTTTGCATCCATGCCTCTTTTTGGTACTTCCAAATCTCTGGTGTAAAGGCAAGTGCAGTTAATACAAGCAGGGGTTCCCCATCTCCTTCAATTGTATATTCATACGTATTGCCGGAAGATGCTACAAAACAATTTTCCATTGTCTTACTTTCGGTTTTTTCTACTATCTTTACTACTTCAGTTGTTTCTTTATTTTGAAGCTTTATCTCGATAGAGTTTATGATATCACCTGCATTCTCAGCTTGTAACACATCACTGGGTTCTATGGTATCTCCATATTTTTCAACAAGCTGCGTATATAATCGAGCCATCAATATGGAATTCAAACCGTATTCCTTTAAATCTCCTTGAATATCTAAATCACTTTCCTGTACACCCAGCTCCCTGGCAATATACTTTAAAACATCATCTGCAATGGTTGACTCACTTCGTTGTCCCAATCCCTTAACACTTTCAATTGTAAGAAGCTGGTCCGTTGGAATAGACAGAAACTGCTTGCTATCTAAAGGTTCCCCCATAATCTGATATAGGATTAGGAAATATTCTGTCAGTGCTGGTATATAGCGAATACACATTGCATTTGCATTCTCTTTATTTATTGCTACAGACAGCTTTTCTCTTCTTCCTGTTAAGATAAAGTCAGCATCAACTTCTATCTGCGATAATTGTGCTTCTGAAATTAGTTCTACATCAATTCCGAGTTCTTCTAATAGTTCCTTCTTTACATTTGAAACATATGAAATACTGTCATACAAATAATATTTCACTGTAATATTATTTGACTCACATAATGTAAGCATTTGTCTTCCTGCATTCGTGCTAAATGTACAATCATCTAAAATGGTAACAGTTTGAATATAGTCATTCAATAACAAATCTAAAGCATTGTGGAAATAGAATAAAAGCATCTGATCAAATCGTGTTTCATTTTTCAATACATTATGAAAACTTTCTTCTTCAAGCACAAATTCTTGCATGGCATTATCGTTATGAAGAATATTGTGCATTTTCTCTCCTAACTTACGAATAAACTGCAAATGGCCTGTTAATTCTGGAAAAGCTCTGCATAAGAAATCTTCTCTTCTTTCTGGATTCTTCAAAACGGCCTTGACCACTTCATCATTTATTCTATCCGTCATTTGCAAGTTTTCATTTTCTTGTATCAGATAGTCATAATCCATTAGATTCTGTGCCAGTTTTTTGACAATTGGCAAAGTATTCGCTTCTTTAAGTGCATCTTCATCCTGTAGATACTTGAGCAGGATTCCGTTACAGAATTGTTCAAGCTTTGCATTCCCCATTTCAAGAACGAGTCCTACATTTTCGATATTCTCTTTCTTTTGGCTCCAGCAATGAACTGGTTCAAATGAATATCCCGGAAGTGGTATTGTCCTGTCATGCTTTACTTTAGTCATGATCCAGTCAACCGTATTTCCCCCAATCCAATCCATTGCAAGCTCATGATAAGCTGCATTTTCAACTGATGTTTTAGACTTGCCTGAAATAAAATTGTTATATATGCCTGCTAAATCAAACAAACCATTACAGCAGTTATCCAATTTATTCAGCAGGTCATTCTTATTATCTGCTACGATAAGAACACGGTATGAATAAGTAATTTTTCTTTGTAGGTTATAAGCAATAGCATTCATAGAAACGTCAGTATTTTGTTTACAGAATTCATTCAGGTTTTTTAAGTTACGAATTACACCTCTTTTCGTATTTGAGGAAATTGGAAAGCATAAAAAAGTATTATCATCTTCCATATTTCTTAATGCTCCATACTGTTTAGGAGCTTCTTCCAATATAATATTTGCTGCATAACCTCCTGCCCCAAAGGAATTGATGCTGGCTCTTCTAGGATAAGCCGCACCATCTTTTCCTCGTTTTTGATCCCATTGTTCTAGCTCAACAGCTTTATACAACGGGGTATGATTAAGTTGTATCTTCTTATTTACAGTACCATTTAATCTGGTTGGTGCAAATTTCTTTCGTTTCAATTGTAATAACACTTTCATTAATTGTCCCATTCCAGATGCAGCTTCAGCATGTCCAATATTAGGTTTTACTGAACCAATTGCAATACTGTGTTCAGATAAATCTTCACCTTGGAATACTTTCTTTAAACCTTCTACTTCGATAGAATCATTCACCTCAGTACCGATTCCTACTGTTTCAATATAAGAAATACTTTCTTTTGGTATATTTGCATTTTTTATCGCATTTTCCACAATTTCTGCCTGTCCAAGTGGATTCTGTGTAAAATATGCATTCGTTCTGCCAATATGGCCAGCAGCACTGCCTTTGATAACTGCATAAATATAGTCGCCATCTTTGATTGCATCCTCTGCTCTTTTTAATATTACAGCACCAACAGCTTCTCCTGGTACAAATCCGGTTCCGCCTTCGCAAAAACTTCTTGTCATATCATCATTAGACAGAAGTTTTAGACGAGACAGATTTACAAGTGCCATTGGATGACTGTACAGATTAACGCCACCAGCAATTACCATATTACACGTTCCTTCACGAATAGCTTCACATGCCATATGTATTGCTACAATGGAGGAAGAACACATCGTATCGATTGGCATACTTGGTCCTTTGAGATCCAGCATATAGGAAACTCGATTTGCAATGGAGGCAAAGGAAGTAGATGTATTGACTGCTGTTCCCTCCAGGCTTTCTTCATATCCGACATAACGATAACTTGATGTAGTTACTCCAACAAACACACCAGTATTTCTATCTATGCTTTTCTTAGTGTATCCTGCATTTTCCACTGCATTCCATGCTTCCTGCAAGAACATTCTCTCTTGTGGATCAATGACATCTGCTTCCGTTTTTGCAATATGGAAGAACTGTGGATCAAACTTGTCAATATCATCAAGGAAACTTCCATACTGACAATAGGTTTTCCCTGGCTTTCCTAATTCCTCATCATAATACGGTGACATATCCCAGCGTGTTATCCTTTGACTAGCACTTTCTTTGTTGACTAACTGATTCCATAATTCATCCCAGTTTTTACTTCCAGGAAGCTTTGTACTAACGCCAATAATGGCTATGTCACTAGAAGAAGCCTGTTTTTCATGTTGCTTCACTACAGCAACCGTTACTGATTCTTTCATGTTTTGCTCATCTATGCCAAACATTTCTTTTAGTTCTTCTTCATAAGTCTGACAGATAAATTCTGTTAAATCATCAATGGTTTGATAAGCATAAATTGCTGTCTCAGATATACTTGGCAAATAACCCAGAATCTGTTTTCCAAAACTTGATATACCTATAGAATCAATTCCATACTCGCCAAAATCTTCTGATGGATCTAACTTTTGTGGACTTATCTGGGTAACATCGGCTAATATGGATATAAGAATTTCAGCTACCATATCATAAAGCTTTTTACTATTATCTTCTGCAGTTGAGAGAGTTTTATTTATTACACTATCTTGTACTGCAGGTGCTTCTTCTACTGTAGGTATTTTTTCTGCATTTATGGATTCGTCACCAAAATAATCCATTACTTCAGCCTCATAGGTTTCATACATGTAATCTGTTAAGTCCTGTATGGTCTGATAAGCAAATAATGCCGTTTCTGATATTCCAGGAAAATCCTTTAAGATAAAATTATTGAAGCTTGTAATTCCTATGGAATCAATTCCATATTCGGAAAATTCTGTATCCTGATCCAGCTTATCCTTTTGTATGTGTGTCACATTTGAAAGAATCTGTATCAGATATTGCGATACTTGCTCTTTCGTTACTAATTGAATCTTTTTACTTATCTGTTCCTGAACCAGCTGCTTATCTGGTTTGGGAGGAATTACCCGGCTGACAGCAATGTCATTGCTGTCATAGGTTGTTGTAATCCAATGCCGATTTTTTTTCAGAGGGTGATTTGGAATAGATACTCTATAATTCTGATCGGTGTCAAATACAGTTGTGTAGTCAAACTCATATCCCTCAACCCAGTATTTTGCTATGCTGTTCAAATCGCGATTTTTCACATGATTTATAATGTCATCTGTATCCGCAAAATCCTTTTCATTTTTTATAGAACCAAAATATGCTCTACCTGTTTTTTCGTCTAGATAATCTTGAATCTGCCGTTTTGCATCTTCCTTTGATGTTGCAACAAGAGCCAAACGATATTCACGGAATATTCGTCCTGCAACAGAAGTAAATGCTATATTATGATGTAATTCATCTGTTTTATCTAGATAATCTATCCAATTATGAAGTAATTGGTCAAATGCATTTTTATTATTAGCAGAAATAAAAATGAGTTCTTCCTTATTCTTTGTTGCTGCTATGCAATCGTCTTTACTATATTCCTCCATAATGACATGCGCGTTGGATCCACCTGCACCAAAAGAACTAATTCCGGCTCTTCTTGGGAAAGTAATCTTATTTCCATCTCTCTCAATACAAGGCTGTTCCCAATACTCTAATTTCTTTTGTATTGTAAAAGCACTATTCTTAAAATCAATTAATTCATTTTCCACTTCTGAATGTAAGGATGGAAAAAGCTGCCTGTTTTTTAGCTGCAATGCTACTTTCGTAATCGATGCAATTCCAGCAGCACCTTCACAATGTCCCATATTGGACTTAATTGATCCAAGCTTACAAAATTGCTTATCCTTTGTATTGAAAGCTTTTGTAATCCCCCTGATTTCAATTGGATCTCCTAATTTAGTTCCAGTTCCGTGGGTTTCCACATAGGAAATACTTCTTGCTTCAACATTACCAGCTTCTAATGCATGCACAATTACATCGCTTTGAGCGCTAGGGTTGGGAACCGTGAAACCATTTACTTTACCACCATGATTTACGCTAGAGCCTTTGATGACTGCATAAATATTATCTCCATCACTCTCAGCCTGTACCAACGGCTTCAATAGAACTGCACCTGCGCCTTCTCCTGGCACATATCCATCTGCTCCTTGTCCAAAGCTCTTACATCTTCCTGTTGGTGAACTCATTCCAAATTCAGAAAGACGTATATATTTACTTGGATGTAATGACAGACTTACTCCACCTGCTATTGCATATTTACATTCCCCATGCCGAATGCTTTCACATGCCATATGAATGGTTGTTAGTGAAGATGAGCATGCCGAGTCTATAACATAGCTGGGACCTCTAAAATCAAATATGTAGGAAATCCGGTTAGCAATTGGGGAGTTCCAGTACTCTGTCAGCGCATCATAATTGTGATTTACGAGTTCCTGTGTTTCTATTACTTTATAATCATCATACATCATACCGATGAACACACCAACATCATTGCTTCTTGTATCCTTATTAGGAATAGTCAGATCTTCTGGCTTATAACCAGAATCTTCAATTGCCTGCCATGCCACCTCCAACATAATTCGCTCTTGCGGATCCATAATGGACGCTACTTTTGGAACAATACCAAAGAATTCTTCATCAAACTTATCTGCATCTTTGATAAATCCTCCCCATTTACAAGTGATTTTTCCTTTTCCGCCCTTCTCATCGTAAAATTCCCGATAATCGAAGCGCTCTTTGGGAATCTCCTCTATACAATCCTTACCTGCTTTTAGATTTTGATATAGTTCTTCTATGTTTTCTGACATAGGATATCTTCCACTCATACCAATGATTGCAATTTCATAATTATCTGACTCATCTGACTTGTGTTTGATTTCTTCAGCAACTTCTTTATATTCTTCATATTCTTCATATTCAGTTACTGTTTCTTCTATGTCAGCTTGAAACATTTTTTCCAATTCTTCTTTATGTTCCCCCAAGAAAAATCCGGTTAACTCTAAAAGTGTATGATACTCAAAAAATATCGTTTTGGAAAGTCCTTCAAAATGCTGCTCCAGTATCTCATGGATTTCCATAACCATAAATGAATCAATTCCCAGTTTGTCAAACGTTGTTTTGTCCCTAATGTTTTGTTCCTCTGTCTTAATAGCATTGGCAATGACTGTTCTTAGGTAATTTTTTGTCTTGTCTTGTAAACTAAAACTAGTATTTGATTTAACAGCCTGGACAGTCGTTTTTTCCTCATCAAGGGGTTTATCATTTGTTCTCGCTTTATCTTGAATTCCCATAATACGATCTGTCTGGGCTTCGTTTCCAGTAACAGCAATAATGCTGCTTTCGGCCTGCGCTAATATATTTTGGAACATCCCGATCCCCTGATCTTTTGGTATTGGCACCATTCCTGTAATATCAAAATACTGATCTTTGTTGCCATCTGGCAGCTTCATTGCTCCATCTGCCCAGATTCCCCATTGAATTGAATATGTCTTACCGCTACTGTAATGTTTGTTTACAAACTCATTTCTTTCTTGTGCATATGCATTTAGGAACTCATTTGCACAAGCATAAGCGCATCCACCATAATCTCCAATACTGGAGGCTATAGAGGAAAAATAAACAACACATTTCAAAGGTTCTTTCTGCAACACAGCATCCAGGTTCATGGTTCCATATACCTTTGCCTGTAGTGGCTGTTTATAAGAATTCCAATCGGCCCTATCAATTGTTTCTTCCCCAGCTGTACCAGCAATATGGAGAATTCCTGAAATCTCACCGACATACTCTTTTGCTTTTTCGTACATAATCTTTGCTTCTTCGTATACTGCTATATCACTTTGAATATAGAATACCTTTACACCACATCGGCGAATACTGTCGAGCCATTCTGTTTCACTTGACGAATCTCTTCTTCCTGTCAATATTACATTGATTTTCTTTTGTGCCAGATAAGATGTAAATATCTTCCCAAGCTTTCCAAGTCCTCCTGTAATAATGACTGTATCACCTTGTGACAGGTATGTTAATGAATCTTGATTTTCAATAGAAAGCTTTTTTAACACTCTTTCGAACCGTTTATTTTGTTTTAACCAAATCTGTCCTGGCTCATATGCCTCTTTTGACTGCATTTCCAACACAATTCTTGCTATCATATCATTACTACCATTCGTCTCAACTGCAATTGTTTTTATTAATATATTGTGATTGAGAGAAGTAATTGACTTAATCATTCCGTTTATCATTTCGTTTTCAGGTTGAATGTAATCTTGCTTTTCTGTATAAATATATGCAAGTTTCACAATAGCTGAAACATTACAATTTACTAATGCTTTTACAAGACAGCTCATAGAGAAGAAACCATAATCTAATCTTTCTTTTCTGCTTAGCGTGTTCATTCGCATTTCATCAGTTGCAAAAGTATGATAAATTGTAATTTCTCTATAATTATTTAATTTGAAATCCTGAAGGGCTTTTAGATAATCTTCATATACCGTTGTTCTTATCGCATAGGTATTCTGGTCCACTTTCTGGTATTCATTGCTGCTTTGAATGAAACGATGCTCTGTTACACCTAAGTTATTTAGTTCTATCTGATATTTACCAGCTTCTAAAACATTTCCAATTACAATTGCAAGAGTAGATTCTTGATCTTTAATGGCAACACAGTTAGGATTACTCTCTTTCCATTCTTTCTTATAATGAAGCTGCTCAATCTGGCTGGTATTATTTTTTTTCTGTGCTTCTATAGATCTTGACGTAAATTCCTCAAAACGTACCTTCTCTTGTCCATCTTCACCTAAAATGCTGATATCAAATTTTCGGACACTGCCATCTTCAGTCTGAGAATGCAACCTAATATAAGCATATCCTTCCTGAGGTACAGCATCGAAAATGATTAATTTCTTTAATGCAAACGGGATGAATTGTTTTTCCTCCCCATCAGAACTGCTTGAACCTGTTCCCATAATGGTTTGCAGTGCTCCATCCATAGCAGGGATCAAAAGCTTGAATCCTGAATCTAATATGTTATCTATCTGTGGAACTTTATATTTTCCAAGCGCTTCTGTTGCATTACTTTCGATTGATTGAATGCATTTGAAACTTTCTCCATAGGCAAATCCCAATTTTGCAAAGTAGCTGTATAGTTCGCTATGAATTAACTGATTATCAAAGGTATTTCGAAGTTGTGTAATGTCGAATATTTTTGCTGAACTACAGTCTGCACTACTTAGCATTGACAACTTGCCTTGTGAAGCAATAATTGTCTGACCATGTTCTTTGTAATAGACCTTATAATCAAGCTTATCCTTTATTTTTCTTAACTCTATGAAAGAATCTTTAGCGGACTTACCTACATTAATTGGGGCTGCCCATATAACATCTTCAATGGTACGTATCGTATTTTCCTGTACTAGCTCACCAGCTGCCCGAACCATTTCCAGATACGCTACTCCTGGAAGAATCGTATTTTCTTGAATTTTATGATCTCGAATAAAGAAATCATCCTGTGAAAGACTCTTTCTGAAAATAGTTCTGTCTATTGTTGAAATATTTTCATCAACTAATGGGTGAATGCAATGAAACGTACTTTTACAACTCTTTCCTGTTCCATTTGGCAGCCAATATCTTGTTTTCTTAAAGGGATATTCCGGTACTGCTATCTTTGCAGGAACCCTCCCATCATACAGTTTCTTCCAATCAAAGATGGCTCCATTTGCCCAAAGTACAGCTAAGGCTTTAAAATCTCGATTTTCGTATATCTGTTTTTCATAATTGATCCAGGAAACACCGGTATTTAGAACTTGTAACATATTTTGATACGTCTCTGCAGATCCAGTAAAGAAGGTATCGGTATTTCTTTTCTGATCATAATTTCGTAATATGGTAATTAGTTCTTTTATGGTGGAGGCTACAACTGTAAGTCTCTCTTCCAATTCTTCACGGCCAGTTTGTAAGACATAAGCATAGGAATCCAAGAAGAATGTACTATCCTGTTGCTTCTGTTCCAGATAGGCAATATGATTTTTCACATATACAATTAACTGTTCTTTTGTTTTTGCGGAATACAAAAAAACATTACTTTGCTCACTCTGCCATTCTACTTTATGATTTTCCTGATACTCTTCTAATACCAGATGTGCATTGGCACCACCATAACCAAAGCAACTAATACCGGCAATTCTCTTTTTATCATAAGGTACCTCCCATTTTTGCGTCTTATGTGCAATTTTGAAAGGAGAATTATTAAGTGCCAAATATGGATTCAGTTCATTAATATGGATACTTGCCGGTATTACATGATGGTTCATAGATAGCAGCACCTTAAATACACTTGCAATCCCGGCAGCTGCTTCCAGATGACCAATATTTGATTTCACTGAACCAACGCTGCAATATCCTTCTTGCCATTGTTCAATCTGCCCGATTTCAAATAACTTCTTAAATGCTTTATTTAACCCATCAATTTCAACTGGGTCTCCAAGTTTTGTACCAGTTCCATGTGCTTCAATGTAGGTGACATCCAATGGATTAATGTGTGCTTTTTCATATGTATTCATAATTAAGTCAGCTTGTGCACTTGCGTTTGGTGCCGTTAATGAGCTTGCATGTCCACCATGATTGATGCCACAGCCTTTAATTACAGCATAGATGCGGTCACCATCTTGCTTTGCTTTAGTAAGAGATTTCAATAATATGGTTCCAACACCTTCTCCTCTTACATAACCATCTGCGTTCTTGTCAAACGTCTTACATTTTCCATCCTTTGCAAGCATTCCCGACTTACTGAATGCTACATATAGATCATCACTTGCAATTACATTCACACCACCTGCTATTGCCATCTGGCAGTCGCCAGACTGAATTGATTTTACACCTCGTATCACCGCAATTAATGAGCTAGAGCATGCAGTATCAATAGGTTCACTTGGCCCATGAAAATCATATAAGTAAGAAACTCTGTTTACAAGTATTGAGTGAGCCCTGCCTGTTGAGGTATATCCAGAAACTGGAATATCTGCCTTTTTGGACAAATCGGTATAATCCATTGTGGAAACACCGATAAATACTCCTGTATTACTTCCTCTTAGTTTGGAGGCCTTATAACCAGAGTCTTCAATTGTATGCCAGACACATTCTAACAGAAGTCTTTGTTGTGGATCCATTAACTCTGCTTCTCTGGGAGAAATAGAGAAAAAATCAGTATCGAAGGTATCAATATCCTTCATAAACGATCCCCATCGCATATCCTCTTTGCCGCTTTCTTTCCAATCCCATCTTTCTTTCGGTATCTCTGTAATAAAATCTGTCTCACTCTCAAGCTTTTGAAAGAACTCTTCCAAAGAATCACTTTGTGGCATAACACCGCTCATACCTATAATAGCAATATCATCCTGATATATTTCCTGTGTTTTTTCTACCTCTTCAGATTGTTTGTTTATGCATTCCTCCACTGAATCGTTTCCACTCATCTTGGCTGGATATTCATCGCATAAATACTGAATAAATTCTCTGATTTGGCTTTTGTCAAAGAAAATGGTGGGCATTAAATCTGTATGTAATATTTCGTTTATGTTGTTCGCAAGGCTGGTAAGAAGTATTGAATCAAATCCATAATCTGTAAAATCATGATCCTCTTTTATTTTGACTGGATCAATTTTAATTAGTTCCACTATTTTATCATATACCAATTGTTTCACTTTCGTATACAAATTTTGGCTCACGTCTCTCTCCCCCATCCCAGTGATTTGAAAAGGAACTATTTGCTTTGCACTGCTGGTTTTTAATAGATACGACTGAAATTTCTGTGCATTACCTTTTATTACAATGCGATTGAAATCTTTGCCTGAAATGGCAGATTCCAAAGCCTCCATACCCTCGTCAAAAGATAGCAGGCCTAATCCCATTGTTTCCTGCATAAACGTTTTGTCCTGGGTGCTGATCTGCATGCCCCCATCTTCCCAAAATGGCCAGCAGATGGATACTATTCTCATATTATCTTTCTGGTATTTTCTTGCATAGGCATTCAAATATTCATTTGCGTAGGCATAATCACTTTGACCAGGTGTTCCGCAAATTGCAGTAGTGGAGGAAAATAGTGCACAGAATTCTACCCCCATATCTTTTATACATTCAATCAGATATTTTGTACCTGATAATTTTGGTGCAATGACTTCCTTGAATTCCTGCAATGTTTTATTCCATATGAACGAATCCTGGTGAATTCCTGCACAATGAAATACTCCTGTAATATTCCCATACTGCTGTGCAATTTTATGGAATACATGAATAACCTGTTCTTTCCTGCAGACATCAGCATTAAAAGGAATAATAAATTCTCCTGCCGTTTCAGACTCCTGTATACTTCTACCCAGTATTATTACCTTTGCATGGTAATGGGATACAAGATAGTCTGCCAGTTTCCTTCCTATCTTTCCATTTCCTCCTGTAATAACATAAAGTCCGTTCTGTGCAATAGAAGATTTTCCTTCTACATGATCCGCATATACGATTTCTTCCTGATATCTGTTTCCTTGGATGAATTGGATCGCAGCCTTACTTTTCATGCTAAGTTCCTGATAAATTTGTGTTAGGGACAGCTCTGTTTCATAACCTACTGTTGCCATGGTCAAATATGAATTTTCAAGCATGACTGACTTACCTAACGAATTAACTGATTCTAACAGTTCTACATGTTCTGCTTTTCTATTGTAAAGATATAGAACCTGAATCGATTTGCGTTCTTTCTGACTCATTATTGTTTTTAGGAACACAAAGAACTGATATACTCCTCGCTCTAAACATTCATTTTCATCCTTTGTATCATTTGCCCAGTACACGAATCGAGTATAAGAATCCAGACTTACACTTTCATTATATAGAGCCTTTTCTTTTAACTCGCTTATTTTCTGATTTGTATCACAATACAATACGGAATATTTTTGCTGGTCTGATTGTAATAGGAAGACTTCTCCTGGTTCTATTATCTGATCTTTAAGACTGCTTCTCATCCATTTTGCTGTCATATATGTAAGATCTTGTTTTATTTTATTATTCACGCTTCTCATTTGGAAGTTTTCTATTTTGGCTACGATCTTTCCGTTTAAATCCGACAACCAAATAGAAAACTCTTGCTTTCCTGTCTGTTTACAATAGGAGTATAGTTTTTCAGGAATTTCAGCATAAAGTTTCAATTCCTTGAATGAAAAGGGCAAAAATACTGCATTACTATCTGTATCAACTGCAGATTTTACTCCAATCACAGTCTGCAATGCACCATCCATAATAGCTGGATGTAATCCATAATTATGTATGGTTTCCTGTATCACCTCTGGAATCTCAATAAATGCTAAAGCCTCATTCTCTCCTATATACAGTTTCTGTACACTTCTCATGGATTGTCCATGTTTCATGCCACGCAGTCTAAAATATTGATAATGCTGCTCCTGATTACGTTCCTCTTCCAATCTGGATTTTATACTAAGAATGTCAATTGTATTTTCGGCTTGTATCTCTTGGCTTTTTAATGTTGCATATCCTTGACAATGTAACTCAGTGGTTTTTCCAGCCTTACTTATTACCTCGAATTTCACACGTCCGTCAACTGGCTTTAACTCTACATACAGTGGTAACGATTCTTCGTTTACTACAACAGGCTTTTGCCAAACCATCTGTTGAATGGATCCGACCTCTTTATTAGTTGCTGCTTTCACAGCCTGTCTTGCTAATTCCATATAAGCCACACCTGGTAAGACTTTGCTGCCTTGTACCTCATGTTCCTTGATATAGAATGCAGAACGATCTAAAAGTACCTCATATTCCTGCTTGTGATACCAATACTTTTCCATATCGAATTGATATCTTGGCATGGACATTCTTTGATAGATACAGCCCTTAAATATTTCGTCAGCATCCAGTAAATATCCTGCTTTGTAGGATTCTGCAATATAGCTCATCTTCTCTAATTCTTCGTCTGGAGTTAGTTCCTTTTGATTCAGTTTAAGAATTACCTTTTCAATATTTTCCCTTCTATCCTTCTTGAGCTTATATGATATTCCATTTTGGACTTTACTATCTTGGATTTCTACCATCTCAGGATTCTTTAAATATTCCTCAAGCTTCTCTTCTAACTCTTCCACACTCCTTACCACAAAAGAGGTGCGAAGATTGAAATGGCTCTTATACTGATACAAGGAATAGGCGATTCTCTCTATTGTGAGGTCTTTTCTATAACGTGCAATCCAATTTTGCAGCTCTTTCAACTCCTGTAAAAGTGCGGTATCCGACTTGGCACTAATAAAAATCGGATAATAGACTCTGCTTTCCCGGGATTGCTGCTTAGGTGTTTGCGTATATTCCTCCAGAACAATATGAGCATTCGTACCACTAAAGCCGAATCCACTAACAGCGACTTTTCGCTTTCCTTCGTATATGGTTTCCCAGGGCTTACTCTCTGTATTGATATAAAATGGTGTTTGCTCTAAATGAATATGATGATTCAATTTCTTAAAGTTTACAATCGGTGGAATTCTCTTATTTTGCAACATCAATACAGATTTAATAATTGAAGCAGTTCCTGCAGCTAATTGAGCATGCCCAATATTTGTTTTGACGGAACCCAATGCACAAAAGCTCTCTTTATTCGTGTAATGTTTAAATGTATCAATTAACGCAGTTACCTCAATCGGATCACCAAGAATAGTCCCTGTTCCATGTGCTTCAACATATCCGATCTCTTCTGGATTAATACCATACTTATCATAGACTTCTCTTTCCAGTGCTGTTTGAGATAATGCATTTGGAGCCATGATTCCGTTGCTTTTTCCATCCTGATTCACACCACTGCCCTTTATAACAGCATAGACTTGATCACGGTCTTCAATTGCCTGCTTTAAAGATTTGATAACTACACATCCAACCCCTTCAGCAGGTACGAATCCATTTGCTCCATCATCGAATGCTTTACACTGTCCATCTGATGATAACATTCCGGCACTTCCGGCAAGCAGATAGAGCTGAGGTGTTACAAATGTACTGACTCCACCTGCAAGTGCCATCTGGCATTCTCCATTACGAATGCTTTCACAGGCTAAATGAAGTGCAACTAAGGATGAGGAACAGGCAGTATCCAACGATAGGCTGGGACCTGTTAAATTTAAAAGGTAAGAAATTCGTGCAGATAGAATGGCACCTGAATTTCCCATAAAATAGTATGCGTCTTTGGCAATATCATTTTGTATCAGGCGCAATTTGTAATCGCCATCAGCATGTCCGACAAATACTCCGCATTTCATACGTTCTAACTTCTTGACGCTATATCCGGCATCTTCAAAAGCTCTCCATGCTTCCATTAAGAAAAGGCGCTGCTGTGGGTCCATTAATTCAGCTTCCTTGGGAGATATGTTGAAAAAGAGAGGATCAAATTCATTTATGTTATCGAGAAAACCACCCCATTTACAATTTGTCTTATTCTTTTCTTTGGATGGATCACCATAAATTGTATTTATATCAAATCGGTCTTGTGGTACCTTTGTGATTGCATTTGTTCCAGAATTAATAACCTCCCAGAATTCATCTACATTATTGGCAAACGGAAACCTGCATGACATTCCAATGATAGCGATATCGCTATCATTGGATTTAGGTTGTAATATTGTATGACTATCTGTCTCAGTTTGTTTTTCGCTTGTAGAAATGTGAACCTGTTTACCAATCTGCTTCAATACTTCTTCCTTGCTTAGCTTATGGTCTTTATACTCGATCAGCAGTTTCTTAATATCGTTTTTTTCCATATTCAATCTCCACCTTATTGATTATATCTTCTAAATCAATTTCATCAGCTTCATATTGTTCAAGTAAAGCAGACAATTTATAACCTGTTACAAAATCTTTCACTTCATCCCTTTGCATTAGTTCATCATAATATTGTTGTGCAATGTAACATGATAGTTTATTAATATCCGTTCGATTAAATAATTCGGAAGTATCAACAGATACTCCTAATGTCTTGTTAATTGCATTCATGCAATCTGTGCCTAAAATAGAGTCAACTCCATATTCAGCATATGGGGCTGTAACATCAATCGTCTCAGGTTCCACCATTAAGGTTGCTGCCATATTCTCGACTACCTTCTCCCTGATATACTGTTCCAGGTATTCCATATCTGCACTTCCATTATCAGGCTGTACCAAAAACGTTTCATGTTGCCTTATATAAACTTTTATTTCATCTCTTTGCATTAGTTCTTCATAATATTGTTCTAAAATATAACTAGAAAGTTCGATAATATCCGTACGATTAAATAATTCTGTTGCATCAACTGATATTTCTAAAGTTTTATTAATTGTATTAATGCATTCTGTACCTAAGATAGAGTCAACACCATATTCAGTATATGGAACCGTAATTTGAATTGTCTCAGGTTCCACCATTAAAGTTTCTGCCATACTCTCAACTACCTTCATTCTAATATACTGTTCCAGGTACTCACTATCTTTATCCTTCGTAACGCTTTTCTCCATCTTTTGGGGTTGTTTGTCTTGATCAGTTTTTTTCTCATTTGTTTCACTTGCTGGCTGATCCACCACGCCATTACTATTTCTTGCAACTACTACCTCTTGTGGCACGGTACGTTCTGACAACATGGTATCTACTCCCATAACACTTTCAAAACCTAAATGTGTAAATAGATTATCCCAGTTATTCAAGCTAAGTAAAGGACCTCCATGAAGTCTTATCTGCTCATCTTCAAATAACCACCAGCCAGTTGTCAGCCCAAAGGTTAAGGTTAAGAATGCTTGTATTTTGGTTATTTCATTTACAATAATCCAACCTGATGGTTTCAACAGTGTCTTCATGTTTTTCATACAATTACTTAAGTCTTTCGTTGCATGAAATACATTTGCACCTATAATCAAGTCATAGGAATATGGTTCATATCCTTGTTGCACTGGATCCATTTCCACGTTTAGCAGCTTGAATTCCATGAATTTATATATTTTCCCATATGCGTTCTTCCCATAGTTTATAAATGCATTTCCCATATCGGTATACGTATATGATATGTTTGAATCCAGTTCTGCTATTTTTTCCACAACACTTTTACTTGTGCCACCAGTTCCTGCACCTGCTTCTAATATTCTGATTGTCCGTTCAGGTTCCTTTTTCCTTACCTCTTTGATATAAGCCGTAACTGTTTTCACAACAAGCAGGTTATAATAATCCGCCCCTGGATTGTTTGCATAAACGGATTTCACCAGCTCCATATTTGAGTTGGGGAATAGAATGTCTGTAGCCATGACACTTCCATTCATGATTTCCATCAAATGGGGCATACAATGATTCAGCAGGTGAATATGCGGCTGGATTCCTTCATGCTGTTTTAGGAAGCTGTCATCACACTGTACCGACCCTTGAACTTCTGGTGCCATGCCCCGCTTTGTTACTGTAGCGAAATCATCTTGTATGGATAAATAACCTTGTGCAGACAGTACTTCAAATAATCCTTTGAAAAGTCTCTCGTATTTGCTTGTAACATGTAACTCCCCGCGGAGCTTTGAAATGGAATACTCTTCCTTAAGCTGTACAAAAATATCCCTTCTGGTAAATTCTCTCATTATGAGCATTGCACAGTAATCTTCTAATTCGCTCATGTCCTTTTCAAATCTTTCTTTTAGACAAGTTAACTCTTCTGGGACCATAACATACTCTCTTACAACATCTTCTACAGTTTCACTTATTGACATTGCTTGGTACCAATGAATTTTTTTATTTAGTTTTCTATTAGGAAGAGATACCTTTTTCTGCGTATTTTGATAACAGTCCTTCCATGATATATGATTCACTGTAACAAATGCCTGGGCCATTTCTTCACTTGACATGTCTGGTGTTAATTTGACTGTACTCTTATCCTTTGTATTCACCGTTCCCCTATAGATACGATTGTTCATAGCTGACTGTCCCGGATTCGAAAGCTGTTCCATCAATTCTTCTATGGTTCTAAATACAATTGCCATTCTATAGGATTGCATCTCTTTCGCTTCTTGTAATGTATATGTCATGCTCTTCCATAACCCTCTGTTTTTAAGCAGCTGCTCTTTATGCTCCTGAATCCATAATTTAATGCTTTCCTTATAACTTTGAAGCAGTTCTCCTGTTCTTCCCGATAAGGTTAATACATGCATTGCCTCATTTTCATCGATGTCACAATAGTGGTTTTCATATTCTTCCAAAATAATGTGTGCATTTACCCCTCCAAACCCGAAAGAACTGATTCCAGCTCTTCTTGGATAGCAATTCCCATTCTTATCATATTCAATTGGAAAAACGGTGTTTTGGACTGCTATGGTAAAACCGGTATTTTCAAAGTCAATATACTGGTTCTGTTTCGTAAAATGCATATTAGCTGGTATGAGATTATGTTTTAACGCATTGACAGCTTTTATCATCCCTGCGATTCCGGCAGCTCCTTCTAAATGACCAATATTTGTTTTTACAGATCCTAACACACAAGGATGAGAAAGCTTGTCCTGATTTAGAATCTCTTCGGCATTCTTGAGTCCAGTAATCTCAATTGGGTCTCCTAATTTTGTGCCAGTTCCATGGGTTTCAATGTATCCAATTGACTGGAATGGAACCTGTGCTTCTTCCACTGCTTTTGCAATGACCTCTGTCTGAGCTGCTGGATTTGGCGTAGTTAATGTATTCACATGTCCTGTATGATTAATCGCACTGCCAAGTATTATTGTATGAATATTGTCTCCAGCTTCTACTGCCTTACTTAATGGTTTCAAAATCATAATGGCACAGCCTTCACCTCTGCCATATCCATCTGCCGAGTCATCAAATGTCTTACATATTCCATCCGGACTAAGCATACCTGTTCTGCTATATGCGATATGTACTTGTGAACTAAGAATTTCATTAACCCCTCCGGCAATCGCCATATCGCATTTTCCAAGACGTATATCATCTATAGCACGTTCCACTGCTACAATTGAGCTTGAGCATGCTGTATCAATTACCTCACTTGGCCCTCGCAGTCCATACAGATAGGACAAACGATTCGCAGTAACTGCCCTGGAATTGCCGGTAGACAGATATGGGTCAATTGCTTTGTTATTTTGTGTTGCCAATTCATAATATTCCATGGAAACCAAACCAATATATACACCTGTGTTACTATCCTTTATCACTTCCCTTTTAATTCCCGCATCTTCCAATGCAAGATAACTTTGTTCCAATACAATCCTCTGAACAGGATCCATAAAAGCAGCTTCTCGATTAGAGATGCCAAACAGCTCTTCATCAAACTCCGCAATGTTCTTTATAAATCCAGCTTTATTAACAAGTGTCTTATCAGCCTCCTGCTTGGAATCCCCATATAGCTTTCTCCAGTTCCATCGGTCTGCTGGAATTTCAGTAATCACATTCTTCTGATTGATTAAGTTGCTCCAGAATTCCTCTACATTATCTGCCCCTGGCATTACACAACTCATTCCAACAATTGCAATTGGTTCTTTTTCCAGGGAATTACTACCCCATACCTTTTCTAATATCTTATCTTCATTCATAATAGAGTCCCGTTCTTCTACTGTATTCTCCTCCTGCTGTGACATAACCTTTTCTTCAACTTCCTGTTCATAGACAGAAGCTATTAATTCTTCATTGCTTGCATAGATGTGATTAATGAATTCCTGAATCGTATTGTATTCAAATACATTGGTAGGAAGTAAATCAAGTCCATAAAAGCGGTTGATCATATTAACAAGTTGTGTAATGGAGATAGAATCAAACCCATAGTCACTAATCTCCTCTGATAAATCGATCTCTTCGTCTATTTTCAACAAGTCTCTCATAAATTTATCAACTTTAGCAGTAAACTGTCTCTTCACCAAATCGCCATTTATAATGCACTGCTGGTGTTTACTTTTCGTTTCACCCCTGCGTAAGAACATACTTTTAAGCTTCTTGCTGATGAGTTTTTCATTTCCCTGAGTTACAATTACTTGTTCATACATATTGCACATGGAAATATGCAACGCCTGTATTCCCTTATCGGAATCTAAGGGCTGCATTCCAAAATGTTCAAACAGTTCCTGTGTCTGTTTGTCGGTTTTCATTCCTCCACCAGACCATAAAGGCCAGTTCATAACAAGAGTTTTTCCACTTCTTTCCCCCTTTCCTGTCTGTTGGTTTCTCATTTTTCCAAACTGTACAAGAAATTCATTAGCGAAGGCATAGTCACACTGCCCTGCATTTCCAAGTGCTGCTAGTGACGAGAATAGAACGAAGCTTTCTAATGGTTCCTCTTTTGTTGCAAAATCCAAGTTTAGCGTACCAAATACCTTTGGTGCCATAACTTTTTCCAAAGTAGCAAACTGTTTATTACGAAAGATCTCATCCTGAATCAGACCAGCGGCATGAATGATGCTATGAATATTTTGAAATCTTTCATGTCCAGCCTTAACTACCTTTTGCACATCTTCCTTAACTGTCAGATCTGCCTGCATATAAAGAACTTCTTTCCCTGCCTCCACAATTTCGTCTGTTATTTCTTTGCTTTTTGCTCCTGGCTCCAATATGTCTGTTAATATGAACTTCGCATCATTATCCAGCTTGCATATTTCGCGTATCATCAGCCTTGCCAATCCGCCTAAAGCTCCTGTAATTAAATAGACACAGTTTTTTCGTTCGAATCCTTTTGCCGGAAGCTTTTGCATCTGGATTTCTTTGATGTCTTTAATCTGTCTCAAACCATCCACATAGCTGACTTCCATTTCTCTGTCTTCACAATTTATCTCGTCTGCCAACAGCCTCCCTATCCTGTTATCCTGCTCTGCAAACGAAATTACTTTGACTTTAATTCTCTCATTTTCCAAATGAACTGTCTTTAAGAATCCACTAAGAGCAGTAAAAAACGGATTTTGCATTCCATCCCGTTCTCGATTAATTACTTGAATCATAACTTTTCTTTCTTCGGGATCCATTTGGACTGCCTTACACAAATTAAATATTGATTGAATTCCACATTTCACATATTCAGAATACTGTTTTTCTAAAGGCTCTGGATATCTGTCTGCCCATGCATAAATTATTTGAAAGGATCCAATATTATCATTCTGTAAATCTTGCAAAAGCCTTGTATAATCTTCTGGTTTCTCTTGACAGATTCTATACTCAGAGGCTGAATTTTTATTATAGCTGTGTGCTGCACGGACGGAAATAATGTCAAAAAATTGCGTTAATTCCTCACTTATCTCTTCTTCATTATGAAAAAGCAGTATTTTCTGTTTCGCTTTTATTGGAAATTGAATCTCAGCTGGTTTCCATTGTGTTACGTAATAATGTATCTGCACGTGTTCTCTGCTATTTTGATTCGCCATTAATATCCGGAAGGATAGTTCACATAACTCAACCAATACATTTCCTTCTCCATCTACAAGATAAATATCACATATCAGCATTTCGCTTACTAACTTCATATTATGTACATATGCAAAACAATGTTCTTTTAACGGCTGGCAGATATGTACTTCCCTCATTCCAAATGGTATGAAGGTTTCATTTTCTACTTTATTACATATTTTTCTAAATGCAGCAGTAGCTTGTAATGCCCCATCTAAAATAGAAGGATGCAAAGGATATTTTTCTAATGGTTCCGATCCTTCAGATAATATAATCTCTGCCAGGATTTCATCAATACCATAACTAAGAGAATGTACACATTGAAACGTTCTTCCATAATGAATTCCTTGTTTCTCAAAATCATGATAGAAAGCTTCCCTGAGAATTTGACTGTGGCAACGGCTTTGAATCGATTGAAATGAAATTTGTTTCGGTGTCTGATCCTCCTTCACACCTACTGCCTTTCCCTGCATATGAACGCCTTGGTCTGTATATATTTGAAAGCTGCACCCTTGTTCTAATGGCTCTAAATCGATTTTCACAATTTCATCACGATTATCCATTTTTATTGGCTGTAAGTAGGTTATTTCTTTTAGCAGTACCTTGGCTGACTGAAGGCTTAATTTTGAAGCAGTCTCTGCCATCTGAAGATAGAATACTCCGGGTAACGTCTCAACACCATCTACTACATGGTCTCTTAGATAGAATTCACTTGGTTTCATATTCTTACAATAGCGTTGTTTTGCAAAGGTAGAACTATTTTCATCTAATATCGCATTTAGTTTTAGCTGTTTTTCTTCTTTTATAATAGGAGACCAATAACTCTTATGTTCAAATGGATACGTTGGCAGTGCCAGCTTTCTACCAATAACTTCCCATTTTGTCCAGTTTGTCTTCTTTTCATTTAAACAGTCCTTTCCTTCCCATAAGTTCTCCTGTTTTACGTTATAAACAAGATAACTGCCATTTTGATTATGCTGTACGAACTGATCTAATGCCATTTCTATCTCATTAATACTATGAGCTTCTATTACCAGCCTTTCATCAAAGACTTCCTTTAAGCGAGAGGAATATATGAAATCTTGAAATGATATATCATATTCAGGTTCTGATTCTGTCATATCATTTTCTTTTGTCATTTTATTGATATAAGCATTCACTTGATCCAATGTCCAGTCAATGGTCATCTCTCTGAAATCCAGTTTTTGCTCATACATGATTTGCAAAGATTGTACAAATCGCTGGAACATAAGAAGGTCTAATCCATAGTCTTCTAAACTGTCATGACCATTTATACTTTCCACTGAAACATCTAAAAGCTGAGCTAACTTCTTTTGAGTTTCAGATTCTCCGATGAGACAGGACTGATTAATCTCAGTGACAGATTGTGTCTTTATTTTATGTTCTTTGATATATGTTAGAAAATCGATTGCATATGCTTCCAGTTGTTTTCTATTGCGTGCTGACAAAATAAATACGTCAGACCCACCACCCTCATTCACACACCTGTCATTGGTCTGCTTATATTCTTCCATAATTACATGAACGTTTAATCCCCCTGCACCAAAGGAACTGATTGCAGCTCTTCGTGGGATCACTACTCCTTCACTGTTTTTCGGTGCCCAATCCTGCAATTCGTGCTGTATATAAAATGGTGAATGATCAAACTCAATTCTGTCATTCGATACCTCACTATGCAGGGAGGGTACTAATTGTTCATGTTCCATTTGCAACAATACCTTTACAACAGACGCAATTCCGGCACATGCTTCACCATGGCCGATATTTGCTTTCACAGAACCAATCGCGCAGAACTGTTTCTTCTTAGTAAATGCATTCCATGCCTTCGTCAGACCTGCAATCTCAATTGGATCTCCCAGTCTGGTACCAGTTCCATGTGCTTCTACATAGGAAATTGTCTCCGGGTTTACTCCTGATTTGATTAATGCAGTTTTGATCACCTTCGCCTGCTCATTTACACTTGGTACTGTGTAGCCATTTGTCATTCCATTATGATTTACAGCAGTAGCTTTGATAATGCCATAAATATGATCTCTATCCTTTTCTGCCTGTTTTCGTGTTTTGAGTAAAAGTCCTCCAACACCTTCGCCAGGAACAAACCCATCTGCCTTTTCACCAAATGGTGAACAGATTCCTGATTCTGACAGCATCTTCATCTGGCTCATATAAATGAACTTGGCAGGATGCAGATAAAGATTTACACCACCTACAAAAGCCATTTGGGATTCCTGTGCTTTTAAGCTTTGACAAGCATAATGCAGTGCTGTCAGGGAAGAGGAGCAAGCCGTATCCACTGCAAGACTTGGACCTTTCCAATTCATGAAATATGAGATTCGATTGGCAATCGACCAGGACTCTGATTTGGCTATATCAGGATTACCTTTAAAGAGTTCTTCTCCGCCGATTAAGTTGTATGTATGGGTTGTCACACCTACAAATACTCCAACTTCATTATCGAATTTATCCTGCATGATCGTTTTGCTATAACCAGCTTTTTCAATAGTATTCCATGCTGTTTCTAAAAGCATTCTTTCTTGAGGATCCATCAATTCCGCTTCTTTCGGTGAGATGTGGAAAAACAATGCATCGAATTGATCAGCTTGATTTACAAAGCCTGCTGTCTGACAATAGTATTTTCCATCTATACTATCCTCTGGATTCCCAGAATAATATTTTCCATTATCCCATCTATCCTTTGGCACCTTACAAATCAAATCTGCTCCAGCTTTCAGCTTCTCCCATAATTCACTAACGTCGTTGGCAGAAGCAAACTTTCCTTCAAATCCGATAATTGCAATATCGTCATCTTCCTCTCTTTTTTCTGAATCGTCCCTGGAAACAGTATTTTTCGCTGGTGCTGCCTCATATGCTTTTTCTACTGGTTGACTTGCAACTGCTGTTTGCAACTTTGCACTTAATTGTTCCCCATAATTTTCAAGCATATAGTTTACTACTTCATCTACATTGTTACACTCAAACAGTATGGTTTTCCCGATCTTTCCAATGTCTTTTTGAACCATCTCTGTGAACTGGCTGATGAGAATGGAATCAATGCACAGCTCTTCCAATGTAGTATCCCGGTTAATCGCTTCTGTACCTACTAAAGTACAAAGAATCCCCTTGATGTATTGAAAAACATTTTCTTGTAATGGAACATTTTCTACCTGGATTACAGTTTCCTTTTGCCCAGGCTTCACATGTTCTGGTAATTTCACATTTTCACCGTATACATATGCATAGCCTTTTCCATCACCTTGTAATGCAGACAATAGAATCTCTATTCCCTGCGTTTCTCCGATCGGTATCATTCCATAACGATGATTTAAGTGTTTTTGTACTCCTTCTGGCATTTTCATGCCAATATTCTCCCAGAGTGGCCATGCAATATCAATTGTTACACCATAGCACAGTCCCTCTTTTACTTTTTGATTACGATACGCCGCATACTCCTCCATAAAACGGTTTGCCAAACAATAATCCGTCTGTCCAAGGCTTCCATAGTAAGCTGCAACAGAAGAATATAACAGGATAAAGTCCAGTCTGTCATGCTCAAAGACTTGATCTAAGTTCATGCAGCCGATGACTTTCGATTCTAAGACATTCATAAACTGCTCAGTTGCTTTATTTCGAAAACTATTGTCATCATTTTTCCCAGCACTATGAATAATTCCATTTATAGTACCGTAAGATTCTTCAATCTGTGTTTTTAAATTTCTGACGCTGCTGATATCACTGATATCACATTTCATATAAGTAACTCTGTTATCGTATTGGCGTGCAAGCTCCTGAACAGAATTGCTTGTATCACTTCTCCCGGCTACAATAATTTTTGAATTGGTTTCGGAAAGCATATAACGAACTGTTACGCTGCCTAATCCTCCTGCCCCTCCAAACACAAGATATAAGCCATCATTTCGAATCATGCTATTTCCTGATGTGGAGTTTCTTAAAAATGGAACTTCTCGTATCACTTGTTTAAAGCATTTACCATTTTCATGTAAAATGTATTCATTTCTACACTCTGGTATAAGCTTCAAACGATTGATGTTTTCATAACCAATCAATTGATAATGAAAGAAAGAACCATCTGGCGCGGCATATTCCATAGAAAGTGTTTGAAAAAAGCTTTCTAACGCACCAGCAACCATTTTTAGCCTTTGGTTTTTACTATCAAATGCATAAACGTAATTCAATGGTATATTCGCCTTAACAAAACTCTGACAACACTTTACGACTGTTTCAAAAAACTGTTTTTCTGTTTCTTCTACTCGTATGTCCAATATGTAAGTATCTGCTTCACAGGTAATGGTATCAATGGATTCTGTGGTAATAACCCTGAATATGCAGTCTTTAATCTGTTCTGCTTCTTTCGTATCCTGTTGCTTATCGCATAACAAAATTATCTTTTTTTGTTCCAATGGACGAATCATCACGTCATCCATTTCTTCCCATTCCCGTTTCAGACATATCAGCTTTTCATTTCTTTCTTTCCTCAGAGCGGTTGTCTTTACCCAATGTGAGTTTGCATTAAATTCGTAACCAGGAAGCGGAACCCTTCTTACATCTGCTCCCTCAAAATACGTATTCCATTCTATCTTTCCACCATTTACCCAGTCAGCACATAAGGATTCATAATGGTCACTGTTGCTGCTAACCCCAGAACGATTGAGACAGATGCCGAAATGAATATTTTTGTATTCCCCATTAAGATATTCTCTCCATCTTGTCACCAGTTCCTGCCTATTCTTCACGCACACGGCTAAACGTACCTGGAACTCTTCTCTACCATTTTGCAACGTATATGCAACATCATGAATCGATACTTGTGTATGTTCTTCTAAGTAATCTGCCAGATTGCCAACCATCTTATCCAGCTGATCCTTCGTTTGTGCTGATAATGGGACAATAAGATAATTATCTGAATCTGAACGTCTTTGTGACAGTCTGTATTCCTCTAATAAGACATGGGCATTAGAACCTCCAAATCCAAACGAACTAACGCCTGCTCTTCTTGGAATCTGACATCCATTCATATCTATTTGTCTTTCCCAGGTCATTGTCTTATCTACTATATAAAATGGAGTATTCTCAAAATCTACCATAGGACTTAATTGATGGAAATTAATATTTCCAGGAAGCACCCCATTTTGCATAGAAAGCAGCACCTTAATGACACTTACAACTCCTGCTGCAGTTTCCAAATGTCCAATATTTGTTTTAACGGATCCTAAGCCGCATTTTGCGTTTTTGTTTATATGGCTGCTGCAAGCATCCTGATAAACAGAACGGAGTGCGTTTACTTCGACGGAATCTCCTAATACAGTCCCTGTTCCGTGTGTTTCTATATAGGTTACAGTATCAAAATCTATATTTGCTTCTTTATAAATTTTTTCCAGTAAATCCTTCTGAGCCGATGTATTTGGTGATGTTAGGGAGCTTGCATCTCCGCCATGATTTACACCAGAGGCTTTCACAATTCCATAGATATAGTCCTTATCCTCCAGTGCTTTTAGTAATGGTTTAATATATAAGGTTCCGACACCTTCTCCTCTTACGAATCCATCTGCATTCTTATCAAATGCACTGCATTTTCCTGTTTTGGAAAGCATTCCTGCTTTATCAAATGCAATATAAAGGGTTGGTGTTAATATAACATTTACTCCTGATACAATTGCAGCATCACATTGTTTATCCTGAATTGCGTTAATTGCCCGATTCAATGCAACTAAAGAACTGGAACAGGCTGTATCAATCGCCTCGCTGGGTCCATGAAAATCGAATAAATATGAAACTCTGTTTGCAGCAATGGAATGTGCCAGTCCCATAGAGCTATAAGCACTAATCTCCACATCATTTTTCAGACAGATATCGCTATATTCTGTACCAGCAATTCCAACAAAGACACCTGTATTACTGCCCCGTAATGAAGAAGGGGAATGTCCTGCATTTTCTAAGGTAGTCCATATACTTTCCAGTAATAGTCTCTGCTGAGGATTCATATAATTTGCTTCATTTGGAGTTATGCCAAATAGTTTCTCATCAAATTTATCAACTCCATCTATAAATCCACCCCAGATAACCGTTGTCTTATTTTTCCCCAATGTATCTTCATCCCAGTAATCTTCCCATTTCCATCTTTCTTCTGGGATTTCAGTAATTAAGTTATCTTGATTCTTCAAGTGGTTCCAAAATTCATATATATTCTTGCTCTTTGGAAATTTTCCTCCAATTCCAACAATAGCAATATCCTGTGATTCCTCCGTTTCACTGTTAACTTTTTTCCTGATTGTCTCTGGCAGACAGCTTTTTGGAAGTTCACATCTGCTAAGCATTTCCTGTTTGTAATTCGCAACCAGAAAGTTTGCTAATGTGGAAAACTTTGTGTACTCAAAAAGTATGGAAGGTAACAATTTCACTTTATAATGATAATTAATTGCATTTATAAATTCTATGGAAGTTATGGAATCAAATCCATAACCAGAAAACTTTCCGTTTTCCTGAAAGGTACTATTCTCTTCATGAAGAACCCCGGCCGCCTTTTCTTTAAGTACCTTCATGACTGCATCTACTATGGCAGCTTTGTCAAATACAAGGTTCTCAGTTCCCATGTTCTCTGCACTCTTTTGTTTTAATAAAACATCAGAATCTCCATTTATTACAATTACTGCATCTTGTTTTAATCCGTACAATTCTTCTATGAGCTCATATTGACGTTGTCCTTCTAATGGAATCAGACCTTTTGTTCGCTCCATTAATTCCTGATTTGCCTGTTCCATCTTCATTCCCCCATTTAAGAAGAATGGCCATGCAATACTTAAGGTGCGTCCACTACGTTTTCCGTTTTTTTGCATTCTTGTTCGATAAGCTGCATATGCACTAAGATATCCATTGGCATAGGCATAATCACTTTGCCCCATAGATGGAATGAAAGCTGCAAGAGAAGAATACATCACAAAGAAGTCAAGGTCTTCTTCTGCAAACTCTTGATCCAAGTTTTGTACTGTCTGTACTTTTGTTTGTATTACGCTCCTTGAATATTGTAAATCTTTATCTTTTAGAAGACTGTCATTGGCAATTCCTGTGCAGATAAAGATTCCATTTAAATTAATTCCTCTACTCTTTAACTGCTTTTTGATTTGTGTGACCTCTTCTAAAATGCTCGTATCACAGGTAAAATAGGTAACTCCATCAGGAACTTGTTTTTCGGCACTTCTTCCACAACAAATGACATTTGCACCTTTTTCCAGAAGAATCGTCGTTAGTATATTTCCAAGTCCACCAGCTCCTCCAGCTATCAGGTAGGTTCCATTACTTTTGACGCAGGCTATTCGTTCTTGAGCATTAAGTAATTGAAAGGTTTTCACAAAACGCTTTCCTTCCTGGTATCGAATCTGCGCTGCTACTTTTCTTCCAAGTTCTTGTTTCAGGATTTTCAAGATTACATTCATATCTTGTGTTTCAAAAGAAATAGATTTACCAACAAGCATGGAGGTTTCCTCTTCAAGTGATTTGAATATGGAATAGACTGCCTTTTGGGCTGCGTTACTTCGATTTTCTTCTTCCTTATAACAATATATAATTTGTATGTTCTTTTTTAACGTAAAATTAAGTATCTGTTTTCCAATGTTTAATATAGAATATCCACTGTCCTCCAGATCCTCATCGTCAGAAGTATTTAAAGACCATAAATGTACTATTGCATCTGGCTTCTTATTATCTGTCAGTATATTTTGGAATACTGTTTTATAATCCGATTCCTGTTTATGATTGATACAATATTCTGTTTCAGAGATACGGCGATACTGGTTTCCTTTGGTAATGAATATAAATTCGTTACCGGAAAATTCTGTTTCAAATAGTTGTTTCATTTGAGGATCGCAGAAGAAAATAATCTTGCAGCTATTTTCAGTCCCATCTTCTATTCTTTCTTCTATCCAGTCTTCCATGTAATACTTAATCTTTGAAAATAACTGCTTTATCCTTAAGGTACCTTCTTTTGGTGAAAGTTCCCCACATTGAACCATTTTTAAAATCTCTGATTTGCTATTCATAGTTCTCCTATCCTCGATTCTAGCATTCTATCAACATCTGAAATAGTAATTTCATCGTTCTTTAATTTTGTTAAAGTCTTTTCCAGCCAATCATCGTTTTCTTCCTTGTTCACATGTTTAATAGAAGGTACTGCTTTGGATACCATTCCAACAATTACTAACAAAACTTTTTCATCCTGATTAACAACCGTAATGTCCCACTTTCCATTCCGTTTATTCCTTGTTCCATAAGCGATTACGTGTTTTTCCATTTTCCTTAATAAATGCATTTCTTCTATCTCAAATGGAATATGAAGTACCTCATCATTATTTCTTGATATAATAGATTGCAAAATTCCGTCTAAAACTGCTGGATGTAATGTAAAATGATCAAATGTTTCTTCCAATTCAATACTGATACCTATTTCTGCTTTTACTCTGTTTGCATCATACTGCAATTTCTGTACACTTTGGAATTTCTTTCCTATGTGTAAACCATAGTTGTCCAGCTCATCATAGAATTTCTTTGAAAACATCTCATAGGGTAAATTATTATACTTTTCATACAATTCAAGAGCCTTATCCGGATTTTTTGATGAGCTGATATAACCTTGCACATGAATCTGTTTTACTTCCTCACTCTTGGATCGTATTAGAAAGCTTCCATCATTTTTTATATCTACTTTTAACTCTTTTGGACAATCTGCAATCTGAAGTGGATTCATAAAATTAAGATGTGTCATCTTGTTAATTTCTTGTCCTTTCTCCCTTGCAGCTTTTATAACATAATCAAAATATGCAACTGCAGGCATGATATAGCTGTCATGAATTCTATGATTCTCAATAAAGAAATCTTCTTTTGAAATCCAGCTGTTTCCCAATTTTTGAATCGGCTCTATCCAATATGACTTTTTATCAAATGCATAACCTGGTAAAGAAATACGCTCGTGAGCCTCCTCAAATAATGTATCTGTTAAATTCTTTGAAATGCTGTATCCTTGTACCCATAACTTTGCAATTTCTTCTATTTTGATATTATGATCCATTTCTTTTGTATTGATTTCATCCTCCAGCTTTTGGAAATGGACTTTCTCTTTATTTCCTTCCAGAAAGAAACTAATGTTTTGAACAATTTCTTGAAGATTGTTTGCAACGAATGCGATTCTGACATTCATCGGTTCTCTTCCCGTCAATAACGTATAAGAAATTGCACGTAGCAATGCATGTTCATTATTCTGACTATTTTCAATCATTTTCTGTATTGTATTTCTCATGTTGCTGCAAGCATCTCTCAGACTGCTTTCACTCTTAGCTGAAAGTACAATAAGTCTTGATTCTTTTTTTGTCTCACTCAATAACGGCTGTTTATATTCTTCAAGTACTACATGTGCGTAAGCACCACCTGCTCCAAACGAACTCACACCAGCGATCATCGTACCATTTTGGGGTCTCCATGCAACTGGTTCCTGATTGATTCGCATATTACTGTTTTCTAAGTTAATATAGGGGTTCATATTCTTAAAAAATGGCATAGCTGGGATTGTGTGATATTTCATGGATAATAATACTTTAATTACACCTGCCAAACCTGCTGCGCCTTCCGTATGTCCAATACTTGCCTTTGCAGAACCAATATAACAGGTCTGATTCTTCTCTTTGCTCGTTTCAAATACATGCTTTAAGGCATTGATTTCAATGGGATCTCCTAACCTGGTTCCTGTTCCATGAGCCTCTATAAAGCTAATATCCTCACCATGTATACCTGCTTCTTTCCATGCATTTTCCACAACCTTTGTTTCTTGTGCCAGGTTTGGAACGGTAACTGAAGATGTCATTCCTCCATGATTAGTGGCAGAACCTTTAATTACACCATATATGGAATCATGATCCTCAATTGCCCTTTTCAATGGTTTCAGCAAAACAACAGCTACTCCATCTCCTGGAATATAACCATCCGCTTCATCTGTAAATGTATGACATCTTCCGGACTTTGACAATGCTTCAATTGCGCAGAAATATCTATAATGCCAGGAGTCCAGAAGAATATTTACCCCACCTACAAATGCCATTTCACACTCATTATGTTGTATTGCTCTGCAAGCCATATGTAACGCAACCAATGAAGAGGAACAAGCCGTATCTATGTTCACACTCGGTCCTTTGAGATTAAAACAAAAGGATGGTCTGTTTGCCAGCATTGTCAAAGCATTTCCTGTTAAATCATGTGAAGTTACCTTCATTTGTTTCCGGTCCATTTTCTGCTGGTAATCATGGAAGCAGTTTCCTACAAACATTCCCGTATTACTTCCCTTTATTGAGTTTCCGTACCCAGCATCCTCTGCTGCATGATATGTATGCTCTAGAAGTAATCGTAACTGTGGATCCATTACTTCTGCTTCTCTCCTTGAAATGTGGAAGAAGGAAGCATCGAATTTGTCTACGTCCTCTATAAAACCGCCCCATTTGGTGTACATTTTGTCATTACCATGGGAGTTTGGATCATAAAACGCCTTGTAATCAAAATGGTCTTCTGGAATCTCACGCATTACATCCTGCTTCTCAATCAGGCATTTCCAATACTCTTCTACCGACTTAGAACCTGCAAAGCTTGCCGAAATTCCAATAATTGCAACATCATTTTCTCTGCTTTCCATTGAGTTCTTTGTGCTCTGCTTACTTGTAGAAGTAAATTTTTCCACATCATCTGCCTTCTTACATACGAAGTCTTTCATGTAGCACAATACCGTTCCAGACGGGTGCACGATTTTGATGTCCATAAACAGGAATTCATCTGTAAGCTGTGTCTTCTTACAAATGCAATAACAGATATCTGGTATTGTATCCTTAAATGAAATACTCTTAATCATATAAGGAATGTAGCTTTCCTTTACATTTTCTAAGAACGCATATAATCCACATATCATTGCTCCATCTAAAATAGCTGGATTTACATGATACAGGCCCTTCACTTCCTCTTTCAGATGAATAGACCCCACTGCTATATCATCCTTAATCCAAATAGTTTCAACGGAATGCAGTTCCTTTTCATACTTCACATCATAACACCATTTATTTTGGTAAATGAATTCACTATCCACTCTTCTTGTTACATTTAGCATATCTTCTTGTAAATTTTCTTCGAACTCTTCCTCATAGACTCCTGTTTGAAAAGTTCCTGTTGCAACTACCACACCGCCTTCTGGATTTTTCCAGCGTTCTGTCAAAGAAAGCACCTCTTTCTTTTGCACTGCGTTCACCTGATAGAACAAAGTATTTTCTTTGGTAATTGCTACAGCCCGATGGAAAAGAATATTTCTGAAGGAACCAGACGAGATATCCCTGCCGGTATTCTTTAAGCACTCAGTAAAATGGCTGATATAGGTAACTCCTAAAATAATAGGCTGCTCAAAAACAGTATGTGCTTTGGCATAAGGTATTCTTGTTGATATCTCAATGTCTATGTTCTGTTCTTGTATTTCTGGTTCTGCAGTCTCTAACTGTACGATATTGTTATTTTCTGATTCATTAGAAGTGAACTTTTCTTGTAATGTTTCTCCATATTCCTTTATCAGAAAACTTATCAATGCATTTAATGAAGTGTATTCAAAGAAAGTTACAGGTGTAATATCCACTCCTAATTGTTCATTTACTTCGTTTGCCAGTTCGGTATTGGTTAGGGAGTCAAAGCCATAATCACCCAGTTCTCTATTTAATGAAATATCATTGACCGCAATGTGAATTACTTTACTGCAGCATTCCTTTAAGATATCTGCAATCGGATCTCTCATGTCTTTTGTGGATATTGTTTTTTGAACCATTTTTGCTTCTGACCTGTTAACTTTAACAGAAAACTCCTGCTGCACGAGGTTTAATCGTTCCAGCAGCTTATCGTTTTCTATACGAACAGCACAAATACTTCCCGATGTGTTACCTAAACTTAATAGTAAATCTAATCCTTGTGTGGTAGTGATTGGAAGAATGCCAGTCCTCTTTCTTAACGACTGTAATTCACCCTCATTCAATTTCATGCTGCCCTTTTCCCATATACCCCAATTCACAGAAATTGTATGTCCACTACGTCTTTCCTGGTTCATCAACTGATTACGCCAAACAGAAAAGGCATCCAAAAAGCTATTTGCATAGCAATAATCAGACTGTCCTGCATTTCCCAGCACTGCTGACACGGAAGAGAATAGAACAACAAAGTCTAGTGGCTCATTTTGCAGCGCTGAATCAATATTGAGAATTCCTTGAATTTTGGGAGTTATTACTGATTTTGCCTTTTCAGGATCCTTTTCACGAATATAAGCATCCTCAATGCTTCCTGCTGCATGAAAAATCCCTTTCACACTTCCATACTTATCTTGAATCTGCTTAATCGCTTGATTTGTCTGTCTAATATCTGCTATATCAGCCTGTATTACTTCGACACTTGAATTCTCATGCATTTTCATAAAGTCAATCAGATTATTTGAAGAACTGCTTCTTGCAAGTAATACCAATTTCACATCTGTATAACGTTTCAATATTTCCTCTGCTAATGCCAGTCCTATGTGTCCTGTTCCACCTGTAATTAAATAACAGCCAGCTTTGTCTTTTATAAGTTCACTTTTCTGACAATTTGTAACCTTTTCAAATGTAAGAAGCTTTCTACTGCCATTTTCATATTTAACGAATATCTGATTACCATGTAGCAATTCATGAATGATCTGTGAATGATAACGGTTACTGTCATCGACCTCTATTACTGTCATACTTGAGTTTAATGTTTCATTCTTGTAGCATCTTGCAAATCCCTGCGCTGCACTCTGGTAGCACATATTTTCTCCCAGCCTGTTTTTATAAAGATATACTACTTTTCCTTTATAATGCTCAAGTATACATTCCTTTGCAATTCGAAGAAGTGTATCATAAGTTTCTTCCTCCTCTTGCGTATTTTCCAGTATAAGTACAATATCTGCCTTCTTGATTTCCCTCTGTAGCAAGTAAGTATCTGTTTCATTCGTATTATTCAATACATTGCATACAAATTTTTCTTTTAAGTTCTGAATCAGACTTTGAAATTCATGTTTTCCATTTTGTAAAACCAGAAGATTGGAACACATTTGCTCTTCGTTCCCTGTAACGTCTAGTATTTCTTCCCGATAACTGCTTCGAATCAATGATATTTCATTGATATCAGACTTTTCACCTCTATTAATTCGTTGTGCACAAAGTACATAACCAAATAATTCAATTAGAACAAAACCGCTTTCGTCTAGAATACTGATATCAAATTCTTTAACAATCTCTCTATCGTTTACTGTAGTTCGAACCAATTTTGCGTAGCCATAGGCATGTCTTACATCTGGATTGGAATAAATGTTACATTGGCGTATTCCAATTGGCATAAACCTCATTTTTTCATTGTTCGCGAAAAAGCTGGCAATTACGGCCTGCATTCCTCCTTCAAACAGACTAACCTGGAATCTTCCATCAGAAGCACTTTCAATCATATCTTCTGTAATGATAATACTTGATAAAAATTCCTGATCCGAATATACTATTTGTTCTACTGGCTGATATAGTTCTCCATAGGAGTATCCAAGCTCTGCATATTTTAAATAGATTTGTTCCCTTGAGATGAAGTGGCTGCATCGAGAACAAATCATGTTAACATCAAAAGCCCCGTTCCTGTCTGGCTGAAGATTTTTTTCTGTCTTTCCCTTTGCATGTAATACTTTTTGCTCTCCTGCTCTGCTCCACACTTTGTAGGAAACCTGATCCTCCTCTTCTTCCACCGACACATAAAATGTATCATCTTCTAAGACTGATTTGGCTGCAATCCACTCATTCTGCTCTAAACATATGGGTCCTCTTGTACTTTTCAAACTACTCAGTACCCCTAATTCCAAGTATTTGATACCTGGGAAAATACATTTACCATCTATTACATGTTCCTTCACACATGGGTCATTCAAGCTTACAGGAAACTCTTCGTATGTTTTTTCACCTATTACTCGTTTCACTTCCTCCTGATATATATCCAGCTTTTTGAAACGATGCTCCACTTTCTTAAACTCATATGTTGGCAGCTTTGCCTTTTTGTAGATATTGCCACCAAATATACTCCAGTCAATCTTTACGCCAAGCACCCACAGCTGAGCAATTTTCGCAATCCTCTTTTTAGTCAACAAATATTTCAAATATTCATTCCCATCTTCATCATAAAAGAGTGCATCTATTACTTGATTCCTATCCTTCTCACCAACAAACACATTCTCTTTCTGATTTCCCTGTAAAAATGCATTCATTTCACTTAAAAGCTCCTTCATGCCACCAGCAACGAACGCAACACGCTGTTCACAAGGCTTTCTACCATTTTGCAGGGTATATGCAATCTGTTCTAATTGTTCTTCTCCATGATTGGTTTGCTGTTCCTTCTCCAAATATGCCTTCATTGTTTTGACATAACTGTGTAAACCTTCTTTGGTCTCGTTCGATAATGGAAACAAGTATTCAGTTGCAGATGTTTTGTTGTACTCATCTGGTGTTTCTGAATATGCTTCCAATATGACATGGGCATTTGTTCCTCCAAATCCAAAAGAACTTACTCCTGCAATCCATCTTTTATGTCCTTCTTCATCTACAATTCCTTTCCATGTCTGATTCTCGCCTGGAATGTAAAATGGACTGCCTGCAATTTCAATAAATGGATTTACTTCCTTTAGTCCTGCAACTTTTGTTATAGTCTTATGGCGCATGGCAAGAATTACTTTTAATATTCCTGCGATTCCTGCCGCAGCTTCAAGATGACCAATGTTGGCTTTAACACTGCCAATTGCACAATACTGTGACCTTTTTTGTACATGCATATCCTGATAAAGCGAATCAAAAGCATCTTTTAATGCATTGATTTCTATAGGATCCCCAAGTTTGGTTCCAGTTCCATGTGTTTCTATATAGGATATATAATCTGGTCTAATGCCGGCTTCCTCATATACCTTCGTAATTAATTCAGTCTGCATAAGAGGGTTGGGAGCAGTAAAAGAGTTGGTGGCCCCATCATGATTTACTCCTGTTTCCCTAATTATGGCATAAATATGATCACCATCCTGATATGCCTGAATTGCGGGTTTTAATAGAATCACACCACAGCCTTCCCCTCTGACATATCCGTCAGCTTCTGCATCAAACGATTTACATCGTCCATCAGGGCTCAGCATTCCGTTCTTTTTTAAGGCATAATGCATAAATGGGTTTAAAATTACATTGACACCACCAGCTAATGCCATACTGCATTCCTTACTACGTAATGCTTTTACTGCATGATGTACTGCTACAAGCGAACTTGAACATGCCGTATTAATCGTTTCACTTTCTCCATGAAAATCAAGCATATAGGATACACGATTTGCAATGCCACACTGAATGTTACCAGAGATTGTAAACAAATCTGCATTTTCAATATTTCTTGATAAGCAGTTATAATAATCTGATTCAACTGTTCCAACATAAACAGATGTATTACTACCTGCCAGTTTCTCTGGGTTATATCCTGCATCTTCAATTGCTTCCCATGAACTCTGAAGGAATATTCTCTGCTGTGGATCCATCTGATCTGCTTCTCTTGGTGATAAATGAAAAAATGCAGAGTCAAATGACCAGATATCGTTTATAAATGCACCAAAATCCGGATAATCCTTGTCGTAGTTTTTGTAATCTTCAACATTCCATCGATCCTTGGGCACATTACTTACTACACACTTTCCCTCCTTTAAAATATTCCAGAATTCTTCTTCATTATCCGATTTTGGCATATGCATTCCAATTCCGATAATTGCAATATCACTCTCGCCAATACCTTCGATTTCACTTCTTTTAAGGTCTTTGTGTTTTATAGCTGTTGGATTAACGCTTCCTTCGACATTACATAGAAAATCAGCCAGCTCATCGATAGTTTTGTAACGATAGCATAATGCTGGTGTTATGCTGCACTTTAATTCCTTATTAAGTTTAGTGCAGAATACGGTATATCGAATAGAGTTAAAACCATAGTTACTCATAATTTTATTCGTATCAATCTCTTCTGGGGATTTCTTAATGATTTGAGCTGCTACTTTTCTTATCTGTTCTCTTTTCTGCTTTATCAAAGTGGATACATCTTTATCACTCTTTGCATAGTTTTCTTGAATCATATTAATTGATAAGGCAACTAAATACTTTCGATCGATCTTCTTATTAGCTGTTAAAGGGAATTCATTCACAGCGACATATTCACTTGGTATCATGTAATGTGGAAGAAACTCCCTTAATTTTTGTTCCATCAATTCACGGTTTAACGCTTCTTTTGTTTGTAAGAATGCATATAATGCTTCCTCACCTGAATCATCCTTACGAATGACAGCAATGGCTTTCTCAATATTCAACTTATCTTGGATAACTCTTTCAATCTCCTCTAGTTCAATACGAAAGCCATGATACTTCACCTGATTGTCCACCCGCCCCAGATAAACAAGTTCATCTTTTCCATTTTTCTTTACCAAGTCACCAGTTTTATAAATTCTATCTCCAGGCTGCAGCGGGTTATCAATAAATCTTTCTTTCGTTAAATCTTCTCTTCTATAATAGCCATTTGCTACTCCGTATCCACCAATATACAATTCTCCTGTTTGAGAACCACTGACCAGATTCATGTTTTTATCGAAAATCCAAACCTGGGTATTGTCAATTGGTTTTCCAATATTAATATCATTTTTATCCCTGATCTGCTTAATCGTTGACCAAATCGTTGTCTCTGTTGGTCCATACATATTCCATAACTCATCACATTGTTTTAATAACTTATCTGCAAGTTCCAATGGAAGGTGCTCACCACCACATAGAATTTTGATAGGTAACTTCTTTTCCCAGCCTGCCATAAGTAGAAGATTCCAGGTTGCTGGTGTTGCCTGTATAACACTTGCATCTGTATTTTCTATCATTTCTCGCAGAACAATTCCATCATTTGTTACCTTGCCTGATAAAATATTTGTCGTTCCACCACTGATTAAAGGTAAATACAATTCCAAGCCTGATATATCAAAGCAAACCGTTGTAACCGATAGCAAAACATCATCTTCTGTAAAACCAGGTTTCTTTCTCATAGAAACAAGAAAATTTTCTAATCCTAAATGATTGACAACTACTCCCTTAGGTTTGCCAGTAGAACCTGATGTATATAATATGTATACCGGATCATATGGTGATATCTCTACAACTTCGGTCTTGAATCCCTGATCTTCATATTCTCTATCAATATAGAGCACTTTGAAGCTGCCTTTTGTCAATTGTGAGGACATCCTGGAATCTGTTACTAAATAAGCTATCTGCCCATCTTCAGCCATGAAATCCAGTCTTTCTGCAGGATAAGTTGCATCCATTGGAATATAAACAGCACCTAATTTCTGTAACGCCAGAAAGGAAATGAGAACCTCATGTGTACGCGGAAGAAGTACCCCTACATTCATCCCTTTTCGAATGCCTTTCTGATAAAATACAGCTGCTCTACCCTCTATTCTATCTTTCAACTGCGAATAGGTTATTTTGTCTGTTTCTGATATCACTGCAACCTTATCTTTTTGTTTTACAATCTGCTCATCAATTAACTGATAGACTGATTTGAACTCATTCGTTTCTTTCTTGTCTATTGTTCTCATATAACAGCGCTCCTTATTCGGCAATCTATCTATAACCTGTAATGCAAATTCCTCCAGGCTCTTATCACAACATGAATATCCGACTTCATTTGTATTGGAATCAAATATAAAATTCACTTCGCCAGAATATTCAAACACATTTGAATTAGTAAGATATACTGTAACAAATGGTGCAATATTCTTTTCACGTATCTCCTGATATCGATAGAAAATATCCTCTGCAAAAGAAATGTTACGTTTGACATTATTTATCTCTGATTTTATACTATCCCCCAGCTCATCAGGTTTTTCTAAATTAATAAGGAGCGGAACATTCTCCCTGCAGATTCCGTTTCCTTGATATAATGTGTCACAATAACCGATGTACTGGTGCCCTGTTAAACCACATTTAATAAGCTCAACTGCAATAGAAATTATTAATTCTTCCACACTGGAAGTTATGCGTTTCATTTGCCTATTCTCTTCTGGTTTAGTTAGACATCGTACCTTCGAAAGTGCTTTCTTCCAAATGCTTTTATCCATATTATATGCTTTATACTTACTAACCCAATAAGGTTCCTTCTTACTAACCCGCTTTATAGCAGCCTGTAAGTTATCAACAGTTTCAGGTTCCAGCATAAGCGAAAACTCATCCTGTTCGTCCTGAAACAGTAAATCCATATTCATCGATTGCCCTGCTAAATCAAATAGTTTTCTTATTATAAGAGAACCATTCTTCGCTCCAACAATCAGGCCATCACTATGCATCCTTGCCATCGCTGGTTTTAGGTGAGAAGTTTCCTCATATACCTCTATCTCCCCCACAATATAGTTATGATTTCCATACCTGATTCTAGGTACTGCCAGCGTATTATCATAAGTTCCAAAATCTAACGCGTGTACAAAGTTCAGAATATCTTTTGTGCTATTGTTCCAGTCTATAAATGCTGCATTTTGAGGCTTTTCCCACTTGCCATAGTAACTTCTCTTAGTCAAATCCTGTGGTATTATTGCAGTGCTGCTTTCTAATATACAATCCGTCAATTCATAAAATCCTTCCAGTGCTGCCTGGAAACATTTTAGGTTGAGAGATACTGCTGTTTCTTGAAGCTCGATTTCAACTTCCTTTTGCACTAGTATATTCCCAGTATCCAGTTTCTCCTCCATAATGTGCCATGTAATTCCATGAAGCTTTTCTCCATTCATGATTGCCCAAGACGTTGCATGAATACCTGCATAAGATGGTAGAAGCGCATCGTGGTAATTAATTGCCATTTTTTTAGGCAGACGAATCATTGATACTGGCAATACATCTAAATAGACAATACTAAATAAATAATCGAATGAAATCTTCTCGATTTCACTCATATTTACCTCACTTAATGTATGAATTTCATGTTCCTCACACCATTCCCTGACTTCGTCCTTTGAAGTTATTACTGCTTTAATCTTGCAGTTTTTCTCTATCAGGTATTCACCACAAGGAATCATCAGAGAACCATTTCCTATTAAAATGCAGCTAAAAAGTCCTTCTTTCATAGCTTTTCTCCTTAAATTACATCACCAATGGTTAATTCAAGTTTTGCGAGTACTTGTTCCAATGTTTCTCTGGGTATTGGGGTTTCAATAATATCAAGTCCACGTTCTCTGGTCATCTCTCTATTTCGTATTAATGTACTAATTTCTACTTCGTGTTGGGAATATCCAAAATTTTCTTGTGCCAGATATTGTGAAACATAGTTAAATAGACAGTTAGTTGAATCTTTTGGCCAGCTGTTGGCTGGTGATTTAAAGTCAAATTCTTCCTTGAGGAACTTAATTATCGCTTTTTCATCATAATCAATATACTCAAAAGGATTGATTTGATTAATAGAATCGAATTTTTCATATAAGTACATAGCATGGTTGCTTACAATTTCTGCAATTTCCTTATATTGGGGATTTGGTATTAACGTTTCTATAGTATTGCGATCAGATTCCTCATAAATCCAATAAAGTTCAGATGTCCTTGCATATCCCTGCCCTTTTGTATATCCACCAATTAATAAGTTGATGTTATATTTCTGAGCTATTTCACGTAAATAAATATCAATCATTTCATGGCATATCCTGCAATAATAAATTGGTTTCTTTGTCAGTAAAAGTTCTTTGAATATATTGCGTAGCTCATTTGTGCGGAAGGACACAAAATCAATATTCAATTTTTCTACTGCACTATGTATATTGTGGAGCATTTCAGGTACACCAAATCCATTGTCAATAAAAACAGCAAGCGGGTTCAATCCAAGCACTTCTTTGGCTACATAGAGACACATAATACTGTCTTTACCTCCTGAAACAGCAACCATGCAATCATATTTTCCCTCTCTTCCTGTCAAGTTTTGCTGGATCATTTCCTTTAATGCATCAATTCCATAACTCTTGTTTTCTTCTCCTGTTCTGCAGAGTTCTAAGTCTTCATAGCAGCAATTACAAATACACTTTTCATCCAATACGATACGTCCGTCTACTTCTGGCATAACACATTTACTACACCTAATCTTCTCCATAGTACCTCCTTTAGAAATTCTGATATAATTCCTCCAAATAGTGTGCAGTCTCATTCATTAGGAATTCTCCAATTTCTGCTGCTCTCCTGTTTTCAAGTCTCTCGAATTTTGTTCCTCTAACCCAGTCATTAAAGGCACCAAGGGCTTTTCCACATTGTATTTGATAATCTGTCTTTCTTTCACTGACACCTTTAAGGGCAAACTCTGTACTATTACGGAAATACCACTTAATCACAACCAATAACTGATATTTTTCATCTTCCAGTAATCTTTTATAATCTTTCAAATTGTTTTGTTTATAGTAATCTTTTTCTTCAGATAAGATGTCGCTTATTTTTCTTTTGAAGAATGTATTTTCTAGCTGATTTATAGTATTAGAATTGATTTCTTTAAAAGAATTGTAGTGTTTATAGATATCATACATTTTATTAGCTCTACCAACAAAAAACGTTCCCGTCTTCAAGACCTGAACTTTTGAACCATACTCCAGCATATCACCTGCCGGTGCATAATCTGTATCCTGTATATTAATCTGGCAAAGCATATTTTTCACTTGCATACTTGTTCCAGCTTCCACACTACATTGATTTATAGAGCCTGTCATAAGAAACTGGGCTCCCAACAATAGTGTTGTTGCAGCTGCTTCTGGTGTACCAATTCCTCCTGCTGCTCCTACATGAATATATTCCTTATATCCCTGGCTTTTCATAACACGATTTCTCATACGCAGTATTGCAGGAAGTAACACAATCATAATTCCTCTATCAGTATGTCCCCCCGAATCAGCCTCTACACAAATGTCATCGGCAACTGGAATATGCCTTAACCATTCTGACTGCTGATAATTAATTTCATTATTGTCAAGTAAACTTTGAACAATATTATCCGGTGCCGGATTCAGGAAAATCTCTGCAGCTTCAGGTCTGGAAATCTTAGCCAGAATTCTATTTTTACGTTTCACTTGTCCGTTTTCTTCATACAATCCCTTTGCAAGGTATCTAATCAGTCCCCTGGTTATTAATATATATCCAGAAGCTTCAATAATCCTAACTTCTTTCTCTAATAGCAGAGAAATCAATTTTTCTTCCTGATCACTATTATTCATACCAGCTACGATATTTACACCATACAATTGTTCCTTATTTGCTTGTTGCTTAATATAATCAATGTCATCTATTATCTGCTCAAGTTCTACACCGCCTGTTCCATAGAAACCCAAAATATTGGATTGGCTCAGTGCTGCTACCATTTCCTTGGACGAAATAGCTCTATACATTCCCCCTGCTAGATATGCATATGGCATACCATACCTTTTTTTAAAGGAATCTGCCCCAAGCTCTTTGGCTGTAATAACCTTTTTTTCAATATTCTTCGCTATAGTATTCTCTTCACTTGATTTTGCTACGTAATTCTGCTTAATATCATCAATCATTTTCGTCAAAATCTTGGTGTTTCCAATTTCAACGAAATGTCTTACACCATTATCTAATAAATATTTAACACTTTCTGACCAGCGTACCGGGGAATCAATTTGTTTGATTAGTTGTGAAGAGATATCATCCCAATCATACACTTTCGCTGTTACATTTGAGATTACAGGTATTACACCTTTTACAAAATTGCATCTTCGTGCAACTTCTTCAAACTCTTTACCTGGTTCTGTCATATACGGAGTATGGAATGCACCACTGACATTTAATACACTGTATCGTACTCCAATACTTTGAAACAGCTCTTTTCCTTTTTGGATTTCTTCTTTCTTACCTGAAAGAATAATTTGTTCATCTGTATTATAGTTTGCCACATAAAGGGGCAAATCAGCATGTTCATCGAGAATCTTTTGAAGCTTCTCTTTTGACAATCCAATCACTGCTGCCATAGAGCCTCCTACTACTCTTCCCATCAGCTGCCCTCTTTTTTTAACAAGTCTAAGCCCCGTTTCGAAATCAAATACTTTTGCAGCAAACATGGCGTTATATTCTCCAAGGCTATGTCCGGCTACGTAATCTGGCTCTATGCCAGTTTTCTTTACATACTCAAGATATTCCAGACAATTGACCACATATATCGCAACCTGCGTATATTCGGTAGAGTTCAATTTGTCCTCAGGATTTTGTAAACATAATTCTTCGACAGAGTATCCTAAGACTCTATCTGCAAGGGAAACGTACTCTGGATATTTATCAAATATGTACTTTCCCATTCCCTTTTTTTGTGATCCTTGTCCTGGAAAAACAAATGCTATCATATTGTGTACCTCGTTTTCTTTCTTTTCATTTCTATTTAAACTTAAAAATATTTTTCTGGTTCGGTCTCATTCGAAATGCAAGGAACTGTTCTTTTGTGAAGAGAAAATAAACATTATTACTCTTTAAATGAGATATTGGAATACCCGGCAAACTTGCATATGTATGTCCCGGATATACAAGGACATCATCATTTACCTGTTCTTTTATACGCTTGATACTTTGGTACATATTCTCAGCAGAACCACCATTTCCAGTGCAAATACCACAGCCTTCTATAAAAATTGTATCTCCCGTAAATATACTGTTTTGCAGAAGGAAGCATGTACTTCCAACTGTATGACCAGGTGTTACGATACATTGTAATTTTGTCTCTCCTAACTGTATAAATTCATTGTCTTCAAATGTATGAAGACTGGGACTATAGAAGAAATAGAACATCGCTTCATTTATTGACATAAAGACTTCACAGTGATATAAATTAACCAGTTCATTTACTCTTCTTATATGATCTATATGACTGTGGGTTAACAAGATCATTATAAGTTTTAGTTTTTCCTTCTCAATTACATCTATAATTTGTTTCATATCACAAGCCGGGTCTATAATTGCTGTTAATTTTGTTTCCAAATCAACAATTAGATAAACATTATTTTTAGTAAGACTAGTATCTTTTAATGTGATGATTTCATATGTAAGTTGAGTCTTCTTCATTAAAATTTCCTCCACATATGGATTCTTTCACAATTGGAATATAGATATCTATAATCGATGATGGTGAATCCCAATAAAAACGTTTATCATACCTTTCGTAATGAAAGAATTTTTCATTTATCACTTCAAGCTTAGTGCTTGGCAAAAGATTTTTATAAATTATGTTTATAGTATCTTTGATGGTAGCCATATTTCCAACATGGGGGTAAATCAGGTACGTATTTCTAGGTATCTCCTTCACTATAAATTGCTTTGGTATTTTAAACTGCTCGGGTATGGAACAATAATAGAAGAATTTTCCATCTCTTTTGTAAGTAAATGCATATTTTTTCCAATCTCCCAATTGATGTAAACCATACTCGTTTAAATACTTATTAAATTGTATCCAGAGTTCTCTGCAGATAGGAATATTTCTATTTTGCCATTTCGTAATTTCAGTTTCCAATCCGCATACGGAAAAACTTCTTACTTCCCGTATTTTGTATTCCATTTATATGTTTTCCTTTCTAAACTTATTATTTGATTCTAGTACTGATCCAGTAATGGTCTCTTCATGAGTCTTAGTGAACGTTTCGCTTCTTCCACAAATAATTGTTCCTTTTTCTCTTCAATCACTGTTTTTAAAAACTCTACAATTTTTATCCACGGAAATCCTGATAAACATTGAATTCCTTTCCAGTAGATGACTTTCTCATCTTTATATTTTTCAAGTGTTTTGAGTATTATGTCCGCATATTCTGATTTTGCCACTTGTAAATTATAGAAAGCTAAATAACCAATGGAATCAAATATCTCAGATATTTTTTCTTTGTCTTCACTTTCCAGCACTTCCATCATCACTGGCATAACACATGTGTTCATACGTCCCAGACTTCGAACCATAAAATCACGTGCCAAAGGGAAATTTTTCTTTTTTGATGGTCTTTCCGGTAAAACCTTATGCTGGTTATTTCCTATTTTTCCAATAAATTTTATCATTTCCTTTGCTGTTAATTCTCCACCTTTCTCAAGAGCTGCAGCCATTTCTATCCTAACATACAGCTTTTTTTCTTGTATGATTTTATCAAGTATCATATGGGATAATTCAGCGTCATTCATATCAAACTTTAAAGAAAGCATTTTTACCGCAGCAGAACGGACATATGCTTCTTTGTCTTGTAACAGTTCAATTAACTCCTCTTTTCCTTTTGTCCGGTATTCACTAATATCAAAATCATCTATATATCCTCTACTTCTTAATTCCTCCGTATTGCTTTTCATCTTTGACCCTTTCATTCATATATTTATATAAAAAATTTTTCTTTGCTTAACTGCAAAGATTTTTATTAATAGCCATAAGACTGCTTTTTGAATACATTTTCCTCATAAACTGCTCCACAAACTGCCTTGATATCTCAGGCGATTCTTTATAGCAGGATGTAATATATTCATAACCCCAAAGTTGTTCTGGTGTATCATAATAACTAACATACATCCCATATTCTTCACCTCGTTTATTTTTCTTTCTATTAAAATCCTGAATTGTTAAATACATCTGCATTTGTAATTCTGTCAGTATTCCATTGAAATTCTTTTCACCACCCTTTTCGAATCCAGCCTCCTTTTTCATTGCAATAGAAGATATCAGTTTTTGATTCTCAAACAAATCCATTATTTTCTTACATCTCTGCTTTGCACCACCATCTTCGTACAGGCTGTCAAAATCATAACCGTTTCTGCGGAAATTTGCAAAGCAGGGAAACCATTCTTTTGAGATGAATCCGGCTTTCTTTTGAAAAAACTTGCCATATGCAACTCTGCCACTTCTTGCAATATCAACACGCCACAGCCAAGGATCCTTTTTTTCATCCTTTGTCCACCAATTATTTACCATTGTATATTCTTCCACTGAAAATCCCTCAATCTCGTTTCTGAAGAGAGGCAGAAATCCCACTTCTTCAATCAGATTAATAAGCTCTTCTGATGAATGAAGGCACCTTGGGTCATTCCATTTTACTCCTCGCATTTCTCTAATAATCTTCTTTTTGGTCATATACTTTCAATCCTTTCGTTACACTCACTGAATATATGTAACATCAAGTAACAATTCTTTTTATGATTTGAATATTGCTTAATTCCTTTCCAAATGGTGTTATTACACCCTGTATTTTATCCCTTGCATCATCATTTAAAATTTTCACTCCAATATTCTTCATTGTGGAACCTGGCGTCAGGTCAATGTAAATACATTCTTTTTCCTTAATACTTAATAATGCCTCTCTAAAATACATTGGCTTACTGATAGAATCCCATAAATAATCAGCACTTAACGTCCCTACTTCTCGCTTTCTGGAAGATAAAATCAGTGGAACACACGGCTGCAAAAAATTATATGTGCTTAAATATTCTTTATATGGAATCTCAATCTCATCAATCAGGCTGGAATGGAAACCATAGTTAACAGGTAGTTTTAGAAAAGCTACTTTTTTCTCCAAAAGCATCTTTTTTATTAATTCAACTGACTCTACAGAGCAGCTTACAACAAAATGCTTATTATAATTAACTGCCACTAAGGTACTATGTTGATTTAAGATATCTAATGTATAGTACAAATCGGGATCTCCAAGAATTGTTATCATACAACCACGTGTACGAATAGATAATAAAAGTTCTACCTGCTTTGCTATACATTCAAGTGCTGTTACATAATTAAAACAACCGGCTAACACAGACGCAGTGTATTCTCCAAGACTAACTCCAATTACCTCATTGGGGAAAATCCCTTCCTTCTTCAACGTTTCAGAAAGTGCATATTCTATCATAAATATAGAGGGGTGTGAAAATTTTAATTCTTTTAACTCTTCGCCCACTCTTTTTTCCTCCCGAAAAATCTCCTCCACAACTCCATAATCAGCTATTTGTTTATACTTTAAATCCATCTCTTCTATACAATTTCTAAAAAAATCATCACTTCTATATAGTTCACGAGCCATATTATAATATTGAGACCCTTGTCCTCCAAATATAAATACTATTTTTTTCATATACTTCTCCACTAGTTAAGCTCTTTAATTTTGCTTATCTATAAATTGAATCAAATCCTCAAGCCTGATTTCATGAAGGGTGACTTCTTCCTCCATACTGCATATTGACAGGTAATAGTCTGTATCAAAAGGATAGCTTTTTAATCTTAAATTCATTTGGATATCCCCATTTTGATTGGTTACCATACCGTCTAAAGCATTTACTGAAAATGAATTCAGTCTGGTAGAAAGTCCTGTTCCACAGTATTTGATATAGCTCTCCTTGAGTGTCCAAATCTGTGTAAATCTTTTTGTCCGCTCCTCACCTGTAACCGTATGAATAAAACTATTTTCTTCTTCTGTGAAAAATTTATCACTAATACTTTCTTTTCCTGTCTGTATCTTCTCAATATCTATTCCAACTTCGCTGCTCCCATACGCAATTGCTACCCACTTACCAGAATGTGACAGATTGTATGAAAAGCCATTTATATGATTCATAAATGGCTTTCCGAATTCATTGTAGCCGATATCCATCTCTACCAATCGGCCACATTTCTGAAACAGACTATATTGAAGTAATAATTCCGCACAAATGCTTCTTTTGGCATCGTCGATAAAATGAAAACGATCTGCTCTCATACGTCTTTCTTCTGAAACTGCATTTCTAAGCAACTGATAGTTATCATTATTAATATCCGTTATCTTGTTGTAATTTACAACCAACATGGTCACCTCTTTTTATCAATTGGAGGCTATTACGGTTTCAAAAAATGCAGTTGTATAATCGCCCATTAAGAACCTTGAATCCTTTAAGATATTCATTAGTACCTCTTTGTTAGTTGAGACACCCTCAATCCGCATTTCGTCTAAGCATCTTAACATTTTATTTACTGCCTGTACCTTATTCTGATCATGACAGCATATCTTACACAAAAGAGAATCATAATAGGTTGTCACATCATTATTCGCCTCATAAGATGAATCTACTCTTACTCCAAATCCTCCTGGCATATCAAATCTAGTAATCTTGCCGTAATCAGGTATAAAAGTACCTTTATAATTCTCTGCTAATATTCTGCATTCAATCGCATATCCCAGAAACAGTACCTCTTCCTGCTTTATCTTAAGCGGTTCACCTTGTGCAATCCGAATCTGTTCCTTGACTAAATCAATTCCAGTAATCAACTCAGATATTGTATGTTCAACCTGCAGTCTGGTGTTCATTTCCATGAAATAAAAGGATTTGTTGTCTTCAAGTAAATATTCTATTGTACCTACACCAACATAGCCAATATGCTTGCAAATATCAATTGCTCCCTGATACATTTTATTTCTTATCTCTTCGTTAAGTGTGGTACATCTGGATTCCTCTATGAACTTTTGGTTCTTTCTCTGTATGGTACACTCTCTATCACCTAAATGGATTACATTTTGATATTGATCAGCTAATATCTGTACCTCTATGTGCTTTGCATGTTTTATATATCGTTCCACCAAAATACCACTGGAACCAAAAACCTTTTCTGCTTCCTTCAGACACATCTCAAGCGCTCGAAATAAATCCTCTTCCTTGTCAACTATGCGAATCCCCTTGCCGCCCCCACCATTTGCAGCTTTCAAAATAATGGGATAACCAATCTTTTTTGCATATTGAAAGCACTCTTCATAATTATTTATCTCAACACTGTCATCTCCAATGACAGGTATATTTGATTCTTTAGCTGCCATTTTTGCTCTAACCTTGTTCCCCATCAGGGCGATAGTGGCACTGCTTGGACCAATATAATCAATATCACAATTCTCACATAATTCACTAAAATCTGCATTTTCGGAAAAATATCCAATACCAGGATGGATTGCATCCACTTTATAATTAGTTGCAACGGCCAACACATTATATGCGTTTAAATAAGAGTCCTTGCTCTGAACATCCCCAATGCAGATAGAATAATCAGCAAGTCTTGTATGTAAGGCTCCTCTATCACCCTTTGAAAATACACTTACGGTCTCAATTCCCATTTCTTTGCAGGCACGAATGACTCGAACTGCACTATCACCACGATTTGCTACCAATATCCTCTTATATTTATTATTCATTTTTATCTACTCTTATCTTTAATATTGGCTGTTCATATTCAATCAAATCACAATCCTTTACAAGTATTTCAATAATAGTTCCTGAAACCGTGGACTTAATGTCATTATATATTTTCATCGCCTCAATAGAACAGACCACCTCACCCCTGTTAATATAAATATCATTACCTCCCAGCTTAATCTGATTGCTAAACTCAAGCTCTCCGACAAAAGGAGAAACAATTGTTACAATATCCTCTTTTTCTTGATTATCCATTTGTGAATTGTCTGTAATAGCATATTCATCCAGTTTATTTTCCAGATCATCAATTTTAAATTCAGAAGCATCTTTTATACTTTGTTTTGCTTTTTTAGCTACCTTACTAAATTGAATTGAAAACATCGTATCCTGATAGGCAAACGATACTAATCTTGATTGCTCACACTGCTTTATCAACTTATCAATTGCATTTAATTTATTATTCAGATCATCCATTACATCACTTCCCTTTATTATGCATTTTAGAATACATCACTTCCTATATTTCTATATTTACTTATTCTTTCTTTTTTTAACTCCTCTCCATCCAAATGGCTGCAACGAAGCAGTTCTTGTTCTATACTTTGTTTAATCCTATAAAATATGATTTCTTCCGTTCCTTCTTCACTTATAATTTCATCTATAATTTTAAATTTCAACAAATCACTTGCTGTAACCTTTAAATTGCCAGCAATATCTGGAGCTTTTCTGGAATCCTTACACAAAATACTTGCACAGCCTTCTGGTGAAACAACAGAATAAATGGCGTTTTCCAGCATAATTACCCGGTTCGCAACTCCTAAGGCCAGTGCCCCTCCACTGCCTCCCTCTCCAATGATAATGGCTAGGATAGGAACAGTAAAATTAGCCATTTCATATAAATTTCTTGCAATAGCCTCTGCTTGTCCGTTTTCTTCTGCAGAAACACCTGGAAATGCTCCTGGCGTATCAATAAAACAAATAATCGGTCTCTTAAATTTTTCCGCCTGCCTCATCAAGCGTAATGATTTTCTATAACCCTCCGGCTTTGTCATTCCATATTGACGGTAATTCATCTCACTTGGAGTATTTCCCTTTTGCTGTCCGATTATGGTGACAGCCTGATGATTCAGTAAAGCAATCCCTCCGACTATAGACTTATCGTCTCCAATTCCTCTATCTCCATGTAACTGAATAAAAGAATTAAAAATATTATTGATGATATCTAATGATCGGAATCTAGTAATTTTTCTTGCCAGTAAAACATTATTCCATGCATTACTGCTCTCTGTTTCTTCAACACTGCTGTTTTTCACCATATCACCCGCCCTTATTTTCCTGACTATGGATTTTCAGTATATCCCCAAGAGTCTTTTTAAGCATTTTTCGTTCTACGATCAAATCAATATAACCATACTCAAACAGAGCTTCCGAAGTTTGAAAATTAGATGGGAGTTTTTCATTGATTGTCTGTTCAATCACTCGTTTCCCAGCAAACCCTATTAACGCCCCAGGCTCTGCTAATATGATATCCCCTAAAAAAGCAAAGCTTGCACTGACTCCTCCTGTGGTAGGATTAGTCAGTACACTAATGTATAATCCTCCTGAATCACTAAAACCAGATACTGCAGCCGCAGTTTTTGCCATCTGCATTAATGAAAAAATCCCTTCCTGCATTCGGGCTCCACCAGAAGCAACAACCATTACGACCGGAGTTTTCTGTTTCTTTGCATCCTCAAACAATCTGGTTACCTTTTCACCAACAATAACTCCCATACTACCCATCATATATCTAGTATCCATAACTCCAATCATAACTCTTTGGCCATTAATGCACCCTTTTCCGGTTACAATGGCTTCATTTAAACCATCTTTTTTCACTATACTTTCATGCTTTTCCCAATATCCGGGAAATTTAATAGGATCACAAAATTTCGCATGTACATTGGTTTCTTCAAATGTATTCTGATCTAATATCAAAGCAAGCCTTTTCTTATAGTCAAGTGTTTTATAAGAACCACATAAATTACAGATATAATTATTTTCAATAAACTTTTTTCTTTCAATGATAGCCCCACACTTTTTGCACTTTATAAATAAATTATAAGACATTAACTCCCCTTCTCTCTATCTAAGTCATTCTATAAAAAATTAATTATCCTTATTTTATAACGTGCAGTCACTAATGCTAATGCCTGAATAATATGTGAACTTATAATAACGTATATGAATTTATTTAACCCTAAAGATAAAAAGAATATTTCTAAAATTATTTGAATTATCAGAATTAATTTAATGTATTTTTTATATATTTGTTTTTCATTATCATTCAGCTTTTTGGCAGAACTTTGTATTGGTGCCAATGCCATTATTAATCCTATACATATTATTTCCAGTAGAAATATTACTTTGTTATTAATACTTAGATACATATTGCTGGAAAATAGTACCACGAATGCTATAAAAGCATTAGACAATATTATACACCTCCAGGCTTTTGTTGCATGATAACCTCCACAATAGCTTCTTAAAGGAATGAAGTTAAATAAGAAAAAAACCACAACCGGTAATTCATGAAAAAAACAGCCTATTATAATTGCAATTACCATATTTGTTACCATCTCGAACAGTAGGGTATATCCATAACGGTATACACTAATGCTTTCATTTGTAAACATTCCCGCCTTTAATTGTTGATCAATAAAATATTCTACAAGCTTATCTATCATTATTTTACCTTTTTGAACATATTAGCTTCTTTTGGAAAATCTGGTTGATGAAACATCCACGCACATGACGTATTTGCTGTTTGTCTAACTAGTAAAAGTGCCAGCATATTAATAATTCCCAAAATTTTTTGATAAATTAAAATCTCAGTTTTCATTTCAATATATCTCCTTTTTTATTCTTTTATAATACAATTTTTAATATTATAAAATATTCTTTATGTTTCATATTTTACATTCTATCTTGTTATCCAACAATATATGTGGCACTTTTTGCAATATTAAGTGACGTTTTTGCATAAAAAAAAGGCAATTCACGTTTAGCGTCAACTACCTATTTTTTTGATTACAATACCTTATGCGGATAATAATACTACTGCTTGAAATTCTTTATCTTTTATAAAAAATTTTAAATAACCATTATATTTTTTAACTGTTGATTCTACACTTTTAATTCCTATTCCATGTATACCGCTATCTTTTTTCGTTGTCAAAAACCCTTCTTCAGTTCTGCACAATTCCCCTGTAAACATATTGATAATTTTAATTACGCAGAAATTGCCTCCATTTTGCATAAAGATTCTTATTTTTACACTTTTATTATATTCACAACCAGATGCTGCCCTAATTGCATTATCAAGAAGATTTCCCAGTATGGTAATTAAATCAGAATGTGTTACATTTCCCAAGTTTACCCCTGGTTCTACATACGCATCAAAATTTATCTCCAGTTTTTCTGCCCATAAACCTTTTTCAGTTAATAATGCATTCAAAACAGGAGTATCACAATATAATTTTATCTCATTATTCTCTAATTCAACATTTAGTTCTTTTACTATATCTAGTATATTTTCATTTTTATAATCTTTTGCTAATTCTCCAATAACTTTTAAATAATTACTGGTATTATGTATAAATGCTTTATGCTCTTCATTCATTTTTGAAATCTGCATGTAATATTTTAGCTCAGCATCCTTTTTTATTATGATTGATTGCTGCTGCAGACCTTTATCAACTTCTTTTTCATATATATTAAATGCATGAAACATTAAAACATTACCAATTAGCATTAAGATAAAACATAGCAGCATCATAACTTTTATCAAAATATTGCCAGAAAAATCTACGCCTGAATAATACGTTACTAACATGATACCTAAACTTGCTAACGGCAAGCATAAATACATTAAAAATATTTTCCCAGACATTCTGCTTTTCGATTTATTCGACAACTGCTTAAATAAATTAAAAAACATATAAGTTAACAATTTCATTGCCAATAGCTGCCACGTTATATTTGACAGTTCCGTATAACTGATCTGCTGCAAAAAATAGGTTGGTAACTTCAGCAAGACAACAAATAGATATTCACAGCCAACCATCAATGAAACGGTAATGACGAGATAAAACAATCGATTTCCAGTATTAGTATCAAAGAGCAATGTAACATAAAACCACAATATCATGGGAAAGAAAAATAAATTTATATATGCATTTCCCAATTGATTAATAATAAATAATAAGACTATCACAATTATACTGCATGAAATAATTTTCAAATGACTGTTTACTTTTTTTCTAATATAAAAAAAATTATTATAAAAATCAAATACCATATAAACTTCTGCTATGCATCCTGTAAATAATATAAAATTATCTAATAACTCCATCTTTCTCTCCGTTGACTAATATTTTTCAGCTAAAGCCTTTATGAATTCTTCTCGAAACGTTTTTTCCTTAGATCTGGAAATCGTTAATTTTGTTCCATTAATCAACTCTAGTTCTGATGATGTTATTTTAATAATATACTTCAAATTCACAATATAACTATTATGTGCATACGCAAAGCCAAAATCTTTTAATTTATTAAATAGACTTTTCACATTCTCTTTTGACGTTAACTTTCCTTCGAATTTGTATTCTTTTATATCCGGATATATATAGATATAACTTCCTCTTTTTGCTATTGCTATATATAAAATATCACTGGGTCTTAATTTCACTAAATTTAAATGATTGTTTCCTAAAATATATGGCTCTACTTTTTTACTTATCATTTCCTTGATAATAATCTTCATCTCAGATTGTATATGTTCGTCTGTATACTCTTTTAAAAGATACCGAAAAGGTGCTGCTTCAAACGATTTTACTGTAGGCATACATACCCCAGAGCAAAATACCAGGGTGGTCGTTGGAAACACTTTTCTAAATGCCTTTGCCGTTTCATTCCCATCCATTTTCTTCATCTGCATATCCAGAATCAATAAATCACAACTAATGGCATCTTTTAAGTAGTCAATAAATTCTTCTCCGGAAGAAAATTCATAAAACTTAACTTTCTCCCTCCTTAATCCAGCGTTAATTATTACACGTTTCAAATACTGAATAACTTTCTCTTCATCATCACAAATTGCTATATTATACATAGATACCCCCTTAAATCCCTAATGCAATAGCTTGTTAAGGTACGAGCTTTCCCCTACCACTAACTGCTATTATTTGAATGCTTAAAATATTTTACATCACGCATGAATTATATCATATTTTTATAAAAAATAGAATTAAGATGACAAAAAAGAAGAAGATGCTAAAGCACCCTCTCCCTGCTAATAATTAACTTTTTTCTTCACTTATTATTGCTGTAAAGTCCATAAATCTCCACTTAACCTTAATCTCTTTTTCCGAATATATCTCAACTCTTTCAATCATTTCTTTCAGTTCCCGTTTCATAAATGACTTCTTATCACGGAACTTAATGACTATATCTGATAATTCCTGTTCCCATCTTTCCTGTTCATTTTTATCTCCAATCCCATTACAAATCTTAAGTTTCTTTTCCTTCATTTCATCTATCTTCATATTTGTTTGTGTCTTCTGTAGTATATACGCTTCTCTGGAAATCTTCCCATCTTTGTATCTCTCATGTAATCCCAACGTAGATTGACGAAGCATCATAATTTTTTTTTCCACATCCTCTGCCGTCATTTCTGTCTTATGTTTCTGGATTAGCTTTCCCTTGCTTTGTTTCACAAATGTTTCTATGTCAATCAGAGTTTCTATATATTTTGCAATCAAAGTAATTAAAGAATCATTTACTGACTGAACCATTATCCTAGAATCCATACACCCATCATTTACATCATAAATCTGACGGGTACAATAAAAATACGGATTTATCGTTGTATTTGTTTTTTGCAGTAAACGTCCACAATGAGGACAATAGCAAAATCCTTGTCTGCGATTGTTTCCCAATGGAATGCCATTTCTTTCTTTTAATGGCAAAATCTCTTCGTTTACTTTTAAAAAAACTTCTTTTGGAACAATTCCTTCATGGGTATTCTCTACTATGATCCAATCTTTTCTATCCACCCTAATGTTATCAGATTTAGCTGCTTTTGTAGTCACTCTTATATTTCCAACCATATCTCCTGCGTAACGCTGGTCCCTAAGTATTTTCATTACTTTTGCAGCAGTCCACATTGTCATATGATCGACTTTATAACTGCGAAAATCTGATTTGTTCTTATACCAGGCAGGTGTCATAATTTGCTTTTTGTTCAACAACTTTGCTATTTGAACACTATTCTTTCCATCTAATGCATAATTAAATACCATACGCACAATAAATGCTGTTTCTCCATCAATTTCAAGCTTATGAAGATTTTCTTTGCTTTTCTTATAGCCGAAGATGGCATTGGCACTGATAAACTCACCTCTCTTCTGTCTTGTAATAATACCACTCTTTACCTTTTTTGATAAGTCTTTCACGTAGTAATCATTAATCAGATTTTTGATTGTAATATCGATTCCATCCGTTGTCGTAAACACGTTATTACTGTCATAACCATCATTGATCGAAATCACACGAATTTTCAAATCTGGAAATATCTCTTCCAAATATCTCCCAACACCAAGAAAGTTACGTCCAAGTCTGGAATAATCTTTGAGAATAATGGTATCAACCCTGCCCATCTTTGCATCTTCAAACATCTGTTGAAATCCAGGTCTCTCAAAGTTTGTACCTGTAAATCCATCATCACAGTATTCCGTAATATTGCAGCAAGAGAATTCTTTTCTGTGCTTAATAAAGTTATCTATGAGCTTTCTTTGATTGGATATACTGACACTTTCTACGTTTTGATTATTACTTTTAGAAGTGTCCACATCTTCCTGTGATAATCTCAAATAAGAAGCTATATTCTTACTTGTTATAACCATCTGTTTCAAACCTCCTTTGCTCATTTATCTTTATTATTGCTGCAAATTCATCCATACAATTAAATGTAATTTTTATGTGGGTTGCATCTGTTACATCAATTCTGCTGATAAATGTTTCTACCATTTCTCGATTTAATATTATATACTTAGAAAATTTCTTAATCTTCTTTCCCCAGTCCTTATTACCAGTAAAATCTTTCTTGTAAGAATCTGCAAATCTATACAAGTCTTTCAGCTGTATGTCATAAGATTTAATTCTGCTATCATATTCTTCTGATATGAATGTGTATTCTTCTATATTAAGCAACTTCTTCTCATAATCTTCATATAATCCACCTGCAAGCTTTACATATCTTAGTCTTTCTTCCTGTAATACTGATATTTTCTGAAGATATTCTTCCAGCTTTTTCTTTGCTTTTTGAGTTGTATTCATTTCCTGTATCATTTTTTCTGCTCCGCTAAAAAGCTTTATGTGATACTGAATCGCATCAAAAACTACCTTCTCTATCTCTTTTTTCTTAATTGATTTCAAAGAGCAGCATTTTCCAGCTGTTTCATTATATAACCTGCAGCGATAATATTGATGTACCGCTACTTTACTTATACTCTTACCAATCTCCATTGCTCTGCCACAATCCGCACAAAATATCTTTTTTCTAAAGAAGTTCTCAGTTTCAACGTTACTTGCTAAATTTTGGCCGCTATACTTCTCTTTTCTGACTTTGATAATTGTTTGTACCAACTCAAATATTTCTTTATCAATGATCGCCTCATGCGTGTTCTCTACAATAATCCATTCATTTTCTGGAGTTATATGCTTCTTTTCATGCATACTGAGTGATTGTCTGTATCTCCCTTGCACCATATGTCCAATATACATTTTATTGGTCAATATTTGACGAATAGTTCCTTTTTTCCAGGGCATTTCTCTATACTTATCAGCTCTTACAAGTCCTTTTGCATAGCGGTAAGCAAAAGGTGATAGAATTCCCTCCTCATTTAGCTCAATTGCTATTGCACCATCACTCATACCGTCCACTTTTTCTTGAAAGATCCTGCGGATAACAGGAGCAGTCTCTATATCAACTACTAATTTATTTCTGTCCTTTTCATTCTTTCGATAACCATACGTTGTAAGTCCTCCTATAAAATCTCCCGACATTTGTTTTACCCGAAATGCAGAGGTGAGCTTTTTGGATAAGTCCTTAGAATACTGTTCATTCATAATATTCTTAAGCGGTACTGATATTCCATCTTTCATGCAGGAAAAATCCGCACTATCATAATGATCATTTACCGATATAAATCTTATTCCATAAGCAGGAAATATTGACTCCATATAAGCACCCGCACTAAGATAATTTCTCCCTAGTCTTGATCCGTCTTTTACAACTATTGTGTTAAATTTTTTTAACTTCATGTCTTCAATCATTTTACTAAATGCTGGTCTTTCGAAATTTACACCTGTAAATCCATTATCTGAATACACCTTGTAAAGTAACATATCCTTGGATTTGTGTACATATTCCTCCAGCATACAAATCTGAATAGTAAGAGATTCCTGATCCTCCAGCGATTTTCTTACATATATGGCTGCAACTGCCTGATCTTCTGTATAATTTTCTACAACTGCATTTTCAATATCTAATACATCACGTACATATCTAGCCATTGGCAATTTCCTTATTCCATTTCATTACTGATTTTACATCCTGTTTATCCTGAAATTTAAACCTTATATTTAAGCTTCCATCCTTATAAATATAGATTCTGTCAATCAGTTGTGCTGCAATTTTTCTATTAATCTGTTGAACATTCAAATGATTTTTCAAGATAGTAACCCACTGTTTTATATTATCACTTCCATTATGTATTTGATCAATTTCAAAACCAAGATGCTTAATTGCTTCCTCTGCTTCGTTAATTCTAAGTTGATATTCTTCTTTTAAGTAAATATATTCTTCCTTATCAATTACCTCTTCACGCAAGTCTTCATATAAAGATAGTTTCAATCTTTTGCACTTTTCAATTTCTGTTCTATTCCATTGTACACGCTCATCTAATTTTTCAACCTCAATGTTTTGAATATCCATTTTAGCTAAATTATCTAACAGAGCATCAGCATTTAATACAGCCCGAATATATTTTTGTAATAATTCAAGTATGGTAGCTTCCAATTCATCTTCTTTTATCATATGTGATGAACACATATCTTTATTTATTTTATTAGATGAACAAATAAAATAAATATACTTCTTTCCATTAGGTCCAGGCACTGTCTTTCTAATCATACTATGTCTGCAATCACCACAGAATAACATTCCACTAAAAGGATACACTACCTTCTGGTTTGGTGCCGTTCTTGTATCTCTTTTCAATATTTCCTGTACACGTTCAAAATCAATTTTTTTAATAATAGCCTCATGTGCATTATCATTTCTTATCCATTCTGATTTATTTCTAACTACAACATGTTCTGCCCTATAGGTTGGCTTTGAACGAATACCCTGAATCATATTGCCTATATAAACTTCATTTTTTAGAATTCTTGAGACTGTTTGAGCACACCATAATGCTTTTTTATGTTTCTTAAAACTACACTGGTAATTAATTCCCTTCATCTTCTTATATTCCATTGGAGAGGGAATTGCAGCTGCATTCAGTCTTTCTGCTATCTGTATCTGGTTCATTCCTTCAAGTTTCCACTTAAAAATATCCTTAACAACCTTTGCTGCATAATCATCTATTACAATAGAATTCTTATTCAACTCCGACTTCCTATAACCAAATGTAGTAAATGCGCCCGTAAATTCACCCTTCTTTCTTTTGACATCAAGGTTTGAGCGAATCTTTACACTAATATCACGGCTATATGCGTCATTTAGAAGATTTTTGAAAGGAATAATAATATCATCATCCATTGTCCCAGCATTGATAGAATCATATCCGTCATTCACTGAAATGAAGCGAATCCCCTGTTCTGGAAATACTTCCTGAACATATTCGCCAACCTTCAAATAGTTTCTTCCTACACGCGACAAATCCTTTACGAGCACGCAATTAATTTTTTTTTCATTTATATCTTGTAATAATAGTTGGAATCCCGGTCTTGTGAAGTTAGTACCTGTATATCCGTCATCTTCACGGATTGCATGTACTGCTATTTCCGGATGGGAAATTAGAAACTGTTTTATCAGTTCCTTTTGATTTGATATGCTGTTACTCTCGTACTTATTTCCAGTATCAACGTCTCCGTCTTCTTTACTAAGCCGTACGTAAATATCAGCAATATAAGATTTATTTTGATCCATTGTGATAACCCCCATAGTCTTTCAAAGGAATATGGAAATCCCACATGGTTAATTCCTCTTTTATGTCAACATAACTTTTATGGAATTTCCAAGACTTTTTAACTATTTATTATAATTCTTTCAAAACGCTGTTCAAACGTAACTTCCGTATCTTCATATTCAATCTTAACTGCCACATCCCCAACTTTAAAACAATATGGATTATGCAGACCTTCCACCAATTGTTTGATTCTCTCTTCCACAGGAAGGTTTTCATCTATTGCAACTGTACGAATATCCACAAGAGTGTTTTTATCCACCGTTTGAATATCTGCATTTTTCATTTCTCTTATTATCTCATCTATTGATATATCAGCCATCTAATCACCTCCATATATGAATAGATTATTCTGCAATGCTTTTCCATTATTACATGTTAATCTTCTCATATAATTGCTTGATTGCTTGCCCTGCTAATCTTACACTTAGCACATTGCTCACAAAAAAATAGGACTAAACCAGTGGGACTCCCATGTTTTCTAGATTCCCGCTGATTTAGCCCTATTAACTCACAATCATCCCCAAAGAGAAATGGATCTCTTCCGTCTACTATTCCCCACTCCATCAGAAGAGCCGCACTTCCTGTAACAAATGGAGTCGCAAAGGAAGTTCCCGTAACTGGATCATAACCGCCTCCGGCACGAGCCGCGATAATCCCCACTCCCGGTGCTGCCAGATCAGGCTTAACCAGATTCGTTCTTCTTGTGTACCCTCTTCCTGAAAAATCTGCATAAGACTGATACGTATCATCATAAGCTCCCACAGAAATGACCTTAGATGCTGTGGAAGGAATGGTCAGTGTTGTTTCAGGAGTTGCCCGTAAAAAGCGGGTGGACTGATTTAACACTCCGGAAGACGGAAGCCACAAATCATAATTTCCCTCTACAATCTCTCTCGGTGTCAGCCGGAATTTCCAGATTCCACTGTCAATATAGTCTTCCACCGGAAGAAAATCCAAATAAATTTCCTGAGCCACACTGTATGGTCCCGGTTTTCCATAATATAAAAGAATCTTGGTGTTTCCGTATGTGATGGTCTGTGGTCCCAGTCTGCTGCTGATGGGACCAATTACTTCCCCTGGCGGAGTGATAATGCTGATATCAAACAGATCTGCATAGGACTTCCAGAGCTGAACGCTGAAGCTCTGCTGAAAGCCTCCCACACTGAGTTCGATCTCCTGGGGACTGGCCATGGTTAAGATACCGGATATATGTCCCCCGCCAACCCCCTCATTGCCCGTACCAACCACAATTACGGATTTTCCATAATTGGAGATATCATCAAGAAAGGTTTCCAGCAGACTGGTTCCGTCATGGGACCCATAGGTATTGCCAAAACTTAAGTTAATGGCAATTGGCATCTGCAAATCCACAGCTTCCTTCACTGCAAAATTGACTGCCCTCATAAGTTCTGTTGTTCTTGGAAAACCGCCTGCCTGAGGCACTCCCAGTTTCACTACTAAAAGAGGGCTTTCATAAGCAACGCCTCTGTACTGTCCCCGGTTTTCCCTGCCGTTTCCTGCCGCAATGGAAGCGACTGCAGTTCCATGTCCGCTGATATCAACAGACGGAACCAGCTTATTCGCCTCCGCTCTGCTTCCTGTTGCCAGTGCTGCATCTATCTCCTCTTTCGTAAATATCCGGTTAAGCGTCTGATCCCATAACTTTAAAATCCGGGTTGTTCCGTCTGCATTGCGGAAATCATCATGATAATAATCAATCCCTGAATCAATGACAGCTACAAGAACTCCTTTTCCTGAAAGATTATTGGTCCCCTGTTGGACCAGATTGACACAAGAGGCCGCTTTTGCCTGATTTATGGCAAAAAACAGCCTCTTTGGTTTCTCCACATATTCGATCTGGGGCAGATCACTTAACTGATCAATAAAGGACTCCGGTACATTTAAGATCGCATACTCATTTACCATCTGCTCCACCCGGATTCCAACCTGGGTAAGACCGCTGATATCCCCGGAATACTTTACTATTACATCCCAGGTCTGTTCCCCGGGATTATATCCCACATTTAAGTTACCTGACTTTTCCCTTTCCTCCGGACTGGCACTGAGAGCGAGATTCAGCAGGTTTTCCAATTTTTGATCCTGCATATGACATCCTATGGTTTTTTTACATTCTACGCAGGATGAGTCACTCTCATTCCTTTACACTGTCTGCCTCGCATACCCGGACCTCATGGTAAAAGAATTGAAGGATATCCTCATAGGATTTTCCTTCCTTCGCCATCGCCTGAGCTCCGTTCTGGCTCATTCCAACTCCATGGCCGAAGCCGCCACCATAAATATGGAACGTGGTGATGTTTTTATCATCAACACCCTGATTTTCTATGGCTAAATAGGCACTGGGAAGAGAATCGAAATTTTTCATCTGAGTTCCGTCTTTTTTGGTAATGGTCATATATTTATTGCCAAGTTTTGCTCTGACCTGACCCTCACCGCTTATGGTCATAACGCCTTCTGAACCTTCGACCCTTAGTTTTTTTACAATACCGCCCACGCCCCGCTCAACCACTGTAATATTTAAAATGGAGCCTACTTCTGTGATTTCTTCCTCCAGCTGCCGGTTCGTAACAGTCGTCTCCCACCGGTACATGGGGAAGGAGGAATCATAAGCCGGATAATCTTTATTCTTTATAAATTCTTCAAAATCAGAATTGGTGGAGAGATTTAAAACAGCTCCTCCCTCCTGAAGCAGACTTCCATCTAAATAGGGGTACTGGGATGGATCTCCTCCCCATACGCTTCCATCGGTTGTGTGTCCGCAGGAAGTGGAAAAATAAAACGCTTCGATGGGCGTATCTCCGTAAAAGAGCAGCTTGCCATACGTTTCCCGTACCGCATCCTCTGTCTTTACAGCCGCAGGGAGGTTGTTGTACACCTGAAAACGTGTACTGTCATCCACATGTGCACCATATTTGCTGTAGGTATTGCTCTGGATCTGGCGGTATGCATAGGTTCTTGCACACACGGCCTGGGCTTTTAATGCTTCTTTTTCATAGCTGTCGGGCATCTCACTTGGTACAACTTTTGTCAAATAATCTTCCAGATACAGTTCATTAATCAGAAGCAGTCCGTCTGAATCCTTCCTGATCTCAATCGTTCCGTTATAAGAAGGTATCCCATAGGAACGGTTTATGGAATTCACCTCTATGGATGCACCTTTTTCAAGGGGCGCTGCTACAATTCTGCCGCTTTTTAACCTTTCATCCGAAGGTTCTATAATCACCTCCGCCCCTGGCGGTATCTGAACCGACTCTTTGTCATAGGTCAGTGTTAAGCCTGTCTTAGAAGACAGCGTCACCGAAGGGTGAAAAATCGACTGAAAGTTCGTGTTCATAAGGAGTACCCGAATGGTCTTTGCATCAAATTCACGAACAAGTAAAGCTGCGCAGATCTTTCCATGGGCTACTACAAAATCCTGTATATCATATCCCACTAAAATATCTGAAATGCTCCGTTCTTCAAATTGTCCATATAAACGGTAAACTTTAAAATCCTTATCAAACTTCAGTTTACCATAATTTTCAATTTCTATGGAAGTATCTGTAATAGCAAGTACCTTTCCTGAAACTCTCTTTTTCTTAAGCGTAACTTTCTCAAGATTTCCTCTTTTAAGGCTTAAATCTGCCAGATTGTTAATGAGGTCCTCTGACTGCCCCAAAGATGCATCTAATGGAAACGTTCTGATTGCAGATCCAAAATGTACCTGAAAAGTATCATTCTCGCCGGCGGTCAGCCAGACATTTTTGTATGTAACAGAATCGCTAACGACCTCTTTTAATGAAATGATTTCGCTTCCTTTTACCAGTATCTTCACTTCCCAGTCTATATACGAATCCAGACTGATTCCTTCAAATCCAAAGGTTCCTTCGCTGGTGTAGGCAGTCCATGAGGAAGAAGGCCTTATGTTAGAAGGGGTTCCATAAAGAAGAGCATCCATTGTTTTTATCTGATTATCTTTATCAAGCGCCTTCTTTAAATCTTCAAACAGATACCACCATTCATCAGCGGTTATGTGTTTATTCTTATTCTTCTTTCCTGCATGAATACTCTTTCCGGAACCAGGAACCAGTGCTTCTGCCAGACTTTCTGCTTCCTGATAGGTTAAAAGACCCTGGGCAGTTTCCTCATTTGCAGGCATAAGATCTGTATCAAGATAGCCATTGGCATATAAATAATCCATATATTTTGCATACCAGACGCTCTGATCCTGTTTGGAGAAATATTGCTGTTTCTGATTCTCCGGCATTTTTTCCAAGCTTTCTCTGTCTGTAAGAAGGAGAGCTGCTGACTTACATGCCAGCCCCCTTGAAATCCCCTCCGGCTCCGGCTCATTCATCAAAATAATGATAATAAGAAATATAACCAGAAGAGGAATACCGACGACAAACCCGATCAATAACTTTTTATTCATGCGCTCCTCTTATCTCATAAATGTTTTTTTCTCTTCTTCAATCCGGTCTAAGTTTAAATAGTCTTCAGTTTTTAAAGAGAGGTCTTTCTTTGACAGCGACCGGTTTACCGTTCTGGTAATCACACTGTAGATCACAGCAAACGTGGGCACTGCAATGATCATTCCAACAAATCCGAATAATCCCCCGAAAAGGAGAATGGAAAACAGAACCCAGAAGCTTGGCAGTCCTGTAGAATCACCAAGAATTTTAGGTCCCAGAATATTCCCGTCAAACTGCTGAAGCAGCAAAATGAAAATCAGGAAATAGAGACACTTCACCGGACTGACTAAAAGTATTAAAAATGCGCTTGGAACTGCTCCAATGAAAGGACCAAAAAACGGGATTACATTGGTAACTCCCACAATTACGCTTACCAATAGTACATACGGCATCTTCATGGCGTTGAGCAGTACAAAGCACATGATTCCAATAATTAAGGAATCCAGAAGCTTGCCAGTAATGAATCCTCCAAAAACCCGGTGCACAAAGCGAACCTCCTCAATGGCCTGATTCGCTGTTTTTATAGAAAAAATACTGTAGATAATCTTTTTTCCCTGAGCAGAGAAAGTCTCTTTGATATTAAGAATATATACCATTACAATAACACCGATTAAAATATTCTTAAATACCAGTACAACACTTAGGAGACCGCTGGATAAGCTGCCGATTAAGGAAGACATATTGGGAATCAGATCCGTAGTCATCCAGTTCTGAAGCCGGCTTGCCACCTGATCGTAAACAGGGATTATGAATTTTTCAAAAGACGGGTTATCCTGAAACACCTTTTGAAGTCCCAGTGCAATGTTGTTGATATTCTCTCCGAAATTATCCTGTATTCCCATAATGCTTGTATATATTTCAGGTATGATCATTGAGAAAAGTCCTATGACAATCACAAACAAAAAGATCAGACTGACCATGGTGGCCACTGCCCGCGAAATGCATCGGACTGTTTTTTTGCTGTGAAACACAGCATTCAGGAGGCGGGCTGAAATATCTCTTGATTTGTTATAAACCGGCAATAAAAGATATGCCAGCACTGCACCATAAATGACAGGCATTAATATTTCTACAATCAGACGTATTGTACCTTTAACCGCTTCAAACCGGGAAAGAAAAAAGGCAAATGCAATACTGAGTGCAATTACTGCAAGGGCAGTTACACCCCAGCAGACATAACTGCGATATTTAAAATCCTTCATGTTTATCTCCTATGTGGTTCCTGTTATTAAATGTCTTATCATACTTTATCATATTTTTCCATAAAGTTAAAGCAGCGATTTCTCGCTGCTTTTTTCTTTTGTAACCCCAAAATGCCGGTTCTTACTTATTGACGCCTAGCTGTGCTAGGTGGGCGACCTCACTCAGGCATCTGCCTTCCACTGCAATGGAGGCCTGACATCCGCCTGAAAATATTGGAATCCCATGTGTCATAATGTAGGTTCAAAAAAGGTAAGAGTGTCGTACATTTCAGGAATTACATTCACCTATCTTTATGGTTTTTAGTATACACCATTTCTTCCCGTTTTTCAAGTTCCTTTTCCTGACAGTTTGCTTTACCGTTTGGAGGTGCAGAAACAATGCCGCCTCCAACCTCACACAGCAATCTTTTTCCCCCCAAGAAGCCTCCCATGCTCCACATACG
>JAEWPQ010000298.1 GCA_023460575.1 Bacillota bacterium
AGTTGCAAACAACTGTTTCTAGCTGACCGCCGTTTTTGTACTTTCTCATCTTACTCTCACCTTTCCTTTTACCGCCCATGCTTTTCTTTCCGGGCATAATGGTATGCCTGCAAGGCGTTCCTTTTTCGCTTTTTCCAGAGAAATCCCTTAATTCCCCTCCCTGCACACAAGGATAGAAAAAAGGGCATCCTAACTGGATACCCCTACATTATAAACGGTGTTATGCCTTATTTTTAGTGGTAAATGTTTCAAATATCGCGGCAAACCATAAGGACTGCATTTTCACATGGATTGAGGTAGTAATGCTTTCTGACCCCCTCGTCTGTAAATCCATAGGATTTATAAAGGTTTCTCGCCCGGTCATTGCTTTCCCGGACCTCTAAAAATATGGATTTTACACCATTTTGTCTGGAATAAAAAACCATCTGGTCCATAAGTTTCTTGGAAAGGCCCCTCCCCCTGAATTCAGGACGGACTGCAATGCGAAGCAGCTCGCACTCATCTGCAACTGTCCGGAAAACACAGTATCCGGCTGGCCCTTCTTCCCAAAGCACAAGCCAGGTATCAAGACTGCTTTTTAATCCATTTTCAATCATCTCACAGGACCATGGATCAGAAAAGCACAGCTTTTCTATTTCCAGAACACCGGACACATCCTCCGGCGTCATTTCATGTACCATCTTATTCTCCTTTTAATGCCTCTTCCCTCTCGCGCTCTGCCTGAGGCTTGCGCAGATAATCAGGCGCATGCTCCGCTGCAGTGACCGTCTTCCCCTGTAAAAAGAGGCGGGCTCCATAAGCGGCTACTGCACCTGCCCGCTGTCTGTTTAAATGAGCCGGTGCAAATTTAAACGGAACCTTCATGAATTCTTCTATACTCTCTTTGTAAGCAGGAACTCCGTCACCTGAAAAAATCACACAGTCTCCAATGGAATTCAACTCATCAATTAAATCCCTTATGTCCATGGCGCAGGACTCCTTCCTCACCAAGAAGCCCTTGCGGTTGTCATAGATACCGGTATAAACCTGATTCCTTCTTGCATCCATAATCGGGCATATAATAGAAGAACTGCCGTAGAACTGATAAGCCATGGCGTCTATCGTAGGTACAGAAATAAGCGGTTTTTTCAGTGCCAGCCCCAGACCTTTTCCTGTGGCAGAACCAATCCGGAGTCCGGTAAAGGAACCGGGCCCTGCAGAAACTGCTATGGCATCTACATGATCCAGGCTTATCCCGGTCATGGTCACAATCTCGTCAAGCATGGGAAGCAGCGTCTGAGAATGAGTCTTCTTAAAATTTACCGTGTACTCTGCAGTCAGTATGTCATCAGAAAGAAGGGCAACGGATGCAACAAGAGAGGAGCTCTCAATTCCTAATATGTTCATTTACATTCCCCCCACTGTGATTTTTCTATAGTCAAATCCTTTATTTAAATCTTTTTCAATTGTTACTGTAATAACCCGTTCAGGAAGGATTTCTCTGATCAGTCCGGACCATTCAATCAGCGTAACACCTTCCCCGTAAAAGCAGTCTTCATAACCGATTTCGTCCATTTCGCTGACATCACCAATGCGGTATACATCAAAATGGTAAAATGGCAGACGCCCGTCGTCATATTGTTTCACTATGGTAAATGTAGGACTGTCCACCGGTTCTGTAATACCAAGACCGGCGGCAAACCCCTGGGTAAATACGGTTTTTCCTACTCCAAGATCTCCATTTAAGCAAAATATGGAAGATGGATGCGCTTCCTCTCCCAGTTTTTTACCAAGTTCAAAGGTTTCTTCTGGTTTCCAGCTTTCTATAACCATCACTTATATCCTCTTTCGCCTCTCAGGAGGCAGATTTTCTTTCATTAATGCCGTTAATTCTGCCGCCTTTTCGCCTGCGACAGAATCCGGAAGCAGATAGGCATGAATCCGGTCCATATAGATAATCAGCAGTTTTCCCACTCTCTTCACCATGAGCACATCTTCCCACAATAATTCCAGCTTCTCCTGTCCCTGAGTTACAATAATCCCTTCCACTGAGAAGGAAAGAGTCATACCATCGCGGATCACGGATCTTTTTGCCTGCCTTGCTGCCTTCATATAGAGAACAAAAGGCTGCCAGACTGTAAACATCAGCGCACAGACGATAATAAGAATCCGGTAGGGGAAAGATGCTGTTGTCCAGGTTGCAATAAGCACGTAAAGAGCTGCAACGCTGAAAAGGAAGCTGAAAACCCCCTGGAATCCCCGGTATGAATGATACATGGAAAATTTCCAGAGATCTTTTGCTGTAAGTTTTACCTCTAACACAAGCGGATTAATTTGTTCCACATTTTCCTCCTTTTGTACAGCGGTAAGCTGTATCTTTTTAGAACTTCATGGTAAGAGCAATCCTCTTTTTGGGAACATCTACGCTAATTACCTTTACTTCCACGATATCTCCTACACTGACAGCCTCTAACGGGTGTTTGATAAATTTGTCTGATATCTGGGAAATGTGAACCAGTCCATCCTGGTGAACGCCGATATCCACAAAAGCGCCGAAGTCGATTACATTTCTCACCGTTCCCTTTAAAACCATCCCTGGCTGTAAATCCTTCATCTCCATAACATCGGTGCGTAATATGGGTTTTGGCATCTCATCACGGGGATCTCTGGCCGGTTTTTCCAGTTCCTTTACAATGTCACGAAGGGTGATTTCACCAATCTCCAGTTCCTCAGCCAGTTCTTTATAATTATGAATCTTCTTACTGATTCCGTTTAATCCTCCGTTCATCAGCTCTTTGGCCTCATATCCCAGTTTCTTCAGCAGTTTTTTCGCAGCATCATAGGATTCGGGATGAACGCTGGTAACGTCGAGAGGATTCTTTCCTCCCTGAATTCTCATGAAACCGGCACATTGTTCAAACGCCTTTGGCCCCAGTTTAGCAACCTTTAACAACTGGCTCCTGCTTTCAAACGCTCCGTTCTCCTCCCGGTAAACCACAATATTCTTGGCAATGGGTTTTGAGATACCGGATATATATTCCAAAAGAGAGGCAGATGCCGTGTTTAAATCCACGCCTACTTTATTCACGCAGTCTTCCACAACGCCCTGTAATGCTTCACTTAAATGCTTCTGATTCATATCATGCTGGTACTGTCCCACACCAATGGACTTGGGATCAATCTTTACCAGTTCTGCCAGCGGATCCTGCAGTCTTCTGGCAATGGAAGCTGCACTTCTCTGGCCTACATCAAAATTAGGAAATTCTTCTGTTGCCAGCTTGCTGGCGGAATAGACAGAAGCTCCGGCTTCGTTGACAATGATATACTGAACCGGCTCCGGAATCTCCTTTAACAGTTCTACAATGATGGCTTCTGATTCTCTTGAGGC
>JAEWPQ010000299.1 GCA_023460575.1 Bacillota bacterium
TATCGGAAAAGTCATAGGCTTGTCGTTTAAGAAAAATGTGATTTTCCCATTGCTTTTATGAAAGGCTGCATCAGAAGAAGCTGCTGCATCCGTATGTCCGTCCAGTTTTAATCGGGATTCCTGATCAAGATTTATGCCGGTAGAAGTCATCTGAGCCGGGGGAGTTAAAATTCCGGGTACGTTATGAGGCGCAGAAACTGTCTCATTTAAAAAGCTCTGCGCTTCCTCTGCATCATCATACAAATCTTCCTCTTGTGGAATTTCTTCTTCCTGTACTTCTGCCTGGAGTGCTTCTATTACAATGCTGTCACCGGTTTTCAGGGAAATATCCTCTTTTGCCTCGATACCGTTTACCAGTATCTTCTTACCGGCTCCTGGCTTTTCAATATCAGAAAGCATGGCATATGCGCTTTTTCCGTGGCTGGCAGGCACAAATACAATCCAGTCCTCCGCACTTACCTGGTCAGAAAGCTGTGCTTCCTCTCCATTTAGTGTTAGAACAGACGGCTCTGCCTTCTCACCGTAAAAAACAGTTCTTTTTCCATTTACGCTGACAACCAGATTCTGACCGGAACGTCCGATCATATCCTGGTAGTTATAACCGTTCATCATTAAAACATCCATAACGGTAAAGGTACCGCCGCGGAAAAGTTTCGCCGGGCGGTCATTTAAAATAACCCGAAAACCATCATTGACAATATTAAATCCGGCAGAGATGACGATTCCAAGAGGCGTCGCATATTCGGGATTCTCCAGATCATATTCATCGGAATAGGCGTTGATCTTAAAATTATTGCCTGCTATGGCCACACGCTTTGGATCTATCTTTAAATGTTCTACGATTCCCTCTTTCAGCCCTGACAGCCTGCTGCCCCCTCCTGCCAGAAAAACTGCCGACGGCATACCGCCGTTAACTTCCAGTATCCTATCAGAGATTTCCTGACAAAGCCTGGAAGACGCCTCTTTGATGCTGCCAAAAACAGCTTCCCTGGTAATCGTCTGTTCAAATCCTAGGATATCCGTAAATGTAAGCTCCTCTTCTTCATCAATCTGGGATTTGATATTTTCCGCAGTCGTAAAATCCACTAAGTATTCTTTCATAATGGATTCCGTTATCTCATCTCCTGCAAGTATGGCCATGGTATAGCCGGTTACACTTCCATCCCGGCAGACAGCGATATCAGAGGTACCTGCACCGATATCCACCATAGCCAGGTTTAACAGACGAATGTTCTGGGGTATGGCCGCATTAATGGCTGCAATCGGCTCCAAGGTGAGGCTTGCCACCTCCAGACCGATCTTATGCATAGCGGAATAAAGGCTTTCAACAACCTCCGTCGGAAGAAATGTAGCAATGATATCTGCCTTCAAAACCCGCCCGTGGTGATCAATTAAATTGGAAATCATATAGTTATCCAGGAAATATCTGCTTACGGTATATCCAACCAGATAAAACTGCCTGTCATTATCCCGGCCTTCCCGGTTCATAAACTGCTTTTCCGCTTCGCTGATGGCTCCCGCTTCCAGTCTGCTGACGGATTCAGCATCGATCTTCTGGGCTCTGGCAAGCTCCATCTCATAGGTCACACTTTCCGTTCTCAGTGCTCTTCCCGCAGCTGCCACACAAACCTTCAACAGCTTGCAGCCCAGCTTTTTTTCCAGTCTCGCTTTCACCTGACCGGCAATTTTTGCAACCTGATCAATATCCTCGATCTGACCGTCAATCATCGCCCGCTTTGTATGCTCGGCTCTCTCTATGGCAACGATATGTATTCTGTCTCCATCCGGCATTCCTACCATGCCAATGATGCTTCTGGTTCCAATATCCAGAGCGAAAATAGCCTGATCCGGAAGTGTATCTGTCAAAATGCTATTTCTGTTATCCATAAATAATGCCCCATCCTCTTTCATATTTGTCTTTATTTTACTAGTATAAGGTGGCTCCGTCAATCGAATAAAGGAAACTTTTGTTGAAAAGGAAAGATTTTTGATACAAAAGAACTGGTTTATGTATTGAAAACATTGGATTTGTTACCGTAAACAGGTACCATCATTTTGTACATACGGAGTTATTTCTTTCCTGTAATATTAACGGTTCACCAGCTCATATGACGGGTGATACAGCCCTGTGGGTGTATAAAATTCCCTGCCGATTGATTTAAAACCTAATTTCAGCAGCAGTCTTTCTGATGCTTTGTTCTGAGGGTGATGGCCTGCATACAGCTTCTTCGCTTTTAAAATGTGAAAGCTGTAATCAATTGCCGCTTTTGCTGCCTCTGAAGCAAATCCCTGCCCCCAATATTTTTCCCGCAGATGAAAACCGAGTTCGTAGGAATGAGTTTCGGATTTATAAGGGCGGATACCGCAGCAGCCAATGAGTTCTTCTGTTGAAAGTTCAAAAATAGGCCAGTATTGTATATGATACAATTCATAATTATAAATTTCCGTATTCAGGCGGTTTGTGATATCTTCATGTGTAAACTTTCCTGTGGAGCAGATATACCGGGTGACTTCATTTTCTCCCCATAGCTGAGATGCCAGGTTTAAATCGGCATCACTCCAGTTGGAGAATCCAATTCTTGTTGTTTTAATAAAATAATCACGCATGTTTAATCCTCATTTCTTCGGTGGTCTATATTATAAAATACTCTTTATTGATTCATTTATGAATATGAAACCGGATAGTTAACTTTTCATTTATTCTGAGCCCTTTCTCTTCCTTTTTCACTGATTTTGTCGGCTCCTCCCAGTTATGGGGCAGCATGATTATTCTATTCTTTAGGGAAATATCGAAATACTATTAAGTTATTATCAGGATCCAAAAAACTCATATTTGTTGCTCCCCATGGTCTCACAGTTGGCGACTCAAGGATTTTAATACCAAGCGTTTTCAATCTTTCATACTGAAAATCAATATCCTCTACCGTAAAAGCTATACAAATATTTTGTGAGTTTTCTTTCCGCTCTGTTCCATCATTGTAGACAGTTAATGTTGTTTCGTCTGATATGATAAATTGATGTATATTATCATCACTGCCGTTATCAATATTAAATAAAGACTTATAAAAATTAGATAATCTAATAACATCTTTCGTAAATAAACATACTTCTCCGACTTTCATACATACCCACCTCGTTATTTTATATTATTATTTTCCTATATTGTTACACACCAGTCCTGCATTAACTTTTCACAAACTCTTCACAAATTCATCAAAATCCCGTCACATTTTTCCGGTATATTAATTAATGTAAAGAGGCCAATAACCTTTTAAATAAAACTTTTTTTCATACAGCCGGCAAGATCCCCCCTCTTGTCGGCTTCCTCCAATTACGGGGGGTAAAATAAATATAAGACGGGGTTAAACGCTAAATAGATCTCCTATATCGAAATTATCTATAATAGTACAATTTCCAACCTCTATTTTATACCATATTTACTAAAAGTAAAATAAGGTTTTTATATTTAGAAAATTAGATATCTCTGCATAAGTTTTGTATAATTACATTATAAATCTTTAATATAAGCTTGTAGATTAAATTGGAGGAACGATATGTACAATCATGCACCCACAGGGTATGTCTGCCCTTTTTGTTTAATTGCAGAAGGCGTAGAAAATGAACATTTAAATACCAGGCAGGACGATATAATATATAAAGACAACTATGTTACTGCATTTATATCGTCTTGTTGGTGGAAAAATAATAAAGGCCATGTCATAATAATTCCTAATAAACATATCGAGAATTTATATGATTTACCATCAGAAATTTCACATCGAATTCATGATTTAGAAAGAGAAATTGCACTGGCTTTAAAACAAACTTACAAATGTGATGGAGTATCTTCCAGACAACACAATGAACCTTGTGGAAATCAGGATGTATGGCATTATCATCTTCATATATTTCCAAGATATAAAAATGATAATTTATATAAGACAGACAGGGAAAACACAAAACCAGAAGCACGCTTAGAATATGCAAAAAAATTAAGAGATTACTTTATCATGAAGAATACTGTATGATTTTTATTTTTTTCCGTTAAAGAAGAGGAGGCTCCAATTACCCTGAATAATTAACAGGACGCTGATCCACAAAAGTGAGCCAACGTCCCCTCATTACAGATTAATTATTCAAAATTTATTTATATTCATTATCATCCGCGGCAGCTTCACCCTCTGTTTCAAGTTTCCGCAATCTCTTTTTATAAATGAATACGCAAAACGTCAATGCACAAATAGATAATACAAAAATTTGAGCAAACATAAATATTCCTGTAGCCGCTGCACCCGCTAATTTACCATATTTATAATAGGATGATACGGAGAAAATAACACCGCACAATGTGCCTGATAAAAGACTGAGAATAATATTTGTTTTTAAATTTGGTTTCAGTTTCCTGTCCCATATGCCATTGATCAGACAGGCAATTAACATGTATACGGAAACAAACATAAATACCAGCCATTCACCAGCTATATTATGAAATAAATTTTTTACATCTGCAGCCAGGGTAACCTGCAGCAGAATCGCAACTAACAGCCCCCAATATACAAACCAGAATCCATAGTGTTCTATCTTTAGTAACTTTTGCTCCTGCATCTCATCCAAATTATTCTTTTTTTTAATCATTGCTTTCTTCCTCCCAGAACAAATCATCAAGACTTTTTCCTAATACTCTGCAAATTGCGCGGCATAATTTTATCGTCGGATTGTATTCACCCTGCTCAATAGCATTCATGGTCTGCCGTGATATGCCCACTTTTTCGGCAAGTTGTTTTTGTGTCAGATCCAACTGGGCACGGGCAACTTTTATTGGTATATTTCTACCCATTGCAATCACCTCCGTATACAAATATTACCACATTAATTACTTAATGTCAATTATATGCGACATATTTTTTATTATTTACTCAGCGACCAATACCTGCCTTCCGTGATTCTTGTAATGAATAATATAAATTTCCCTAAATAAGGACGCTGGGTACAGAAGATTATCCGAACTACTGATAATTATACACAATTTGAGATAACCACCAAATCCACTGAATTAGATCTGGCAGAATGATTCTGGCACTCTAAAAGAGTTATCTAAAAAAAGCGCTGACCCACGAAAAGTGAATCAACGCTTTTTTGATTATGTCTGGGTAAAAATTACCCCTGTTAGCATTTTGTTTTGATATCAAAGCTGGGATTAAATGCATAAAAGTTTTTGCTGTCCAGATTATCCTGGGTGATTCTAAGAGCTTCACCGAATCTCTGGAAATGGACTACTTCACGCATCCTTAAGAACCGGATGGGATCACAGATATCAGGGTCTGTGATAACACGCAAAATGTTGTCGTAAGTACTCCTGGCTTTTTGTTCTGCTGCCATATCCTCTACCAAGTCTGTGATTGGGTCACCTTTGGACTGGAATTCGCATGCATTAAAAGGAATTCCGCCCGCTGACTGTGGCCAGATACCTGTGGTATGGTCAATGTAATAAGGACCAAACCCTGATTCTACAACCTGCTCCGGAGTTAAATTTCTGGTCAGCTGATGAACAATGGTTGCTACGATTTCAAGATGGGCCAGTTCTTCCGTTCCAATATCAGTTAAAATCGCCTTTCCCTCCTTATATGGCATAGCATAACGCTGGGAAAGATAACGCATGGAAGCGCCCATTTCTCCATCTGGTCCGCCAAATTACAAAAACAGATTATATTCCTGAATGTCACAAATAAGGAAGAGAAGCGTTCTATCACTCCTCTTCCTTATCTTCATAAACTTTAATGCTTTCTTCATGCCTCAAAGTATTGGGACCTAAGAATTTTCCTGTCTCCCAGTGATCCTGAAATGTTTCAGGCTTTTTGTTTTCTTCCTTTGTACTGGAGCTGTAATTATCTTTTTTATTGTTTTTCATATCGTTCACCTCAAAGATAGTATGGTATAAACAGCTTTGAATATACATATTATATCCCTTATTCGATCATTTTCTTATTTTCCCGCAATAAACAAGCTGATTATTCATATAATATAAAAAGATTTCTTTCCTGAGGTTCTCATGCAGACAATCTATAAAAAAACAAAGTCAGATGCCCTCCTTCATAACGACGTTCCTGTACTTACCTATACCATTCATTATCCTTCTTTTACATCAGCCTGCAGTTCTGTAACTGGCCCCGCCATCAGCCGGTTCTATGAGATACAGTCCCAGCAGGCAGAAAAGTACTGTCGTGAGGTTTTATACCCTCAGGCTGTCGAAAATGCCATGTATGCAAAAGACAATGAGTTTCCCTTTCACAGCTATGAATTCTTATCTGATTATATGGTCACATATAACCAGGATTGCATCACCAGCCTCTATACCGACCAATATTCTTATTTAGGCGGGGCCCACGGAAATACACTGAGACAGTCGCAGACCTGGGACTTCCAGACAGGGGATCAGCTGCATCTTACAGACTTTTTCCCTGACTTGAAAACACTAAATAATACCATCTTTCAGGTGATCGAAAATCATATCTCAAAGCGCATGAAAGATGCCCCTGCCTCCTACTTTGATGACTATCCCCATCTGATCAGGGGAAACTTTGATATGAACGCCTTTTTCTTAAAGCCCTGCGGCCTCGTCATCTACTACCAGCAGTACGATATTGCTCCATATGCCTCAGGTATTCCGGAATTTTTCTTTCCATTTGAGGGATGCACGGAAGATGCCAGTTCCTGAACTGCCTGCTCATCACAGTCTAAACGAATGGCCCGGTCATCAATACAGAAGATGGCCGGTGTTTTTCTGATGGCCTTTTTATGTCGTATCCTGCATTCTCCATCATCAGATCCCGGATCTTTTCACCGGCTTGCTTTTGCTTATCCTCCTGCAGACTATCAAATAAAATCATTTCTCCGTTATAATCTATGTAATTTTCAATCTTAATGCTTTTATTCATATTTCCATCTCCTTCCCTGTAAAATGTATGTGACACAGATTGTACCTGTTTCCAGGTATCTTCTCTTTTAATCATCGGAAAGAAGGAAACTTATTGATTAAAAATCCCAAAAATCCCATTGGCGCAGCTTATGTCCGGGTAAGCACAAACGATCAGACTGAGCTTTCTCCTGCTGCACAGCTTCGGGAAATTAAAAATGCAGCAAGTGCTGATGGCGTACCAATCCCTGACGAGTACATTTTTATAGAAGAAAAAGGTATCAGCGGACGCCGGGCTGATAACCGGAAAGAGTTTCAGCGGATGATTTCCATTGCAAAAACAAATCCATCTCCTTTTCAATACCTCTATTTATGGAAATTTTCACGTTTTGCCCGAAATCAGGAAGAAAGCATGTTTTATAAAAGTGTTCTTCGAAAAAAATGCGGTATTACTATAAAAAGTGTTTCCGAACCGATCATGGAAGGCATGTTCGGCAGACTTATCGAGAGTATCATTGAATGGTTTGACGAATACTATTCCATTAACTTATCCGGGGAAGTTACAAGGGGAATGACGGAAAAAGCGCTTAGAAACGGCTATCAGGCAGCTCCCTGTCTTGGATACCGCGCGGTGGGGGAAGGAAAACCTTTTATTATAGAAGAAAAGGAATATGAAGCCGTTGTATTTATACATCAGTCTTTTTTTAACGGGATGGACCTGGCTTCTATTGCAAAAGAGGCTAACAATCAGGGGTATTGTACCAAACGTGGCAATTCATTTGACAGAAGAGCGGTAGAACGGATATTAAAAAATAAATTCTATGATGGAACCGTTACCTGGAACAATATCTCGTTTCAGGGTTCTCATGAAACAAGGAAGGAAGTCACTTCTGTGTTTCAGGCGAACCAGCAGCGGCTGAAACAGGAATACAGACCCAGAAACCGCAGGGAGGTCTCCGCCTGCAGGCATTGGGCTTCAGGACTTTTAATCTGCGGCTATTGCGGAGCCAGCTTAGGATATCATGCCGGAAGCAAAACCGGACATCAGTCCGGCTATTTTCAGTGCTGGCGCTATACAAAAGGGCTTCATAAGGAATCCTGCTGTATCTCTGATAAAAAGGCGGAGTCTCTCATTATTGAATCCTTACAACAGGTTACCGCTGCTGCCAGAACCAGTGAATTCACCAAACGGGCTGTATCAGATCAATATCTGGAAAAGCAGCAGTTAGAATCTGCACTGGAAAAGCTTCGTGCCAGGAAAATTAAAATAAAAACAGCTTATGAAAACGGAATTGATGATCTGGAAGAGTACCGGGCTGGAAAAGAACGTCTGAAGAAGACAGAAACAGAGTTGAAAATCAGGATAAAAGCCATTGAGTCTTCAAAAAACGCAATGGACTCTCACAACAGGGATGCATCTTTATGCAGAATAAGCAGCGCCTGCGATATACTGACAGATCAGTCGGTCAGCAGTGAGGCCAAAGGAAGGGCACTGCGCAGTGTGGTGAAAAAGATTATTTATGATAAGAAGTCCGGAGAAATGAAGTTTATTTATTATATACATTTGCCTTAAGGTCCGCCATACTGGCTCATAATGAAGGTAGCTATTTTAGGATTAGGTGTTTTTATATTTACAGGATACTGCAACCTTTTCTCATATCTCCACATTAGCCGCACACTCCTTCCCATGGCCATGGATCATTTACCCAGGTCCAGTAGTTTTCGTCCATTACACCATCTGCCATCAGTGGACCACAATATTGTTCATAGGTCTGCATAGCCTGATTCCGCATATTTACTACATAATAGTAATAATTCAATGCATCCTGGTCACACGGGTGGGTGTCAAGATACAGGACTACATCGTCCATTGCGAAACTGGCCTGAAATATCTGCATTAATAACATATCGCAATCAACAGCATTACAATTTCCCATTACCTGCACCCTCCCATCAAAAATGGTTTAAATAAATCCGGGAAAATAGTTCCCATTTCAATCGCTGTGTCTACAGAATAAAGTTCCTGCCATCTCTGCCATGGAACATAGGTCATTCCAACGGGATACCGGTCAATGTTTTCAACACCTGTACATTTAGCTGGCTTTGAATCGGTATACATGCCGGGAGCCATACCCATCGGCATATTCGGTTTCATGCAGCATGGGGGCATATCCGGATACATTCTCGGGCATGGAGGCATATCCGGATATCTCATGACTGCAGGAGAGACTGCCCGCTCCGGACATTTCATTGGCTTGTGGGGCATCTCCGGGCATTTCATGACTGCGGGAGAGACTGCACGTTCCGGACATTTCATTGGCTTATGAGGCATCTCCGGACATTTCATTCGGCACGGGGGCAACTCCGGGTATCTGACTGCAGGAGAGACTGCCTGTTCCGGACATTTCATCGGTTTGGGAGGCATCTCCGGACATCTCATCATCGCAGGAGAAACGCCCTGCTGCGGCCATTTTACCGGCTTCTGGCATGCCGGTTTTTCCGGGCATTTCATTGGCGCAGAAGCTGCTGCCTTCTCCGGACATTTTGCAGGCATTGGACAGGGTGGATTATCCGGGCATTTCATGGATCCATAGTAAGAGGGACATCTGGATAAATCCTGCTGTGTCATTGGAATCGGCGCTGACGGGTTTTGTAAGTTCTTTGCAGGACCGGAACCCAGGGGCATATCTGGACGAATCACTGTACCCGGGCACACGGACATATCAAGTTCCATCGGGGAAGACCAGTCGGAACACCGTTGTTTCGTATTACCATCCATAGGATGTTTGACTCCTTTCATACTTGAAAAGTTTCTAATATCAATCTATGAATGGAATACTCTGTTGTGCAGGATTAGAAGATATTTTTCCGTTTATTTCAAAAGAAGATCCATGACA
>JAEWPQ010000300.1 GCA_023460575.1 Bacillota bacterium
TGATGGGAAACCTGCGCCGGATGTATGAGGCGGCCGGATACCGTGTTTATTTCACCAGTGTTTATGATAATCAGGGAATTGACTGTGTGAAAAAGATTCTGGCCGGAAAAACCACTGTTCTGGCCGGTCCTTCCGGTGTTGGAAAATCATCGCTGACGAATTTGCTTTATCCGGAAGCGGAGATGGAAACGGCACGGATCAGCGAAAAGATCCAGAGGGGAAAACATACCACCAGGCATTCAGAGTTATTTGGAATTGGGAACCAGACATATATGATGGATACACCCGGCTTTAGCTCCATGTATTTAGAGGACATGGAGTGTGGCCGGTTAAAGGAATATTTTCCTGAATTTGAACCCTACGAGCCAGACTGTAAGTTTCTTGGGTGTGTACACATCGGTGAGAAGGTCTGCGGCATAAAAAATGCCGTCACGGAAGGAAAAATCAGCCAGAGCCGTTATGATAATTACCGGCTTCTGTATGAGGAACTGAAAGAAAAAAGGAGATACTAACATGCTTAAACTTGCCCCCTCAATCTTAGCGGCAGACTTTAAAAATCTTGGACAACAGGTGGTGGATACAGCCAATGCAGGTGCTCAGTATATTCATCTTGATGTGATGGATGGTGCTTTTGTGCCCAGCATATCTTTTGGTATGCCGGTGATTGCCAGCCTTAGAAGCTGCACGGACCGTATTTTTGATGTTCATATGATGGTGGAGGAGCCAGGACGCTATATTTCAGATATCAAGTCGGCCGGTGCAGATTTAATCTGTGTTCATGCGGAGGCGTGCAGGCATTTGGACAGGACGGTGAATCAGATCAAAGAAGCCGGACTGAAAGCGGCGGTTGCCTTAAATCCTGCAACGCCATTGTCTGTGCTTGACTGTATTTTACCGGAGCTTGATATGGTTTTGATTATGACAGTGAACCCGGGGTTCGGAGGACAGAAATTTATTCCATACACACTGGAAAAGGTTCGTGCTCTGCGGACCGTGACAGAACGCCGGGGACTGGATATTGATATTGAAGTTGACGGCGGTGTTACCTGTGATAATGTGAGAGAGCTGATTGAAGCAGGTGCCAATGTATTTGTAGCAGGGTCTGCTGTATTTAAAGGTGACGCAGCAGCCAATACCAGAAAATTTTTAGAAATTTTTGAGGAATATAAAGGGTGAAAGAACGAACGGGATTAATCGTTACGGGAGGAACCATTGATTTTGACTTTGCCAGAACGTTTTTGACAAATCAAAGCTTTGATAAGATCATTGCGGTAGATGGCGGGCTTGCAGCATTGTCACAGCTGAATTTAAAGCCGGATGCGGTTGTGGGTGATTTTGACACAGTGGAGGAATCTGTCCTTTCGGAATACCGGAATTTTTCCGGGGACATTACATGGGACATCCACAAGCCGGAAAAAGATGAGACAGATACAGAACTGGCTCTTTGTACAGCCATGAATTTAGGGTGCACAGATCTTGTACTTCTGGGAGCAACCGGCGGCAGGCTTGATCACTTCATGGGGAATCTTCATCTACTTTACTATTGTTTAAAACAGGGCGTGGATGCTTCGATTGTGGATCCGAAAAACCGCATTACCGTTTTAGAAAAGGGAAGAGGATTTGAGGCGGATAAAATGTGGGGGACTTATATTTCATTTTTGCCCCTGACCATGGACGTAAAGGGAATTACCCTTTCCGGATTCAAATATCCCCTTTTAAAAAAAGACATCTCAATAGGGACGAGCCTTTGCATCAGCAATGAACTGTCGGGTGCGGCCGGTTCTATTGAATTTGATTCAGGTGTACTGATTTGTGTGGAATCCCATGACTGAACTGGTATGGTTTAATAAATAAAAACTGGATATTTATATCACTCCACTTGCGTGCTAAGATTAAGAACAACAAAAGCAGTAAGGGAGGAACCATCAATGAATCAAACAAATCAGACTATTTACAAAGTCCCTCTGACCGGACTTTTTGCAGCAATGTCTTATGTAGTTTTTACATTTCTCCAGTTTAAGATCACGCTTCCGGGAGGAGATGCCACTTCCATTCACTTAGGCAATGCTGTCTGCGTGTTAGGTGCACTGCTGCTGGGAGGATTATACGGAGGACTTGGCGGCGCCATCGGTATGACTATCGGTGATTTATTTGACCCTGTGTACATTATTTATGCCCCCAAAACATTTGTCCTTAAATTATGCATTGGCCTGATCACAGGTCTGATTGCCCATCGGATGGGAAAGATCAATGAATCCAACGACAGCAGGCATATCTTTAAGTGGACCATATTGGCGGCGGCAGGAGGACTTTTATTTAATGTGATTTTTGATCCTATGGTGGGATATTTTTATAAACTTCTTATCCTTGGAAAACCGGCAGCAGAACTGGCACTGGTTTATAACATTGCTTCCACTTCCATCAATGCGGTAACTTCGGGGATTGTATCAGTACTGGTTTATATGCCCCTTAGGAAAGCACTGGTGCGGTCCGGATTATTTGCCAGGATATCTTAGGAGCTTTTATGACAAGAGAAAATAAACAGAAAAAAATTGCAGCAATTCATGACCTTTCAGGATACGGCCGCTGTTCGTTAACAGTGGCTATTCCTGTTATATCTGCATTAAAAGTACAGTGCTGTCCGGTTCCGACCTCCATATTATCCAATCATACCGGATTTCCCACCTGCTTTTTTGATGACTATACGGAAAAAATGCCTTTATACCTGGAACAGTGGAAGAAGCTGAACCTGGACTTTGATGGGATTTTCACCGGTTTTTTAGGTTCTGAAGATCAGATTGAGATCGTTGCCGATATGATACGGGATTTTAAAACAGAAAATACCATGGTTATTATTGATCCCATTATGGGAGATCATGGAAATACTTATCAGACCTATACCAAGCAGATGTGCAGCCGCATGAGAACCCTGGTGGAGTCCGGTGATATTGTGACTCCCAATTTAACAGAAGCCTGTATCCTTACCGGAAGACAATACCGGCAGACGGGCTGGAGCAGAAAAGAGCTGGCATCCATAGCAGAAGAGATAACAAGTATGGGACCTGATTCGGCAGTAATAACCGGAGTGCGGGAAGGATCCTATGTAACCAATGTTGTGGCCCAAAAGGGCTTCGAGGTGAAATTCCTAAAGTCTTTAAAAGCGGGAAATGACAGGCCTGGCACCGGAGATGTGTTTGCCAGTATCATAGCGGCACAGGCAGTGAAGGGTGTTCCTTTGCTGCAGAATGTTAAAAAAGCAGCCCATTTTGTAAAGCAGAGTATTCTGGTTTCGGATGAGATGAATGTGCCCACAGAGAATGGAGTTTGTTTTGAAGAGATCCTTTCTTTGCTTATTCGTCAGTAAAACAGGAAGAGAGATGGGGAATTTTAGGAAAAGGGCTTTTCTTTGCCCTTTTTTTGTAGTATAATCAACGGCAGATTATTATGCGTATTGGATTCGCAGAAAATATTGAGGAAAAACCAGGAGGAATACCATGTTAGATTTAAAGTTTGTAAGAGAAAATCCTGAAATTGTAAAGCAGAACATTAAAAATAAATTTCAGGACAGCAAGCTTGTGCTGGTTGATGAAGTCATCGAACTGGACGAGCAGAACCGTGCAGCAAAGCGGGAAGGAGATGCTTTGAGAGCGGAACGAAACAAACTTTCCAAACAGATCGGTGCCTTGATGGGACAGGGAAAGAAAGAAGAAGCAGAAGAGCAGAAGCGGTTGGTAACCGATGCTTCCGACCATCTGGCTGAACTGGAAAAGATGGAAAGCGAACTGGATGAAAAGATCAAGAAGATCATGATGACCATTCCAAATATTATAGATCCCAGTGTTCCAATCGGTAAGGATGACAGTGAGAACGTAGAAGTACAGCGTTATGGAGAGCCGGTAGTGCCGGAGTTTGATATCCCTTATCACACCGAAATAATGGAAAGCTTTGACGGTATCGATCTTGACAGCGCTAGAAAGGTTGCCGGCAACGGTTTCTATTACCTTATGGGAGATATTGCAAGACTTCATTCATCTGTCATTTCCTATGCAAGAGATTTTATGATCGGACGGGGCTTTACCTATTGCATCCCTCCTTTTATGATCCGCAGTGAAGTAGTAACCGGAGTTATGAGCTTTGCAGAAATGGATGCCATGATGTATAAGATAGAAGGGGAGGATTTATACTTAATCGGTACCAGTGAACATTCCATGATCGGAAAATTCATTGATACAATCCTTCCTGAAGCAAAGCTTCCCCAGACACTTACCAGCTATTCCCCATGCTTTAGAAAGGAAAAAGGAGCTCATGGTCTGGAAGAGCGCGGTGTTTACCGTATTCATCAGTTTGAAAAACAGGAGATGATTGTAGTCTGCAAGCCGGAAGAGAGCATGGACTGGTATGATAAACTGTGGCAGAATACCGTAGACTTATTCAGAACTCTGGATATTCCCGTCAGAACCTTAGAATGCTGCTCCGGTGACCTGGCTGATTTAAAAGTAAAATCTGTGGATGTAGAGGCATGGTCTCCAAGACAGAAAAAATATTTTGAGGTGGGCAGCTGCTCCAATTTAGGAGATGCACAGGCAAGAAGGCTGAAGATCCGTGTTTCAGGAGAAGACGGCCAGAAATATTTTGCACACACCCTGAATAATACGGTTGTGGCTCCCCCGAGAATGCTCATTGCTTTCCTGGAGAATAATTTACAGGCAGATGGAACCGTGAAAATTCCCGATGCATTGCAGCCATATATGGGCGGCATGAAAGCACTTTTACCAAAGAAATAATAATGTTTCAGTCCGGCTTTTTACAGGTCGGACTCTTTTTGAAAAGGAGAGAACTCATCATGATTACCTTCAACCACTTTAATTTTAATGTACTTGATCTGGAAAAAAGTTTAAAATTCTATAAAGAAGCTCTTGGTCTGTTTCCGGTACGGGAGAAGACAGCGGCTGACGGATCTTTCCAGCTGGTTTATTTAGGGGATGGAAAAACTGATTTCACATTGGAACTGACTTATTTAACCGGACGGACAGAACCTTATAATCTTGGGGAATGCGAATTTCATCTTGCATTTCATACGGATGAATATGAGGAGTGTTATAAAAAGCACAAGGAGATGGGCGTGATCTGCTTTGAAAATCCAGGAATGGGAATTTATTTTATCAGTGATCCTGACGGATACTGGCTGGAAATAGTTCCTGCCAGATAAGGAGAAAACAGGTGTTTATAACAGTGAACGGAATCCGGCTTTATTATGAAGTTACGGGCAAAGGACCGGCTGTGATTCTGGTCCATGGAAACGGGGAAAACCACAGCATATTTAAAGAGACAGCAGACTTACTCAGTCAGGATTATACGGTATATGCCCTGGATTCCAGAGGACATGGGAAAAGCTCCGGAAAAGAGAATATCAGTTATGAGAAGATGGCAAAGGATGTGGCGGAATTTATCCGGCTTTTAGAACTGGATCGTCCGGCCTGCTGCGGATTCAGCGACGGAGGTATCATAGGGATACTGGCAGCTTCTAAGTACCCCGGACTTTTCTCCAGGATGGTGATCTGCGGTGCCAATGCATACCCCGAAGGACTAAAGCGCAGATGGCTGATTCTGTTTGGATTCTTAGGATTGCTCTTTCATGATCCCAGGGTTCTTATGATGTTAAACGAGCCGCAGATTTCCGGTAAGGAACTGGAGCAGATTTCTGTCCCAACCCTGATACTGGCTGGCGAAAGAGATATGGTTCTCACTTCCCATACGCTGTATCTGGCATCAAAGATCAAAAATAGCCGTCTTAGAATTCTGCCCGGTGAAACTCATGGGAGCTATGTGATTCACAGCAGAAAGCTCTATTTCTATATGAAAAAATTTTTAAAAGAAGCGGGTATAAAATGAAACTTGTTTTTTAAGGGTGTAAAGAAAAAATACTTGACACCTTAAAAAAAGTATTGTATGATATCACAGGTGATGATATGGAGAAGATTGCAAGACAGGGACTTTTGTATGATTTCTACGGAGCTCTGCTGACAGAGCATCAAAGGAACATCTATGAAGATGTAGTATTATACGATTTATCCCTCAGTGAGATCGCGCAGGAACAGGGAATCAGCCGTCAGGGCGTTCACGACCTGGTAAAGCGCTGTGATAAGATTTTAGAGGGTTATGAAGAGAAACTTCATCTGGTAGAAAAATTTGAAAAAACCAAGGGACTGGCAAGAGAAATCCGGAATTTAACTGCTGAGTTTGCCGGAACAAAGGACATGAGTCTGATCCATCGCATCGAAGAGATATCGGGCGAAATCATCGAGCTGGAAGCTCATTAGGAGGGCGTTAGATGGCTTTTGAGAGCTTATCCGATAAGTTACAGAATGTATTTAAGAATTTAAG
>JAEWPQ010000301.1 GCA_023460575.1 Bacillota bacterium
TATAACAAATACCTTTAGAAAAGAGGTGTACCATATGAAAGAAAAGTTTGTTGTTACCATAACAAGACAGTTTGGCAGCCTGGGGAGACCCATCGCCAGAATGGTCAGTGAGAATCTTGGTATCGAATATTATGACAGAGACATCGTTGAGATGACTTCGAAAGATTTAAATCTTCCGGTCTCTGCTGTCAGCGATGTGGAAGAAAGTGCCAAATCAGCATTCTTTAATATGAACTATCCTCTTGGAATGGGGACCACCGCCATTCAGGATTCTGTATTTGCAGTCCAGAAAAAGATAATCATCGATCTGGCTGAGAGAGAATCATGTATCATCGTAGGAAGATGTGCGGATCATATTCTGGAAGATTATAAGAATATTATCCACATTTTTATATACGCCCCCTATGAGGCAAGGTTAAAAAACTGCGTTGAGCGCCTGAATATGAGACCGGACGAGGCAAGGAAGATGATCGCCTCGGTTGACAAGGCGAGAGAATCCTATCACAGGCATTACTGCGGCTATGTTATGTCAGATAAGGAGCATAAGCATGTAATGATTGACTCCAGCCTGCTGGGCGTGGAAGGTACCTGTGAAATCTTAACAGAGATTATCCGTAAAAAATTTCAGAATATGCTGTAAAAAACATATCCGCATATAACATTCCGGGCAATGGAGCTTTTGAAAAAAAGACATTGCCTTTTTTGTTGTATCAAAAAGGATAAAAAGGAGGTTCATCATGCTGCAAATAAAAAATCTGTCTAAATGTTTTGAAGATCTGGAAGTATTAAGAGATGTCAATCTGTCAGTAGAAAAGGGTGAAGTAGTGGTGATTATAGGACCTTCCGGATCAGGTAAAAGTACGCTTCTGCGCTGTGTTAATCTGCTGGAGAACCCTACAGGAGGAGAGATCCTTTATCAGGGAGAGGATATCACACATTTGGGAAAAAAGGTCACAGATTATAGAAAGCAGGTGGGAATGGTATTTCAGAGATTTAATTTGTTCCCTTTAAAAAATGCCCTGGATAATGTAATGTATGCACCTGTCAAACTCAATAAGGTTCCTGTTAAAGAGGCAAAAGAACAGGCAATGGATCTTCTTAGAAAGGTCGGGCTGGAAAACAGGGCACATGCTTATCCTTCTGCATTATCAGGCGGACAGCAGCAGCGGGTGGCCATTGCACGGGCGTTAGCAATGAAGCCTGAGATACTTCTCTTTGATGAGCCGACTTCCGCTTTGGATCCTGAGCTGGTAGGGGATGTGCTGGAGGTAATGAAACAGCTGGCAAAAGAGGGAATGACCATGATTGTGGTAACCCATGAAATGGGATTTGCAAAAGATGTGGCAGATCGTGTGATCTTTATGGATGGCGGATTTGTGGTAGAAGAAGGGGCACCCCAGGACATATTTACGAATCCAAAGAATGAAAGAACCAGGACATTCTTGTCCAGAGTGCTCTAAGGAGGTGAAAGGATGGAATTAAATTTTGGAAAAGCAATTCATACGCTGGGTCCCAGCCTGTGGGGAGGTGTGGGAATTGTTCTTTATATAACACTTTCCGGTTTTTTATGTGCACTCACTGCTGCTCTTATCATCGCAATCGGGCGCCTTTCAAAAAACAAGGTGCTCAGCCGGATTTTATCGGTTCTAATTGAACTGATCAGAGGAACACCGCTTCTGGTTCAGCTTTTTTATATCTATTATGTGATTCCGACTCTGTTAAACGGAATCCTCACCATGGCAGGGTACGAAACCAATATACAACTGAAAGCATCCACCTGCGGAATCATCGGATTTGCCGTTAACTACGGCTGTTACATGTCAGAAGTCATCCGTTCCGCAATTCTTGCAGTAGACCCGGGGCAGAGAGAGGCAGGGCTGGCACTGGGATTTAGTGAGGCGAAGGTAATGTTTCATTTTATCATACCTCCTGCACTGAGAAATTCCGTACCGGTATTTGGAAATTATCTGGTTATGCTTATAAAGGATACGTCCCTGCTGGCAATGATATCTGTGCAGGAACTTCTTCTTCGTACAAAAACCTATGCTTCCCAGACATTTCTTACGGTAGAAGCCTATACTCTTCTTGCAGTTGTCTACTTATTACTCAGCATTCCCCTTTCCCAGATGACCGGGATTCTGGAACGCAGACTCAAACGTTTGCCGTAAACTTATATGAATCTATCAACAAGGAAAGAAAGGCAGGAAAATTATGAAAAAAATTATAACAGGAAAAAGAATTGCAGTGCTGGCAATGATGACCGCAGTTTTACTGACGGGATGCACCGGGAAGGAGGCAGCAGGAAAAGACACGAAAGCAGGCGAGACACAAAACACCGCTTCCAGCCAGAGTACAGGTGAGTCTGCCATGTTAAAGAAAATAAAGGAGAAGGGATCGATACTGATTGGTTCTTCCAACGATGCGCCATTTTGCTATAAAGATGTGGAAAGCGGACAATTAAAGGGAATTGATATCGAGATTTTAAAAGAACTTTGCAAACGCCTGGGGATCGGAGATATCGAAATGAAGGAGATTGATTTTTCCAATCTTCTTGTAGAACTGAATAACAACAATATTGATATGGTAGTCGATGGTATGTATGTAAAGGATGAGCGGCTGCAAATTGCAGCATTTACAGATAAATGGTATCAGGAGGGTGAGGCAGTTGTAATACCCGCTGATTCAGACATTAAAAACAAAGAGGAACTAAAAGGTAAAAAAATTGGTGCACAGCCAGGTACTGCATTCTATGAAACTGCACAAAAATGGCTGGATGAAGGAAAAATAGGGGAACTTTTTGCATTTGACAATCAGGCAACACTGATGACGGCAGTTAACACTGGTAAGGTTGACGCAGTTGTGACTGATGGTATTGTCGCAGGCTTTACACTTTCTTCAGACAGTTCTTTAAAGCTGAAGCTTTTAGCACCCTACGAAGCGGAGGCCAGCGGACAGATCGGAGCTGCAGTCCGTTTCCAGGATAAGGATTTCTTAGCTGAAGTTAACAAGTGTCTGGGTGAAATGAAGGAAGATGGCACATTAGCTGGAATTTTAAAATCCTATGGTCTGACGGATGACTATTTTGTTGGAGTAGAGGAAGGCAAAACAAAGAACGTAAAATAGTTGCGAAAGAGAGAGGCATTTATATGGATTTTCAATATTACCTGCCGGTTAATCTGGTATTTGGACGGGGAAAAGCGGATTTAATCGGGGAGAAGGCGGCTTTGTTTGGAACGCGGGCACTGATTGTAACAGGAGGCAGGAGTACCAAGGAATCCGGTCTCCTTGCCAGAACAGAGGAACTGCTTAAAAACCAGGGAGTTTCCAGCGTGCTTTTTGATAAAGTTGAGCCCAACCCTTTAACGACTACGGTTTATAAGGGAGCCGACATTGCTGCAGAAGAAGGCTGCGATCTTGTTGTTGCACTTGGAGGCGGGAGCAGTCTGGATGCAGCAAAGGGTATTGCCTTTCAGGCAGTAAACGGAGGAGATATCAACGATTACATTTTCGGCAGAAAGGTCAGTGATAAGGCGCTCCCGGTTCTGGCAGTTCCCACTACCTGCGGAACTGGAAGTGAGGGCAATGGATTTGCCGTTATGACAAACCCGGATACGTCTGATAAAAAATCGCTCCGGTGCAGTGCCATTGTTCCTGCGTGTTCTATCATTGATCCGCTGCTTATGACGACCATGCCCAAAGCAGTATTGGCGTCGGTAGGTTTTGATGCTCTTTGCCATAACATGGATGCTTATATATCTTCCATATCCCAGCCGCTCACCGATATGATGGCACTGGAGGGAATCCGGCTTGCTGCAGACAGCTTAGAGAAAGTGTGTGAAGACAGCGAAGATTTAGGCAGCTGGGAGAAACTATGTCTGGCAAGTACTTTAGGCGGAATGGTGATTAACACAGCGGGAGTGACTGCGCTTCATGGAATGGAGCACCCGGTCAGCGGGCTTAAAAATGCGGTTCACGGCAGAGGGCTGGCAGCGCTGGCTCCATATGTCTATGAAGCTTCCATAAAAGGTTCGCCCCATAAATTCGCAGCCATGTCAAAATTGCTGGGAGGGAAAAATGAGTATGATTTTGTCAGTCAGATCAGAGAACTGATTGTCAGACTGCATTTGACAGAAACCCTGGGAGATATGGGGATCAAAGTATCCGATGTACCATGGCTGACAGAAAACTGCATGAAGATATCTGCTGCCAGCATTGCAAATCACCCGGTCATATTTAACCGGGAAGAGATAAACAGTATTTATACAAAATCAATATAAATTGCCTTATGATGGCAAAAAGGAGGATCTTATGCTGAGAGATGCATTGCCAGAAATAAAAACTCCCCTGCCGGGACCGAAAGCAGAAGCTGTTTTAAAACGGAGAGAGGAAGCGGTGCCAGGTGCCATTAAATCAGTATATCCCTGTGTGATCAGCAGGGGGGAAGGCGCTATGCTGGAGGATTTGGATGGAAACAGGTTTCTTGACTGGGTAGGCGGTGTCGGTGTATTGAATATTGGATACAGCCATCCGGAGATTGTAGAAGCGGTTAAGGATCAGTCGGAAAAATACTTTCATGGGATGATGAATATTGTCACACATGAAGGATACATAGCACTTGCCGAAAAAATGAACGAGATTGTTCCCCTTAAATCAGAAAAAAGAAAAACCATGTTTGCAAATTCCGGAGCTGAGGCAATCGAGAATGCAGTGAAAATTGCAAAATCCTATACAGGAAGGCCCAATATTATTGTATTTTCCGGGGCGTTTCACGGAAGAACCCTTCTTGCTGCGACGATGACTGCAAAAAAAGCATATGCATTCGGGCTGGGGCCGTTTCCAGATGGAATATACCGTGCAGAATTCCCATATTTATACAGAAAGCCGGAGGGATTAAGCGACAGTGCAGCGGTTGACTATTATATGGAAAAACTGCAGAAGGTGTTTGAAGAGGCATCTCCTGCAGAATTCGTGGCGGGAATTGTGGTAGAGCCGGTACAGGGAGAGGGCGGTTTTGTTCCGGCCCCCATGGAATGGGTGAAGGCGTTAAGGAAAATCTGTGATGAGAAAGGGATTCTGCTGATTGCTGATGAGGTACAGACCGGTTTTGGACGTTCCGGAAGAATGTTTGTTTCCAACTACTGGAAGGATGCCGGCTGCGCTCCGGATATTCTGGCTTCCGCCAAATCAATAGCCGGAGGATTGCCCTTAAGTGCAATCACTGCTTCAGCAGAAATATTTGACGGTGTAAAAGGCGGAATTATAGGCGGAACCTTTGGTGGAAATGCGCTTGCATGTGCATCTGCTTTAAAAGTGATTGAAATAATGGAAAGAGAAGATCTGTGTTCCCGTTCCATTGAGATATCAGATATATGCAGGAGCCGGTTCGAATTGTGGAAGGAAAAATTCGAAGAGGTAGGAGATGTGAGAGGAATCGGCTGTATGATGGGAATTGAGTTTGTAACGGATAAACAGAGCAAACAGCCTGATACAGTTTTGGTGAGAAAGTTGGTTGACTACTGTATCCACCATGGCTTAATTGTGGAAAGTGCAGGTGCATATTCCAATGTGATCCGTTTCCTGTGCCCGTTAGTGGTGACGGATGCCCAGCTTGAAAGCGGGCTTTCTATTTTGGAATCCGCGATTGAATCATGCAGGTAAGAATAATATAAATTAAAATCAGCAGGTTTTGCCGGCAGCAGGGTGTTTATGCATCCTGCTGTTTTTGTCATTAGAATAAAATGAAAGATTTTCTTACAAATATTACCAATTGGCTGAAGATTAACTGATTCTGTTGACACATGGTATCATTTGTCATTATAATAAAATAATGTATGATTTACATATAACTGGAAATAAAAATACTTGAGTGTATCATGGGAGAAACAGATGAGAAAGTATAAAAAAGCTGGTAAGATGGCAGCAGTTCTTGCCGGTATTCTGGTGATTAATTCTTTTGCAGGACCAATATCACCATACATAGATACGTATGCATATACGAATAAGGCGGCATCGGTAAACGCTACAACACTGAATGTGAGAAGCGGACCGGGTACTTCCTATTCAATCGTTACGAAACTGACTAATGGTGCTTCTGTCACTGTGGTCAATGAAAAGAACGGATCTGACGGAGCACTGTGGTATGAGATACGTTTTAACAATTCCAACGGACAGGCAGTAACGGGGTATGTTACAAAAAGCTATCTGAAATTTGCCGCAGTATATACAAGCAATGCTGATTTTGAGTCAAAACTGTCTGCACAGGGGTTTCCCGAAAGCTATAAGGTTCGTTTAAGAGCGCTTCATGCCCAATATCCCAACTGGGTGTTTACTGCACAGAAAACCAATTTAGACTGGAATACCGCAGTGAAGGAAGAAAGTCTGGTGGGTAAAACCCTGGTACATACCAACAGCATGTCCTCATGGAAATCCACGGAAAACGGAGCTTATGACTGGAATAACAGCACCTGGGTGGGATTCGATGGCAGCAGCTGGGTTACCGCATCGGAGGATATTGTTAAGTATTATATGGATCCCAGGAATTTCCTGGATGAAACCAATGTATTTCAGTTCCTGACGCATACATATGACAGCAGCAAACATACACTGGAAGGATTAAATACTATGGTTAAGGGGTCATTTCTGTCAGGAAGCACCTCTAATACCGGCACTTCCCAGGGATCTGCGGTTACCACGCCGGAAGGCGGATCTTCTACAGATTCGGGCAGCAGCGCCGGCCCGGGAGCCAATGTCGGGCCTGGCGGAAAAACAGAAACTCAGGGTTCTTCTTCCGGCAATGGCAATGTAAGCCTGGAATCACCCCAGGCATCCATCACACCCAACCATGCAGCTGTTCTTATGGATTATGGACCAGGAGCAAGTCTTACGGGACCTTCTGCCGACTCACCTGCAACAGGAACCACCTCAGGAAGCGGCGCATATACGAATATGATTATGAATGCAGCGACTCAGTCAGGTGTGAACCCTTATGTACTGGCTGCCATGATCATACAGGAACAGGGATCGGCAGGCACCGGCAAAAGCATTTCCGGCACAGAATCAGGCTATGCCGGGTTTTACAATTTCTTTAATATAGAAGCATATCAGTCCGGAAACATGACTGCTGTGCAAAGAGGCTTGTGGTGGGCATCTCAGGCAGGCAATTACGAGCGCCCGTGGAATACACCGGAGAAATCAATTTTAGGCGGTGCGTTATATTATGGTAATAACTACGTAAAAGTTGGGCAGGATACATTTTATCTGAAGAAATATAATGTACAGGGGTCGAATCTTTATAAGCACCAGTATATGACCAATGTGCAGGGTGCGGCATCCGAGGCAGCAGTATATTCAAAAGCATATAACAGTGATATGAAGCAGACCGCACTTGAATTTAAAATACCGGTTTATAATAATATGCCTGAAAATCCATGCAGCCAGCCAACAGGTGACGGTAATCCTAATAACAAGCTGTCAGGACTTAGTGTGGATGGATTTGTTATGACACCAAGCTTTGAGCGGGATACCAGGGAATATAACCTGATTGTGGATTCTGGTGTGACAAGTATTAAGGTGAACGCTTCAGCACTGAATTCTGCTTCTTCCGTAAGCGGAACCGGGACTATTGCGCTTCAAAGTGGCAATAATGATATTAAAGTTTCAGTCACAGCACAGAACGGTAATGTGAGGGAGTATATTCTTCATGTAGTCCGCCAGGCAAATGGACCTACCTATAATTCCGATAGCAGTACCCCGGCAAACCCAGGTTCTTCAGGCGGTAACAGTTCTTCAGGCGGTAACAGTTCTTCAGGCGGCAGCAGCTCCTCTGGCAGCAACAGTTCCTCCGGCAGCAGGGGACCGGGAGCTTCCAATTCTTCTTCGGGAAATGAAGCCGGAACCCCAGGCGGAAGCAACATTACCATAGCGCCTGATGGTTCTTCCAATATATCGGTACAGGCATCTACCGGAGTAGTTACACGGGGACCGGGGCAGTCGTCAGATGTTACCAGTCCAGTCCAGACTCAGACTCAGACTCAGACTCAGACTCAGACCCAGCAGACCCAGTCTGCCTCTGCCGGTACCGCTTTAAAGGGAAGTGGTGACATCAATGGGGATGGAAAAGCCAACAGTCTGGATGTGCTGAAGCTGCAGAGATATCTTCTTGGTCTGGAGACCTTATCAGAGGCTGGTAAAACAGCAGCCGATTTAAACGGTGATGGAAAAGTAAATTCTCAGGACCTTCTTCTTTTGCAGAAGAAAGTGCTTGGAATGTAAGTTGATGAAATAGGAGACTATATGAACAGGAAACTGAAAGAATTGATCACCAGCTTTATGCTGGTTTGTATGATGGCTGTATTAAGCCCCTGGGGCCACATGGTATCCTTGGCAGCGGAGGCGAAGATTTCATTTTCCGACCCTTCCGCTATGGTAGGCAATGATGTGACCGTGAATATGAAAGTGACCAGCGATACCCCGCTTGGGACTGCAGAAATCATGCTGTCTTATGATCCCGCAATACTGGAATTTGTAAGCGGAACCAACGCCAACGGCGGAGCCGGGGCGATCAAGATCCTTGGCACCATGGATTCGGCAGACCAGAAAGCTTTTAATTTTACTTTAAAATTTAAAACACTAAAAGCCGGAAGCGGAAAGATAAGCGTTACTTCCCAGGAGATTTATGATGTGAATTCCGGTGCGGTTACCCTGTCAAAGCAGGGAGGCTCCACTGTGAAAGTTACATCACCTGCAACAACTTCAAAGGATGCCTCATTAAAATCCTTAAAGATTTCTCCCGGAACATTAACTCCTGCTTTTTCTGCATCTGTGGACAGCTATACGGCAGAGGTTGATGCCGGCACAGCGGATCTGGTTGTCAATGCAGTTGCTTCCAATGCGGGAGCACATGTTACCCTTCAGGGTGAAAAAGGATTGAAAGCCGGAGAGAATCAGGTCGTTGTCAAAGTAACGGCAGAAGATGGGCAGACAATTAAGAATTATACGATTAAAGTCACGAAACCGGAAGGCGGAGAAACCACTCCTGCAGCCAGTGATGGCGGGGAGACCAGTGAAGCTAAGTTTAGCGCCGCTTCCGTGACCATTCATGATATTGTGTACAGCATTGCTTCTTCATTCGATGAATCCACACTGCCGGAAGGCTTTGAGGCTAAAACCTATCAGTATAAAGGAACTGAGGTGATGGCTGGAAAGGGACTGGAGAAAGACATCCTTTTATTATACTTAAAGGATGAGGGCGGTAACGGCGGATTCTTTATCTATAATGAAAGTGCGGACAGCTGGTCTCAGTTTGTTGAGGTAAAAACAACAGAAAAAGCAGTAGTGATCATGCCTCTTGATAAAGATACAGCGGTTCCGGAAGGCTTTAAAGAGCAGCAGATTGAAATTGACGGAATTAAAGTAACCGGCTGGGTTGCCAATACAGAATCCAAAGCTGAATACTGTCTTTTCTATGGAATGAACTGGAATGGAGAAAAGAATTTCTACCGTTATGATCTTTCAGAAAAGACAGTTCAGAGATATTTTGCTTCCGGAGTCACCAATGACAAATATGTGGAGCTGGCGAAAACCTACAGTGATCTGCTTAAGGATTATCACTTACAGTTTTATATTTTAATTGCAGTCAGCGTGCTGGCTCTTGCATTACTTGTAATCGTAATTTTCCTGATTAAACGAGGCGGCGGACCGGATTTAAGGCCTGATGAACCCCTGCATGATAATAAGAGGAAGGACGAGCCTAAAAGCCGCAGGGAGAACCGGGCGGAAGATGCGCCGCCTGCGAAAGTGAAACGTTACAGCAGAGAGGAATACAGCGAAAGAGAACGGACCGGCAGACTGGATTCCGGTTTTGAAGAGGATATCATGGACGAGCCTGATACGTTCATCCCCAAGACCCCTGCTTACGGGGAAGAGGATGATTTTATGGAAGAGTCAAGCCTGGAAGAGATGGAGCAAAATTTAATGCCGGGAGTAAGGAAACATCAGACGCAGCCGAAGGAAAGGGTAGTCAATGCCCGAAGAAATCCAAAGATGAATGAGAATGAGGATGATGACTTTGAATTCATGGATCTTAATGACTGATCAATTATATAAATTAAAATAATAACGAAAGCGCCCTTTTTCACGGGTGCTTTCGTTTTATTTTAGTGGTCATAATCATTTTCTTATTAAATCCTGTCATCCATAAAATTGATGGATTCATGAAGATATCTGATATTTTTTTTTCTATCTTTGTTATAAATGCATCCAAACAAAACATCCAACATATATTGCAATGCTATATGAGAACTAAACTGGGATATTCGATCCTGCAGATTTTCCTTATCACTGATAGGAAGATGATGGGTTACATAATTGGGGTATAGATTGCTCCCCGCTTTTCCAATAAAGACCACAGGGATTTTCCTTACATAAAGCTGTTTTAGAATCGGAAAAATAAAAGAGGCTTTTCCGGAATAGGAAAGAACCATGGCAACATGAGTTTTAGTTGCAGCTAATACAGTCATACGCTGTTTGTAAAACGAACTCGGGCAGTTTACGACTCTTCCAATTGTCAGCATTTTATCCAGAAAATTCTCTGCAGGATTTAGATTATGCGCATGTGTATAGATATCAATCACCTCAGCATTATAAAGTAAAGTTGAGATCTTTTCCAGTTCTACAGCATCTATATAATCGAATGTGTCGCGCACTGTGGTTTCATATAATTTCATCAGTTTACTGGCAATCATTTTTGGGCTGTCATGCTGTTCAAATGGATAGTTGACGTCTATAACTTCCTGTCCTTTTTCAATATCTGCTAAATCCTGAGCCAGCTTTACTTTCAATTCATTAAAACCCTTCAACCCTAATTTCCGGCATAACCTGTGAACGGCTGACTTGGAAACGGAAATGTTAATTGAAAGCTGTTGAATAGTCATATCCACTACTAAACTCTTGTTTGCCAAAATATATTTTACAATATCATTCTCGACAGGAGTTAATGCTTCAGAAAGCTTTATGGTATTTTCTAGCAGCATGTTCTTATTCACCCTTTCTAATTTAATTAATTTTTGTAAATTTTACGATCTGTTCTATCGTTCCATTGTACAAGTTAATTATACCATAGAGATAGAAATAAAGAAAAGTATCAAAAAGTTTCAATAAAATAAAATTAATCGGTACTTTTTTTGGAAAAAAGAGCCTGAATCGCTTACTTATATTGAATTAACGGCAGAAAGCAATTAAGATACAGATGATGAATGGGAAGTATTCCATTACTGTAACTTAATAAGGAGGTATGTAATGAATAATTCTATAAAAATTGTAACTATCGGAGGCGGAAGCAGTTATACACCTGAATTAATGGAAGGTTTCATTAAAAGGTATAAAGAATTGCCTATAAGCGAAATCTGGTTAGTTGATATTGAGGATGGAAAAGAAAAGCTGGAAATAGTTGGACAATTATCACAGCGTATGTGGGATGCCACACCATATCCGGTAAAGGTTATTACAACTTTAAATCGAAGAGATGCTTTAAAGGGTGCTGATTTTGTAACAACGCAGTTCCGGGTAGGGCTGCTGGATGCAAGAATTAAAGACGAAAGAATCCCTCTGCTTCATGGAATGCTGGGACAGGAAACCAATGGTGCCGGCGGAATGTTTAAGGCATTTCGGACAATTCCGGTAATGAAAGAAATTGTTGAGGATATGAAGGAATTGTGTCCGGAAGCCTGGCTGATTAATTTCACGAATCCCAGCGGTATAATAACAGAAGCAGTTATAAAACACTTTGGCTGGAAAAAATGTATTGGATTGTGTAATGTACCGGTAATCTCAATGATGAATGAACCCAAGGCTATTGGGAAACAGACTTCTGAGTTAAGTTATCAGTTTGCAGGCCTGAACCATTTCCATTGGCACAGAGTATTTGATGAAGAAGGCAGAGAAGTAACCGGACAGCTGATAGACCATATTAATGAAAAGAGCGGCGGAACGCCTGCCAATATTTATCAGGCTGAATTTTCATTAGAACTGCTTCATTCGACTAATTTATTGCCTTGCGGATATCATCGTTATTATTATCTGGAAAAAGAGATGCTGGAGCATAGCTTAGAAGAATTCAGACAGGGCGGAACCCGTGCAGAACAGATGAAGGCGGTGGAGGCTTCCCTTTTTGAAATTTATAAAAATCCGGATCTGAATAAAAAGCCGGAAGAGCTTCAAAAACGCGGAGGCGCTTATTATAGTGAGGCTGCCTGTGAATGTATTAATGCAATCTATAATAATAAAGGAATTCATATGGTGGTTAGTACACAGAATAATGGAGCCATCACTTGTCTGGATACGGATTCTATAGCAGAAGTATCCTGTTTGATTTCTGCAAAAGGAGCTACGCCTATGGCATGGGGAGACATGGGCTCATTTGAAAAAGGACAGCTTCAGATTATGAAAGCAATGGAAGAATGTACAATCAGTGCAGCATTGTCAGGTGATTATGGAATGGCATTACAGGCATTTACCATAAATCCTTTAATACAAAAGGGAGATGAAGCAAAGCTGGTGTTAAATGAACTGTTGGTTGCACATGAAAAATATCTTCCGCAGTTTAAAGAAAAAATAGCTGAGTTAAAAAATCAGGGGGTAGAGACAAAAGATCCGGTAGTGGCAGATTTAATGAAAAATGGATATTGATTGAAGTGAATTTAGTAACTCGGTCCAGGGGTTCCAAACATTTTGATGTATAGGAGAGGATTAGTATGAACCAGAGAGAGATAACTAATTTAATAATTAAACACGTTGGCGGAGTGGAGAACATCAGTGATTTGTATCACTGCATGACCCGATTAAGATTTAATCTGATAGATAAAGAAAAATTTAACTCAGTGGAGTTGAAAAAAATCCCAGGAGTTATTAATACGGTACAGTCCGGAGAAGAATCCCAGATAATTATTGGAGCAGATGTGGATAAATTCTACAATGATCTGCAGGCTCAGGGGATTGGGAAAAATACCGGGGAAGTAAGTTCAAAAACCCCGTTTAGCGTAACTGGTGCTTTGAAAGCTGTTTTAAATACAATAGTGGGTATCATGGCACCGATTCTCCCTATCATTATTGCTGGTGGTATGGTAAAGGTTATACTTGCAGTATTAGTAATTATGGGTATGAGCAATGATACACAAAATTATAAAATTTTATCACTGATATCCGATGCGCCATTTTATTTCCTGCCGTTTTATATCGCTAACAGCGCTGCGAAGAAATTCCAGACAAACAGCTATATGGCAATGGTAATTGCCGGTGTCATGCTTCATCCGAATTTCTTGAAATTAGTAGCAGATGGTGATAAAATATCTTTATTTCAATTACCTGTGCACTCCGTAAAGTATGGAGCCAGTGTAATTCCGATCATTCTGACTGTATGGTTTATGAGTTACGTAGAAAAGGTTGTTGAGAAATTCACACCTAAAATGATAAAGACCATGTTAAGGCCTATGCTGTTATTAATCATAACCGCCCCTGTTGCATTGATTGTAATTGGACCAATCGGCGCTTATATGGGAGATGGAATTTATTTTGTTATTAAGAATATTAATGAAAACATTCCCTGGGCTGTACCAACTTTAATGGGTATTTTCTCACCTGTTCTGGTTATGGTAGGCATGCATTTATCAATCACTCCATTTGCAGTATTGTCTGTATCCCAATTAGGTTATGAGACGCTTATGGGTCCTGGAATGCTGGGAAGTAACGTTGCCCAGGGCGGAGCAGCATTAGCAATTGCTGTGAAAGAAAAGAAACTGGAAAAACGGGAAGTTGCAGTTTCTGCGGCTATAACAGCATTATCCGGTATTACAGAGCCTGCATTATATGGCGTTACATTAAAATATAAGAGGACATTAGCCTGTGTTATGATTTCCGGTGGAATTGCAGGATTTTATGCTGGTATTACCGGAGTAGTAAGATATGCAATTGCATCAGCGGGATTTTTATCCTTACCTGTATTTATAGGTGAAAATCCTCAAAATATAATCAATGCAGTTATTACTGCAACAATCGCTTTAGTACTTTCATTTGTCCTGACCTATATATTTGTAAAGGTAGAAAAAGAAGAACAAACGAATCTTCAAAACAATGATAAAACAAATGAGACTTTAAAAAGTGTAGCTCGTGGTACCGTGATTCCGCTGGAAGAGGTAAAGGATGAGGCGTTTGCGTCAGGTACATTAGGAAGCGGAGTTGCTGTTCTGCCATCGGAAGGAACTGTTTATTCCCCTGTTGAAGGCCAGATATCAATGATTTACCCAACTGGACATGCAATTGGAATAACAACCAAAAGCGGAAAGGATATTTTGATTCATATTGGGATTGATACTGTAAAGCTGGATGGGAAAGGTTTCAAAACTTATGTGGAAAAAGGGGCTATGGTTCATTCCGGGGACCGGCTGGTTGATGTCGATTTAAATTTAGTGAAAGAAAATGGATATGATACCAGTATTATCGTTCTGGTATTAAATACGACAGATAATGATATCTTGGTAACAGGTAAAGGTGAACTATCCGTAAATGATGAATTGCTGCAAATAAAAAATTAAAGAGGAATTCAAATGAAAATAACGAATGTGGAAGTGTTTTGCGCTGATTTTGACAAAAGTGCACCAAATGAACCCATATTTATCCGGATCAATACTGATGAAGGGGTTTACGGATTAGGTGAGGCCGGTCTGGCCTATGGGAATTCCAAACTGGGTGCGATTGGGCAGATTCAGGATTTTGCTAAATTAATCATTGGACAAAACCCGATGCAAATAGAAAAAATCTGGAATCAGCTTCATAAAGAAACTTTTTGGGGGCTGGGAGGAGGTACCGTGATTTTTTCCGCCATAAGTGCAATTGATATTGCGCTTTGGGATATCAAAGGAAAGGTATTAGGTGCGCCGGTTTACGAGTTGTTAGGTGGAAAGGTCCGTGATAAAGTGAGGGCATATGCCAGTCAGATCCAGTTTGACTGGGATAAAGATTCTCATCCGTTAGGAGGGGTTAAAGAGTATGGGGAAGCTGCCGCAAAAGCAAAGGCAGATGGTTATACAGCCCTGAAAATTGACCCGCTGCAAAGGGATGAGTTTGGGAAAAAGAATTACCGGAACGATGGATTGCTGGGAGGGGAGAAACTCAGTTTATGCAAAGACCGGTTAGTGGCCATCAGAGATGCTGTTGGTGATAAAATGGATATTATACTGGAGCTTCATGCAAAGACGGACATCAACGCAGCGTTACAAATCAGTAAGCTTGTTGAGGAACTGAATATTTTTTATATGGAAGAGCCCTGCGGCCCGTTAAATCCCCAGTTAATGTCACGATTGAAAGAAAAAACCAGTATTCCTCTGGCTGCAGGTGAACGTATATACTCGAGATATGGATTTCTTCCATTTATTCAGAGCAGAGCATTGGATGTTATACAGCCTGATGTTGCCAATTGCGGAGGAATATCCGAAGCGAAGAAAATATGTGATATGGCTCAAATTTATGATGTGTTAGTTCAGCCGCATGTTTGCGGGGGACCTATTTCTAACGCAGCTGCGCTGCAGATAGAAGCGGTTATTCCAAATTTTTGCATTCATGAACATCATGTCGGGAATTTGACCGATTTCACCAGGAGTTTGGGAGCATATGAAGATCAGCCGGTTAATGGCTATATTACGATACCTGACCGTCCTGGAATCGGACAGGATATTCCTGAAAAGATTTTGAACCAATGTACAAAGGTTGTTATAAGTTAGGTATTAATTGTTTTAATTTGAAAGTTTACTAAGGGGAGATTTGTAGCTGCTTCATCGCTGTTTTGCGATGAAGCAGCATTTTTTTTATGATTAAGCTTTTTAAGGGAAAATCATCAATTCCTGTAAAGCCTCTGCTATTGAAAAGCGTAAAATGGTTTGTTATAATAATTGTCTGAGATTAAAAGAAAAATTGCCTTTTAAAAACAGAGTTTTGAGTGTTGGCATATATTATATATTGAAAAATGCGCTATCGTGTGCTATTATGTGTATAACAGATATAACGAAAGATGGTGAAAAGATGATATTGCAAATTGATTTTAACAGTGATGAAGCCATTTACATTCAGCTTCGGAACCAGATAATCATAGGAATCGCCACGGAAAGTATCAGAGAAGGAGACCCCTTGCCTTCCGTTCGCCAGATGGCCGATAATATAGGCATTAATATGCATACGGTAAATAAGGCGTACTCTGTTTTAAAACAGGAGGGATTTGTGAAACTGGACCGCAGGAAAG
>JAEWPQ010000302.1 GCA_023460575.1 Bacillota bacterium
ATGAATGGTTCATCATCCACTAATAAAACTCGTAACATAGCCGCCTCCCCCTTTATTTCGATATATTTAACACCGGAATTTTTATTGTCACCATAGTAGAAATTCCGGCCTCACTTTCTAATTCAAAACATACCTGGTTATCTGTCGCCATCTTCAGACGCAGACAGGCATTTAAAATCCCAACCCCTTTTTTATCCTTAAGCTTGTCAATGCTGGCATGGTCCATCTTGTTTTTCAGTTCTTCCAAAAAATCCTCTTCCATCCCCTCCCCGGTGTCTTCTATCTCAATATAAAAAATATCGTCTTCTAAATATACCCGGATAAAAATCCACCCATCCGCTGTTTTACTCTCAATCCCATGAATACAGGCGTTTTCGGCAAATGTAACAATGGTAAGCTTGGGGATCCGGTAATCCAGACAATCTTCAATTAAGTCCAGTCGGTAAGACAGCCTGTCTCCAAAGCGGTACTTTTGCAGCTGAAGATATGCCTCTACAAATGACATCTCTTCTCTTACTGTGATAAAGTCCGTCCCCCAGTCAAAGTTCTGGCGTTCCATCATTGCCAGCCGCTCAACCATACAGGCAGTTTCTTCCTCATTCTTAAGCAGACTGTGCATGCGGATGCTTTCCAATGCATTAAAGAGAAAATGAGGATTAATCTGGCTGTGGAGAGCCAGAAGCTCTGCATTCTGTCTTTCAATATCCATTTCCTGTTCTCTTAGGCGGTCAATGTAAACTGTCTGGATTAAATCATTAATAGTGGTGACCATGCGGTTATAATTGCGCATTACGATTCCGATCTCATCTTCTCCCCTGACATTGTCAATCTTCATCAGCTTCTCATCGTCATTGTGTTTAAAGGCCTCACTCAGTTCCTTCAGCCGTTCGGTGAAGGATTGGTTGATGGCTATCATAAAGCCAAGAGGAAGAAGGATGTTTATAAAAAGAAGCAGGATCAGCAGGGGTATATTCTTTAACATCTGCCTCATGATTTCTGTCTCAGGCTTCAGAACATAAACTGTCAACTCCGTTCCGTAAGAAGCAAAGGTTGTTTGATAGCCCACTTTTTCCTCCAGATCAAACGTTTCAAAATCCTTCCATTGCCCATAATTGCCCTGATTTGACAAAATGATCTTATCATTCCAGCACACGTATACAGGAGCCTCGTAATTCATTTTTACAAAACTGCGTACCATGGTGCTATAGTCAATATCCATTTTTACAAGCTTTTCACAACCATCTCTTTTGTAAAAATTAAGTTTTCTTATAAAAGAAATCTTCCTTTGGGAATCCACCGTTGGAATTCTGCTATCATCATAATAGATGCAGAGTACGCCGTCCCGGCTGGATTGCTTTATATACCGGTACCAATCCTGGTCTTTTACAGTGGAAAGCTGTTTGAACTCTCCTCCGCTTACAATGGTGGGATTGTCCGCATACATGGTAATGGAAGATGCCGTAGTCCCTATGCTGCTTTCAAACAGCGAATCTTTCATAAATGCCTGGTAGCTTAAATAATAGTCCAGCTCAGACTCAAACTGTTTATCCATGAACTGGTTTACATACTTGTTCATATATATTTTCTTTGTTGTGCCGGCTGCTTCTTCAATATCATAGAAAAAATTATATTTTACGGCACTTGCAATATTCTCCATGCCCTTTTGCATGGAAGCATTTCCCGACGCAATGAATATGTAAACGATTACGCTGTCCGTTATAAAAATCGGCAAAAGGACACTGTAAATATAAAGTATCCTAAGCTTCTTTTTTAATTTATAATCGTCCAGTTTACTGCTGATCCTTTTTAAAATCTGTCTCATCTCTGGTCCCCCTGTTAAATCTTGTCCAATTTTATTATAACTCTTTATACTAATTATACGGGATAAACTTATTATATACTCCTGACAAACTATATAAATTTGCCAGACAAATTTTCATTCTATGGATAAAATACAAAAAGCGCATCAGTCTCTGGGAAATGAGTCTGATGCGCATCTGATATTCTTTATTTATCTTAACCTTTTACTTTCGGCTGCTGCTGAGTGATACAGTGTATATTTCCGCCTCCAAATGCAATTTCTTCGGTGCGTACTCCTACTGCCTTCCGTTCCGGGAACATTACCTGAATCTGCTCTAAAGCAATTGCATCATTTTCATCACCGTACTGGGGAACGATTACACCGCCGTTTACAATAAGGAAATTCATATAGGAAGCAATGGAAATTTCTCCGTCTTCTCTTGGCAGAGTACCCTCTACCATATCAATGGAGTCTGCACCGTTTAACCGTACAGGTTCTTTCGTAAGACAGAGTTTATGTACCTTCAGTCTGCGTCCCTTTGCATCCACCGCTTCAGAAAGAGTTTTATATGCAGCCTGTGCTTCCTCATAGAAAGGATTTTCTTTATCCTCAGTCCAGATACAGGCAACTTCACCCGGTCTTACATACTGGGCGACATCATCAATGTGGCCGTTTGTTTCATTTGGATCAATTCCGTCTTTAATCCAGATTACTTTTTCACAGTTTAAGTATTGACAAAGCATTTCCTCTATCTCTTCTTTTGTCATAAGAGGATTGCGGCCCTCGCTTAACAGGCACATTTCTGTTGTAACCACAGTTCCCTCACCGTCTACATGGAAGGACCCGCCCTCCAGTACAAATCCTTCTGTCCGGTAGGAATCGATTCCTTCCAGATCACATACCTTCTGCGCTACCAGATCATCCTGATCCCATGGAAAGTACAGTCCGTCGATCAGACCGCCCCATGCATTGAACGTCCAGTCACAGCCTCTGATCCCGCCTTTATCATTGATTACAAATGTGGGACCGCAGTCACGAATCCATGCATCGTTGCTGGTTACTTCTACGACACGAATGTCAGATGGCAAATGTGCGCGGCAGTTCTGAAACTGGGCTGGGGAGGCGCATACTGTGACCGGCTCAAACTGCCTGATTGCTTTTGCAACCTGGGCAAATACAGTCTGTGCAGGCTTTGCACCGTTTCTCCAGTTATCCGGTCTCTCCGGCCAGAGCATCCAGATTCTTTCCTGTTCTTCAAATTCTGCAGGCATACGGTACCCATCCTGCTTTGGGGTTGTGTGTTCAATTCTCTTTGCCATAATTTATACCTTCTCTCTTATTTATCTCTTTTCCTGTTAACGATTACCTCACCGATAAAAATGAATATTACCGCACCGATGGTAATGGGAAGCACTGATGTTAAGGTCTCCGTATCAAAGCTTAAAGGCACTGCCGTAAATATCAGGGCAACTACAATTAACAGCATGGGTATGCCTGCCAGTATTTTTAAGAATAGCGGACTTCCCGGAACCCGAAACGGCCGCTCCGTATCTGCATCAATGTTCCTCAGCTTTAAGAATGCAGGAAAAACAGGCAGGTAGGAAAGCAGAAACATTACCAGGTTCAGTGCGAAGAAGCTCCAGAACAAATCTTTGTTTGGTATAAACGGTGCGATAATAAGAACCAGGCTGGCTACCAGACCGTTCATAACTGCTGCACCGGTTGGCATATTTGTTTTTTTGCTCCGTATTTTAAAAACTCCTGGCATGTCTCCGTTTTCTGCTGAATAAGCAGCTACATTGTTTACTCCCAATGACCAGGAAATCATATTTCCGAAAAGTGTCAGCAGAAAACCAATTGCTACAGCGACTACAATTACACCTCTTGTCGTGCCGGATAAAATCTGAACACTGGCAACAAGTCCCGTGCTGGTACTGATCTGATCGGAAGGAATCGCAACTCCAATACCAAACGCCATAAAGATATAAATAGCTGCTATGACCAGACCTCCGGCAATAATTGACTGGGGAATCTGCTTTTTCGGATTTTCCATATCTCCCGCAAAGGTGCAGACTACCTCAAATCCAAGACAGTTAAACAAAATTACGGATATGTAGGATAAGCTGTTTAAATCAAATTTGGGAAGCATGGAGGATAAGGTGTATTCATTGGCCACACCGTGGGTAACTGCTCCATAGATTCCAAGCACACCTAATGTAACAGCAATTAAAATTTTAATCACAGCAGCCCCGTTTAAAATCCATGCGCTGTCACAAATTGAATTAAAGCTGATTAATACAATAATCCATACAAAGGCCAGTTCGATCAGCAAAGAAGGAATCAGTCCCATCTCGGTGCCAGTCAGCAAACTGATAACATCAGGGAACATCAGCGCCAAAGAAGCCATCCAGAGGGGAAAATTAATCCAGTAATACCACGAAACTCTACCTCCCCATTTTTTACCGAAAGCCTTTGATACCCAGTCGTACAAACCGCCGTCCCCTTCATAGGTTGTACCAAGTTCTGATGAGATCAGGCCATAAGGCAGCAAAAATGTAATGAGCAGAAAGATCCACCAGAAATACTGGGAATTACCGATTGCTGCTACCGGTGCTGCTGCTTCTGCCACAAATACGACACAGATTACGGTCATAATGGCATCGATCAAACGAAATTTTTTCTTTGGCGCTTCTGACATGATAATTCCCCCTTATCTGATATGTCTCTCATCCATGAATTTTTCTAACTGCTCTTTTGCTGCTGCGATCTGCAGTTCGCTGGCTGCCTGCTCTCTCTGGTGCTGAGTGAAATAAACCAGCAGACCTCTCATTGCCGTCAGACGGTTTCCTGCCTCTAAGAATGCGATGGAGCTTTCACTGTCAAGCACCTCATCAGTTACATCTTCTCCTCTTGTAGCCGGGAGACAGTGCATGAATTTGCATCCGATGTTTCCAAGAGACATCAAATCTTTGTTTACCTGGTAATCTTTAAATGTAGCAACCCGCTCTTCTTTTGGAGTCTCGTTTTCGTAAAGGCCATACCACACATCTGTGTAGATGAAGTCTGCTCCTCTTACGCTTTCACGATTGTCGGTCACTTCCCATGTGCCGCCTGATACCTTGCAGTTCTCTTCCATAATTTTTTTGTGTTCTTCCAGAAGCTGATTCTTTTTGGGACCATAATGAACAAAGTGCATGCCAAGCTTTGTTGTGATAAATCCGAGAGAAGCACATACCTGAGTGCCATCGCCTACGAATACCACCTTGCAGTCTTCCAGCTTCTTTCCCCTTGGAAGATGCTCCACAATCGTGCAGAGATCGCCGATTTCCTGAGTTGGGTGATTGTAATCGCTCATACCGTTTAATACTGGAATTGAGCTTGCACTTGCCAGTTCAACTACGCTCTTATGCTCGATTACACGTGCCATAACCACATCAATCATCTGTGATAAAACTCTACCTGTATCGCCTATGGTCTCATGTCCTCCCAGCTGAATCATGCCAGGTCCTAAGTACTGGGCATGTCCTCCAAGCTGTTCCATTGCCGTTTCAAAGGATACGCGGGTTCTTGTAGAAGACTGCTGAAAAATCATTCCAAGTGTTTTTCCCTTCATAAGGGGTGGATTGTATCCTGCCTTAATGCTCTTTTTGATTTCTAAAGAAAGATGGATTATGTCTAACAGCTCCTCCTTTGTAAAATCATTGGTGTCAATAAAATGACGAATACCGTTTGCTCTCATGGTAAATCCTCCTGTGTTTTTTATTTAATTAAAAGTAAATACAGTTCCGGTTTTTCCGTCTAAAGCTTCAATTGCTTTATCCAGGGAAGTTATAATTGCACGCTTGGAAGGATTGGATCTTACAAATTTCATGGCTGCCTGCACCTTTGGAAGCATACTTCCGGGAGCAAACTGTCCCTCTTCGCAGTATTTATTTGCCTCATAAATACTCAGATGATCCAGGTTCTTTTGATCCGGCTTATTGTAATTAACCGCTACCTTCTCTACCTCAGTGAGAATCATAAGTATATCCGCTTCTACCTGCTCTGCAAGAAGCTCTGCTGCAAAATCCTTGTCAATAACCGCTGCAGTGCCGCAAAGAGAACCAGCCGGGTGTTCAATTACCGGAATTCCTCCACCGCCGCAGGTAATTACAATTGCTTTTGGCCAAAGCTCCTTAACTGCATCAATTTCAACAATTTTCTTTGGCAGGGGTGATGCCACAACTCTCCGGTATCCCCGTCCTGCATCTTCTTTCATCACATATCCTTTTGATGCTGCCAGCTCATCGGCCTCTTTTTTTGAATAAAAAGGACCAATTGGTTTGGTTGGATTTTTAAATGCGGGATCCATCTCATCCACTACCACCTGGGTTGCAATGGTCACAACCGGGAAATTCTGATTTCTCTTATTAAGCGCATACTTCAGTGCCTGCTGCAGATGATATCCGATATATCCCTGTGACATGGCTCCGCATACATCAAACGGCATTGGCGGTGTTACATCCTTTGCCGCCTCAGACGCCATCAGGATTCTACCGACCTGGGGTCCGTTTCCATGTACAATGGCCATTTCATACCCGCGCTCGTTCATTTCTGCAATGTACTCACAGGTCTTATGAACGACTGAAAGCTGAGCCTTAGCAGTTGCTTCTCCTTTTCCTGACTGAAGAGCATTGCCGCCTAAAGCAAGAACTATTTTTACAGCCACTGGTAAAACCTCCTTTATTTTCATTTTGCTGTGATCGCCGGCCTGAACCGCTCTCACAAGACGAAAATAACAGTTTTTGGACCGGTTGAGAATGTAGCTGAAGGGTAGAATTTTATAACACTTTTCACTGTTTTTCACATAAACTTCCCTAAACTTTTATGAAATATGTACTAATATTTTGTCGATTTTTGTAATTTCGCTGTTGAAAAAAGTTTTTATTTTGTTATACTGATAATAACTTACAATCAGCGGCTCAAGAACTGGAGGCACATATGGCAAAGGGTATTATCTTTCTCTACAATCTGTTTATAATCATTGTCTATTCCGGAATTATGTGGATGTCTTTTTTTCTGTTTATGAATGGAAAAGATAAAATTCTGCTTTGGATTGGGATCATTTACTCGGCAATCATTATAGATGATATTGTGAATTTCGCATCAGAACTGTTTCAGAATTTTGCTGAACAATATAATCGGATTTTTATGATCGTGCCGACTCATAAAACATTGATTTATTTAATCCTGTCTCTTGGCTATCTGATTATTTTCAAACGCCTGATCAATAAAAAAATAACCTGGTATGACTTTAGTATTCTTGCATTTTATGTTACCTTTATGTTTTTTGTCCCTGTACTGGATAACAGCGCATGGAAAATATGGCTCTATTATCTTCCAAGCCAGCTTTATAATGCATACGTGGGTGCGGAGGTTTTATGGACAATAAAAAAGAACCCTGAAATTTATCAGAATTCTTTCTACTGCTGGTGCAAACGTCTTTTTTGTTTTACTGTTTTTATGAACCTTTGTATTATCGCCGAAGATACCATCGTTATTTTTCATTTTGATGTGTACTCCAAATATTATATTAACATGAATAACAGAAGCTGTACTTCAGATATTTTATATCTTACTCACGCCTTATTTTCTGGCGCATACTTAATGTATTATTTAAAAACTTCCCTGCGCAATAATACAATTGTAAACGATATCAATAGCCATACCCACTCAAATCTGCCTTCGGATATTGAAGAAAACATTCTGTACCGTTTCAGTGAAGCATACCATCTGACAGTAAGAGAACGGGAAATTTTAAAAGTGCTGCTTCTGGATAAAACAAATCAGGAGATCAGCAATGATTTATTTATCTCTCTTGGTACAGCAAAAACCCATATTCATAACATCTTTCAGAAAATAGGCGTTGTAAAACGTCCCCAGCTTCTGAATATTTACGAAGTCTACCGGAAAGAACAGCTGAATACAAAGGCGGATAATGAAACACCGTCCCCGTAGCCTTCCGGCTCCGGGAACGGTGTTTTTTATTTCAGCATATGAATGAAAAGCCCGCTTCTCAATTTCGGTTCAAACCAGGTTGATTTTGGAGGCATTAAAAGACCGGCATCCGCTACAGAGAAGAGCTCCCCGATGGAAGTGGGATACATGGAAAATGCCACTGTCATATCTTCCCCACACCGCTTTTCCAGTTCCTTTAATCCACGGATTCCTCCGATGAAATCGATCCGCTTATCAATTCTCGGATCTCCGATTCCCAGAATGGGACCTAAGAGATTGTCCTGTAAAATAGATACATCAAGACCTTTTACCGGATCATCGCTCTTTAACGAATCCTTTGCTTTTAAGCAATACCAGGTCTTATTTAAATACAATCCAAAGGTTCCCTTTTCAGATGGTCCATAAGCTTCTTCTCCAACAGAAGTCACCAAAAAGCCATCTGAAAGCTTTGTAAGGAATGCTTCCGGAGATAATCCGTTTAAATCCTTTACCACACGGTTGTAAGGAAGAATCATCAGCTGGTCATCGGGAAAAAGAACCGACAGGAAGAAGTTAAACTCCTCTTCTCCCGTATATTCCACCGTTTCTTTCCGTCTCTTTAAGCCTACCTTTACGGCAGAAGCAGCACGGTGATGTCCGTCGGCGATATATGTAGCGGGAATGTGTAAAAAGCTTTCTTCAATCACCCTCACTGTTTCCGGATCGGCAATCCTCCACACCTTATGGCTGATACCGTCATCTGCAGTAAAATCATAGAGAGGCTCTGTCTTCTTTTTATCTTCCACCAGCCGGTTAATTTCTAAAACGGAACGATATGCCAGGAAAATCGGTCCAGTCTGAGCGTCCGTGGTATCCACATGGCGGATTCGGTCCAGTTCCTTCTCTTCTCTGGTATTTTCATGCTTTTTAATCACACCGCTTACATAATCATCAATGGATGAACAGGCAACGATTCCGGTCTGGCTTCTCCCATTCATAATCAGTTCATAAATGTAATATGATTTTGCGTTGTCCAGTTCAAAGGTACCGTTTTTTATCCAGTCCCCCAGCATGGCTGCAGCCTTCTCATAAACGCGGTCATCATATATGTCCACATCCTGGGAAAACTGTGTTTCCGGGCGGTCAATATTTAAAAATGATTTGGGATTTTCAGCCGTCACCTGACAGGCTTCCTTCCGGTTATATACATCGTAAGGAAGAGCCGCCACCAGGCTGGCCTCTTCCTTATTTGGTCTTACACATTGAAATGGTTTTACGATTGCCATGTTCTTTTCTCCTATTTAATTACTCTGACCCGTATCACGCCCTTAATGGCATTCAGCTTCTGAATGCTTATGGCATCCGGTACATTCTCTAAATCAAGGAGTGTATATGCATACTTTTCACGGCTCTTATTAGTCATGTCGGAGATATTCACATCACCGGCTGCCAGAGTTCCTGTGATCTGCCCGATCATATTGGGAATATTTAAATGCAGGACTGCAATACGGCTTGCAGCGTTGCAGATTCCCATATCACAGGCAGGGTAATTCACGGAATTACGAATATTTCCATTATCTATATAATCCATAATTTCTTCCACTGCCATCTTTGCACAGTTATCTTCTGATTCTTCTGTGGAGGCTCCCAGATGAGGAATGACAATGGAACCTTCCATATGTACAGAAGTTGGATTTGGGAAATCAGTCACATATTTTTTGATTTTACCGGACTTTAATGCCTCTGCCATATCATTTTCATTTACCAGAATATCTCTTGCAAAGTTAAGAATTACGGCTCCATCCTTCATATTGTCAAATGCTGCTTTATTAATCATTCCCTTTGTTGCATCCACTAATGGCACATGGAGAGTAATGTAGTCACATTCCTTGTAAATCGTATCAACAGCGGTAATATGCTTCACATTTCTGGAGAGTCTCCATGCAGCATTGACTGAGATAAAGGGGTCATATCCGTACACATCCATTCCAAGGGAAGAGCAGGCATTGGCAACTTCTGCACCGATGGCTCCAAGACCGATGACTCCAAGCTTCTTGCCTCTGATTTCGCAACCGGAAAATGCACTTTTAGCCTTTTCTGCAGCTTTGGAGATATTTTCATCTTCCTGATTTTCCTTACACCAGCGGATTCCGCCTTCGATATCACGGGAAGCTAACATCAGTCCGGCGATTACCAGCTCCTTTACTCCGTTTGCATTGGCTCCCGGTGTATTGAATACCACAATTCCTTCTGCCGCGCATGCCTCTAAGGGTATGTTATTGACACCTGCTCCGGCTCTTGCAATTGCGAGAAGACTTTCCGGAAGCTTCATCTCATGCATGGAAGCGCTTCTGACCAGCACACCTTCTGCGTCCTCTATCTGATTTGTAAGCTCGTAATCTTCTGTTAACAATGCGGTTCCATATGTAGAAATCGCATTAAGGCAATGAATCTTTTTCATGGCTGTAATCTCCTTTCAGTCTGCCTGTCTCGTGTGTTTTTCTTCAAAATCCTTCATAAAGGAAACCAGCTTCTCCACTCCTTCAACGGGCATGGCATTATAAATGCTGGCACGCATACCGCCTACGGACCTGTGACCTTTTAAATTCTCAAGTCCTGCTGCTTTTGATTCTTTCACAAATAAGGCATCCAGCTCTTCATCACCGGTAACAAAGGGTACGTTCATAAGAGAGCGGTCCTTTTCTACAACAGTGCCGTGAAACATCTTACTGTGATCCAGGAAATCATAAAGAATTGCCGCTTTTTTCTCATTGATCTTTTTCATTGATTCCAGTCCGCCCAAGTTCTTTAACCACTTAAAGACCTTACCGCAGATATAGATTCCGTAGGCAGGCGGTGTATTATAAAGGGATTTTGCATCTGCATGAGTCTTATAGCGAAGCATGGTCGGCGTTTCTTTTAAAACGTCCTCCCGGATCAAATCTTCCCGGATAATGACAATTACAACGCCCGCCGGTCCCACATTCTTCTGTGCTCCGGCAAAAATAAGACCATACTTGCTCACATCAACAGGTTCCGACAAAAAGCAGGAGGAGAGATCTGCTACCAGTATTTTTCCCTTGGTATCAGGCAGTGTTTTATATTTGGTTCCGTAAATGGTATTATTTTCACAGATATATACGTAATCCGCATCTTCTGAGATAGGAAGATCGGAAACATCCGGTATATAACTGAACGTTTTGTCAGCACTGGAAGCTACTGCGTTGGCTGTACCATAAAGCTTTCCTTCCTGGTACGCTTTCTTTGCCCATTGCCCGGTGATGATGTAATCTCCAACCCCATTCTTAAATAAATTCATGGGAACCATGGCAAACTGCTGGGAAGCTCCGCCCTGTAAAAACAGCACCCTGTAATTATCCGGAATTGCCAATAAGTCTCTTAAATCAGCTTCTGCTTCGTTGATGATGGTTTCATAAGCCTTGGAACGGTGACTCATTTCCATAACCGACATACCGGTTCCCTTATAATCCATCATCTCCTCAGCTGCTTCTTTTAAGACTTCTTCCGGCAGGACTGCAGGTCCTGCAGAAAAATTGTACACTCTGCTCATATCTCTTCCTCCTCAAATTCGGGACTCTTATCCCTTTCCTTACTGATGTTAAATCTTTAAATCTTCTTCGTCAAATACATCCTCGATGGGCGCACCCGGTGAAACCATTGGGAATACCTTATCATCGCAGTGAATCTGACAATCTATAACAACAGGAACATTAAGGGCAATGGCTTCTTTTAAGACTTCTTCAAACTCTTCTTTTCCGGTAACCCGGTAAGCCTTTGCTCCCATTCCTTCTGCTATCTTTACAAAATCAACCTGGTCATTAAGAACTGTATGTGAGTACCTCTTTCCATAGAACAGGGTCTGCCACTGACGCACCATACCCAGTACATGATTGTTTAAAACAACCTGGATAATCGGAATATTATAACGGGTAGCAGTTGCAATCTCATTTAAATTCATGCGGAAACAGCCGTCTCCTGCCACATTGATAACTGTTTTGTCTTTACATCCCATCTTGGCACCAAGAGAAGCGCCAAGACCATATCCCATGGTGCCAAGTCCTCCTGAGGTGATAAAGCTTCTGGGCTTTTTATACTGATAGTACTGAGCCGCCCACATCTGATGCTGCCCTACCTCTGTGGTGATAATGGCATCTCCATTTGTCACCTCATAGATCTTTTCTATAATATAGGGTCCGGTCAGAATGCTTTTCTCATAGCGCATGGGATACATATCCTTCATGCGGTCAATATGGGCAACCCATTCCTCGTGATTGATCGGATCAAGCCTGGCGTTTAGTTTTCTTAAAATTGACTTTACATCACCAATTACGCTGGCGTAGGTCTTTACATTTTTATTGATCTCAGCCGGATCCACATCAAAATGCAGAATCTTTGCATTTCTTGCAAAACGGGAGGCATTGCCGGTCACACGGTCACTGAACCTGGCTCCGATTACGATCAAAAGGTCGCACTCCGTAATTCCGAAATTCGATGTCTTGGTTCCGTGCATACCAACCATTCCGGTATAGAGCTCATCGGTTCCGTCAAAGGCACCTTTTCCCATCAGACTGTCTGCAACCGGGGCCTGAATCTTATGGGCAAAGGAAGCAAGCTCTTCAGAAGCGTTGGCAATGACTGCACCTCCGCCTACAAAAATGTAAGGCTTCTGGGATTTGCGGATGAGCTGCAGCGCCTGCTCCAAATCCTCTTCTAAAATGGTGTCTTCCTGGCGGATGATGGCTTCCGGCTCCTTCTCTTCATAATCACAAGTACTGGCAGTCACATCCTTTGTAATATCAATCAGAACCGGACCTGGTCTTCCGGTCTGGGCTATCTTAAATGCCCTACGTATGGTATCCGCCAGTTTACTGATATCTTTTACAATGAAATTATATTTCGTTATGGGCATGGTCACGCCGGCAATGTCGATCTCCTGAAAGGAGTCTCTGCCAAGAAGTCCCACTGCTACGTTGCAGGTAATGGCTACCATGGGAACGGAATCCATGAAAGCAGTAGCGATTCCGGTTACTAAGTTGGTCGCCCCCGGACCTGAGGTCGCCAGGCATACTCCCACTCTTCCGGTTGCTCTGGCATAACCGTCCGCTGCATGGGCAGCTCCCTGTTCATGGGATGTGAGAATATGGGTGATCTCGTCCTGATGCTTATAAAGAGCATCATAAATATTTAAAATGGTGCCGCCCGGATATCCGAAAACGGTATCCACGCCCTGTTCCTTCAAGCACTCGATTACTATCTCTGCTCCAGTTATTGTCTTCATAAGCTGCTCCTTTTCTTTATATTTCCAGGATTGCCCCACGGCTTGCCGGGGCTGCCATAGCCGCATATCTTGCCAGATATCCGGAGGTAATTTCAGGTTTTCTTGGCTGCCATTTTGCCTTTCTGGCTGCCATTTCTTCGTCAGATACCTTTACATCCAGTCTGTGGTTGTCAATATCAATGGATATGATGTCGCCTTCCTCTACCAGTGCAATCGGACCTCCAACTGCCGCTTCGGGACAGGTATGACCGATAGAAGCGCCTCTGGAAGCTCCGCTGAACCGTCCGTCTGTAATGAGGGCTACGGTAGAACCAAGTCCCATACCTGCAATGGCAGAAGTAGGATTTAACATCTCTCTCATTCCCGGTCCGCCCTTTGGACCTTCATAACGGATTACAACTACATCTCCTGCTACGATCTTTCCGCCCTTGATGGCTTCAATCGCATCTTCCTCACAGTCAAAGACTCTTGCAGGACCTTCATGCTTTAACATCTCCGGTGCAACGGCTGAACGTTTTACAATTGCACTGTCCGGTGCTAAATTTCCTTTTAATATGGCAATTCCGCCGGTTTTGCTATAGGGATTTTCCACCGGACGAATGACTTCCGGATCCTTATTTACACATCCTTTGATGTTCTCTCCCACTGTTTTTCCAGTTGCCGTAATGCAGTCCAGCTCCAAAAGTCCAAGCTTGCTGATCTCATTCATTACTGCATAAATGCCGCCTGCTTCATTTAAATCTTCTATATAAGTAGGGCCTGCAGGAGCAAGGTGGCAGAGGTTTGGAGTCTTCGCACTGATCTTATTGGCAAGTTCCAGATTTAAGTCCACACCTGCTTCATGGGCGATAGCCGGAAGATGCAGCATACTGTTGGTGCTGCAGCCAAGAGCCATATCCATGGTAAGTGCATTTCTAAATGCCTTCTCACTCATAATGTCACGGGGACAGATATTCTTCTTTAACAGCTCCATAACCGCCATACCTGCATGTTTTGCAAGCTTCAGACGTTCGGAGTAGACAGCCGGAATGGTTCCATTGCCCTTTAAGCCCATTCCAAGAACCTCTGTTAAACAGTTCATACTGTTTGCCGTATACATACCGGAACAGGATCCGCAGGTCGGACACGCCTTCTGCTCGTATTCCTTTACATCCTCTTCCGTCATCTTACCCGCTGTATAAGCTCCTACCGCTTCAAACATACTGGAAAGGCTGGTCTTATGGCCCTGCACACGTCCAGCCAACATTGGTCCGCCGCTGACGAACACTGTGGGTATGTTAATGCGGGCTGCTGCCATCAAAAGTCCGGGAACGTTCTTATCACAATTGGGTACCATAACCAGTGCATCAAAGGCGTGGGCTCTTGCAAGACATTCTGTGGAGTCTGCAACTAAATCCCTTGTGACCAGTGAATACTTCATACCAATATGTCCCATGGCAATTCCGTCACATACTGCAATGGCCGGAACCATGACCGGTGTTCCGCCTGCCATAGCAACTCCCATTTTGACGGCATCGACTATTTTATCCAGATTCATATGGCCTGGTACGATTTCATTATAGGAACTGACAATACCGATTAAAGGCCTTTCCATCTCTTCCTCTGTCATTCCCAGCGCATTAAAAAGGGAACGATGAGGTGCCTGCTGCATACCTTTTTTAACTGAATCACTTTTCATCTGCTGCACACTCCTTTTCTTTTTTCATAACTTTCTGATTATATGGAAATCCGGGAGCGTATAAA
>JAEWPQ010000303.1 GCA_023460575.1 Bacillota bacterium
GAGGTGGAAGCATGGTAACATGTGCAGCTGACTGTCACTAATAGGTCGAGGGCTTAACCAGGTTGGTTTAGGTAAGAGGAAGAACGGATGAAAGATATATAACAATGTGTGGTTTTGAGGGTATATGTATTATATGAAATACTGCTTAAGATAGGTATGCGTAAATCCAGGTGTGGGTTTGCGCTTTTTTTGCTTTTGAGAAGAATGGTTACTGGCTATTGAAAAGTGAGATGATTATGATGAAAAGAAAAAATAACAGGAAAATACCTGTAATATTGATTACCGGATATCTTGGTTCAGGAAAAACAACTCTGCTTCAGGGATTACTTGAGAAAGGAGATAACAGTGGTCTTGCATTAATTGTAAATGATATGGGAAGCGTAAATGTGGATGGAAGGCTGATAAAAAGTGTGGAATCTTCACAAGAAACTGCAAAGATGGTGGAATTGCAAAACGGGTGCATCTGCTGTACTCTGCGGGAAGAATTTATGAATCAGATTGAAGATCTTTCGAAAGATCACAGAGTAGAAAGAATATTAGTGGAGGCATCCGGAATCAGCAACCCGGCATCTATCGCGGAAGGTTTTCTGCTATCAGAAGCGGGGCCGGATGATCTGAACGTTTATTTACACTCCATTATTACAGTTGTAGATGCAGATCGGATTTATAATGAATTTTTGGGTGAGATGGAAGAACAGCTTCAGGAAGATGAAGAAGAGGGGCCTGATATCATAAACCTGGTTATGGATCAGATAGAATTTTGCAGCACAATCATTTTAAACAAATGTGATTTGCTATCGACGGCCAGAATTGACCAGGTAATAAATACAATAAAGCAGATTCAGCCCGAGGCCGAGATCATTGAAACAACGTGGGGGAAAGTCGATTCCCGGCTTATATTTAATGGAAAAGAGTTTGATTATGACAAAGTTATGAATTCATCATCGCTGCAGAAAGCACTTTCCAGAGAAAAACATATGGATGAATCCGGAACAGACGGTTATGGAGTATCTTCTTTTGTTTATGAAGAAAGAAAAGCATTCGATCGGGAAAAGTTTATGGAATTATTGGAAGACAATTACCCTGAAACAATAATACGTGCAAAAGGTTATATCTGGTTCTCAGATGATCTGGTACATGCCCAGCTGTTTGAACAGGCAGGAAGAAATGCTTCTGTTTCAGAAGCTACCAGCTGGGTAGCGGCGCTGCCTGAAGAAGAAAAAGAAGAGATTTTAAAAAATTATCCGGATGTGTTGGAAGAGTGGGATGAGATCTATGGTGACCGTATGAACCAGATTGTATTCATTGGAAGGGACTATGACAGAGAAGATATGATTATGGCGTTAAATAATTGTATTGCAGAAAAGACGATAGGAGTTTAAACGTATGATAAGAATATTATTTGTATGCCTTGGTAATATATGCAGATCACCAATGGCTGAGTTTGTAATGAAGGATTTGATTGATAAGAAGAATCTGACTGAAGAATTTTACATCGCTTCTGCTGCGACCAGTGCAGAAGAGATCGGCAATCCGGTTCATCATGGCACCCGAAATAAGTTAAAAGAATTAGGGATTTCAACAGCAGGCAAATATGCGGCCCAGCTAATGAAAAAAGATTATTGTAATTATGACTATATATTGGGAATGGAACAAAGGAATGTTACCGGGATTATGAGAATAGTGGGAAGTGATCCAAAGGGGAAGGTAAAACGGCTTCTGGATTACAGCCCCAATCCCAGGGACATTGCTGATCCATGGTTTACCGGTGATTTTGATACGACGTATAACGATGTAAAAGAAGGCTGTGAGACATTACTGGATACGATTCTAAAGTCAGAAGGCATCAATTAAAGGATGAAAACAGGCGGACGTTCTCCGGAATATTTGGTGAACTTCCACCTGCTTATAAATCAATCTTATTAATCATCTATGTCCACGATTGTCATGTTAAGCGCTTCCGAGGATAAATTGATCTCCTTGCCAGCTATACTGGAAGGATTGATGAAGCGGATAATTGGACGGAGAGAGAACCCAGGGGTATTATCTTTGACAACAGCCGTGCTTCCATCGCTTAATTTGACAATTGTACCGATTGGATAGGCGGAGACGCATTGAAAAAAGGCAGATAACAGTTCCGGGTCAAAATGGGAATTACAGCAGCTTGTCAGATAATCAAATATCTTCCGCGGATTCCAGGCTTTACGGTATGGCCTTGTAGCGCTTAAGGCGTCATAAACATCTGCTATAGCCAGTATACGGCCATAAAGAGGGATATTCTCGCCTGCAAGACCAAAAGGATAACCGCTTCCGTCATATTTCTCATGGTGGGTCTGTATTCCCTGCAGCACTGACTGCGAGATAGAAGTGCAATCAAACAGCTTATCATAGGAAAGGCTGGGATGCTGCTTCATAATCTCGTACTCTTCATTTGTCAGAGGACCAGGTTTATTGGTTATTTCAATTGGAATATCTGTTTTGCCGATATCATGGAGAAGGCCGCAGAGGGCTAAATCATTAAGCTTGGAAATAGAAAGCCCGATATACCGCCCGATGAGTACGCTTAAAATTCCTACATACAGGCTGTGGGAATAAGTATAGCTGTCATAGTCTCTGATATCAATCATCTGAAACAGATACTTGTCCATACTTAAAACGTTCAGAACCACGGTTTTGGCTACGTCAGCTATATTCTCATATATCTGTCTGCTCGTTTGAAAGGTTACTTTTTTCAGGCTTTCATCGAAAGTTTCCTGTATGCTGATCAGCATTTTTGCCTTTAATTCAGGCTCCACAATATCTACTGGCTCAATTCCTTCTGTAAGCCCGGTCTGAATATAAGCCCCTTGAATACCTATATTCATCATTCTGTTTATGGTACGTTCATTCAGGATATAACCGGTTACGGCGAAAGGCAGCATTGGGTTTAAACCTGGTATGTTACGGGCTAACTCCATACCTTCAGTCAATTTCTCAATAGGTAGATAAATCAATTCTTTACACCTCAACAGACTAAATGGCAGTCTCTTCTTTCTGTACAGTAGTTTCCTATTTATGTTAAAATTAGAAATAATTTCAATTAATACATTAAATTATAGATGGATTTCACAAATGCGTCAATGATAATTTATTATCTAATAGTTGAATTAATAGAGAAAATTGTGGTTTCATTTTGTACAATTTTAGGAAGTGGTGGTAAAATATGGTAATTATGGTGAAAAATTATTTAATAAGAAATAAAATTTAACCATTCATACTTGACTGTCATCCTGCATAAGTATGTAAAAACGTCCTAGCAGGGGGATTTTCTTGAAGGAATATATTGAAGAACGCGCGGTTGCGATCGCCAACTACATCATAGACTACCATGCAACCGTAAGGCAGACAGCAAAGAAATTTGGAATTTCCAAATCTACGGTACATAAGGATGTGACGGACCGTTTAGAGCACATCAATCCGTCCCTGGCAGCCCGGGCCAGGGTGATCCTGGACATTAACAAGTCCGAGCGCCATATCAGAGGCGGCCTCGCCACCAAAGAGAAGTATCAGCACCGCCTTCAGATGTGCAGCAAAAAAGAATCATAAAACAAATGAGTGGGGAGACAGCCGCTGTTTGAGAAATGGTAGATGTTCTCAGACCAGCGGCTGTTATGATTCATGAAAATCAAAATTTTACAAAAAACGGGTTGACATGAATCAGCAAAATATGTTATTCTTTACCCCAGTATGAAGAGACATTATCGTTTTCATGCAAATATTGACCACTTCGTAAGAAGTTAAGCCCAGACGGACAGGCGGGTCAGCTGCCGAACGTGGGAAACCACATTA
>JAEWPQ010000304.1 GCA_023460575.1 Bacillota bacterium
GCTATAGCAAAAAACAGATTTTTTATGCCGCATTCAGCTATTTTATGTTTACCTTTTACGTGGGAATCGTGAACCGGATTCTGCCCCAGCTTCACACAGATCCTATCGCGGCAGCCATCAGCGGCGGAGTTGTGGGCGGAATTGCCGGCGGTATTATCATGAAGCAGAGAGTTGCCAACGGACCGGAATCCATTGTGGCATTGTATCTGAAAGAAAAAAAAGGTTTATCAATCGGATCCTACTATTTAATTATTAATACGGTAGTTATTTTCTCTTCTATTATTTACGGAAATATGACGATGATCATTTATTCCCTGATCTGTACGTTTGTACAGAGCGTGGTAACTGATAAGCTGATCATTGGATTTGAGAAATATTATAATGTTAATATTATGTCAGATCAGTATTTAGAGATCACACAGTTTATCCGCAACGATTTAAACAGGGGTGCCACCTTTATTCAGGGAATGGATACCTCTAATGTAAAAAAGAAGATGCTGATTCAGGCAGTGGTAAATCAGCAGGAGTTAATTGCAATCAAAGACTTTGTAAAGGCATTTCATGATGACAGCTTTATCTGCGCAAGCATAAGCAACAACATCATAGGCAGGGGATTTGACGTAGAATAAATATTATATAATATGAGATCTGCCGGTAATTTTTTCGTTCCATGTGTTGAAACGAATCTAAAATTGCCGGCAGTTTTTTTAACTTGATAGCAGTTCAATTACAAATGCAGTTGTCTGTGGAGGAATGCTGGCAGTCTGGAAACTGGCATGTTTAATGCGGACCATTTTCCCGGGTTCTAAATCAATGTAAGTCAGCGGGTTTCCGTCCTCATCCATGATTTGCGTTGCACTTGTAACAACAAAGCGCATCTGCTCGCTTTCGTCGTTGGGGTTGCCGGTATAGACGAAATGGTTATCTGTATCAACCCAGACAATCCGGTCTGTGGTAATGCGGTATGAGGTGGTGTCCACCATGGCAATTATACGGTAAGCATTTGACTGGGGTGGAATGCTTCTTGTCATTACACTGGAAAATGTCGCATTGACATAGGTTCCTTTTGTAATGCTGCATAAGCTGATGGCTTCACCGAATTGATCAATCAGGAGAGTATCCCAGCCGATATTTAATTGAATCAATTCAATATTTAACATATCATTCTCACCGGGATCTGCATAAGAGATGATGAGATATCCCGTCCTGCTGTTGGAAGTATACATATCTTCCACAAGGGCGTTCTGTACCTCCATAATGCTTCCGTTTACTGTAATCATACCTCTCGCGTCTTCGTTTTCTCCGTTCATAAATACTCCCATGGCAAAAAGTTTCTATTTCATTATATGCGTACAGCACCAATTATTTCATTTGTTTGTTCAATGTTGTATGTGATTGTAAAAAAGAAGATATTACCACTTTGAAAATGGAAAAAAGATTCATTCAGTTAACAGGAGTTTTATGTTACTATGTAAATGTGCATAAAAAAATATAAATAAGTACGAGTTAATGATAAAAAAGTAACAAAACATAGTTTGCTCGTGAATTGGGAACAATACTGGCAGTATGACAGGGGTGAAGAAAAATGGACAGGCGAATGAAGCAGATCTTGGATATTTTATCAGACAAAGATTACTATACAGCAGAAATGCTTGCAGAACAGATCCATGCGGGGACAAAAACAGTCCGTAATCTTTTGAAGGAAATTAATGAGGAGATAGAGCCTCATGGCGCTGGTATTCTGTCAAAATACGGGGTGGGCTATTTTCTAAATATTCAGGACGATGAAAAATATGAGGCTTACTGCCGCAAGAATTATGCCCATGGTTCGGAGGAATACCTGCCTTCTACTTCGGAGGAGCGGATCCAGTATTTGCTGGAGTATTTAATCAACATCGGGTCCTATGTAAAGCTGGAGGAATTAAGCGAAAGCCTGTTTATATCCAAACGGACGCTGACGGAAGATATTAAGGAAGTGGAGCAGTTCTTAAAAAAATTCAATATACGGGTTGTACGTAAACCCAACTACGGAATCCGCCTGGAAGGAAAAGAATTTGATACCAGACTCTGCATTGCGTCATTTTCCGGTAAGAGGCTTCACAAGGGAAATGAAAGCATGGACGAGATTGCTGCCATCGTATCCATGGTTTTGAAGGAAAATGATTTTATGATTACAGGGGCGGCGTATCAGAATCTGGTAGTCCATCTTTATATCGCCATCAGCAGGATTATGGAATGCCACTATGTCCCCATGCCGGAGGGGCTTCTTGATAATCCGGAAGAGCGGTATGAATATCACATAGCAAAAGCGATAGCAGCAAAGCTGGAAGAGCGGTTTCATATCAGTTTTCCTGAAAATGAAGTCGTTTACATCGCCATTCATCTTGCTGGGAAAAAGATGTTTTTTCAGAAAGAGAGTCTGGGAGAAAATGTGATAATCACCCAGGAGATCAGTGATCTGGTAACTGCCATGCTGGAACGGGTATATGATCTGTTTAAATTCGATTTTCGCAGTGATTTGGAACTGAGAATGATCTTAAGCCAGCATCTGGTACCGTTAAGTGTCCGGATCCGGTTTGATATGGATATGAAAAATCCCATGCTGCGTGATGTGAAGGAGAAATTCTGCTTGTCCTATACTATGGCGTGTAACGCTGTCACGGTGCTCAACGAACATTTTAAGGTCTCCTTGTCTGAGGATGAGGTGGCTTACTTTGCTTTCGCCTTTGCACTGGCCCTGGAACGGAAGAAAACGGAAATTAAGAAGAAAAATATTATTCTGGTCTGTTCTTCCGGGAGGGGAAGTGCCCAGCTTTTGCAGTATAAATATAAAAATTCCTTTCAGGATTATATCGATGAGATCATTGCCTGTGACGTTGGAAGCTTATATAAGATGGATTTTTCCAGATATGACTATATCTTTACCACAGTTCCCATCTCGGTTTCTGTTCCACTGCCGATTCTGGAAGTGGAATATTTTCCAGGTGACGAAGACATTGTAAATGTTAAAAAAGTGCTTTGTGCCCATAAATCGTTTTCTGTTTGCAATTATTATGAACGGGAGCTGTTTCTCCCACATTTAAAGTTCCGCACCAAATGTGAGGTGCTTCGCTTTATGTGTCAGTTTGTCATTGAAAAAAAGAATCTGCCCGAGGACTTTTATGAATCGGTGCTGCGGCGGGAGAGGCTGGCAAAAACAGCCTTCGGCAATCAGGTGGCAATGCCTCATGCTTATAAAGCCATGAGCAGTGAGACCTTTGTCTGCGTGGGAATTCTTGACGAACCGGTGGAGTGGGGAGATCAGAAGATCCGGGCTGTTTTCCTGGTATGTATTGCGGATAAGGACCATACCAGCACAGAACTGCAGCATTTTTATCAGCTGACTGCCTCTTTTTTGTTAAGTCAGAGGCAGATTCAGGAATTGGTGAAGAAACAGGATTATGATGCATTTATTAAGGCTATGACTCAGATGGAGGAGACTAGCTTTATGTAAGTTGAAATATTTAGTAGTGTATTTATTCTACCTCTAACCATTTTCCATATGTTCCATGTTTATCTCCGCTTGAAATTGAAAATAAATAAATAGATTGCCCCTCCTTAGTTATATCAATTACTTCATCTGGATTGACATGATTATTTGGTAAGAAATCATTATTAAATACAACGTCTTCTTTATAACAATCATAGTTACATATAAAAATTAAGATATAATAATAGGGCAGCCCTAAATACAGAGCTGCCCCTTTATATCATTTATGCTCTTAATTAAAACTCTTTATCTGAATATAGACTGATCCCATTGGTTTCAATGACTTTCTTATACCAGTAAAAAGATTTTTTCTTCAGTCGTTTATAAGTCCCCTTGCCATAATCATCGCAGTCCACATAAATATATCCGTAACGCTTTGACATCTGCTTGGTGGATTCCGAAACCAGATCGATACAGCCCCAGGAGGTATAACCCAGACAATCCACGCCGTCCTCCTCAATGGCATCTAAAATAGCCTTCATATGCTCCCTTAAGTAATCAATCCGGTACTGATCATCAATAGTTCCGTCTTCTTCAACAACATCTGCAGCTCCAAGTCCGTTTTCAACAATAAACAGAGGCTTGCGGTAGCGGTCATAGAGATCCACCATGGAAATACGCAGTCCGGTAGGATCAATCTGCCATCCCCAGTCGGAAGCTTTTAAGTAGGGATTTTTAATGGCATTTATGGTATTGCCTGCTGTAACATTTAAATTGGATGTATCCTCAGCTGCACAGGATGAATTATAATAGGAGAAGGAAACAAAATCCACAGGATAGGATTTCATGATTTCATCATCCCCCGCTTCTTTGCATATGTTGATCCCTTTATTTTTAAAACGGGAGAGTAAGTAAGCCGGATATTCTCCAAATACCTGGGTATCACTATAGCAGTAGGTTCCCCGCATGGTCTGCTGGGCCTTTAATACATCTTCCGGCTTGCAGGTATAGGGATAGTAGGTCAGTTTTGTCAGCATGCATCCAACGAGAGAGCCGGGAATAATCTCATGACAGATTCTGGTTGCATGGGCAGATGCCACAAACTGGTGGTGCATTGCCTGAAAGATTACCTCCTCGAAGTTCTGACCGGGGAAACGGTCTTCGATTAAGCCGCCGGTTGTATAGGGATGGCGGATCATAGAGTCCACTTCATTAAAGGTCAGCCAGTATGTTACCTTATCCTTATACCGGGTGCAGATGGTTTCCACATATCTTGTGAAAAAGCCAATGACCTCTCTGGAGTACCAGCCCTTATAATTTAATACCAGATTTAAAGGGGGTTCATAGTGGGACATGGTTACAAGAGGTTCGATCCCGTATTTATGAAGCTCGTCAAATACATCGTCATAGAATTTAAGTCCCTCTTCATTGGGCACTTTCTCATCCCCATTTGGGAAAATACGGGACCAGGCAATGGACAGGCGGTAGACTTTAAAGCCCATTTCTGCAAAGAGCCTGATGTCTTCTTTATAATGATGATAAAAATCCGATCCATGACGTTTGGGATAATATACCTCATCATCGGTAGCAAGAGCAGCTTCAATGTCTTTAGTGGTTACTGCGTTGTGGGCCTTATAATTGGTAACATCTGTATCAAAATGTGCTCTGGCGCAGTCTGATACGGAAATTCCCTTTCCGCCTTCTTTCCATCCGCCTTCAACCTGGTTGGCAGCAGTTGCACCGCCCCAGAGAAAACCTTCCGGAAATGTCTTTTTGTGATTCATATGATTCCCTCCCTCTTCCTTAGCTGTTTTAATGTTTCATGCAATTATTATAACAGAGCAGAAAATCAATATCCAAGAACACTTTTTCCAAATTGGTTGTGGTGTCTGCTTCTTTTGGAGAGAAGAAGAAAATGCCATTATGAAAATGGAAAAACTGAACATGGAGTTTAAAATAGATTTATGATAATATGTCAATACGCATAAGAAAACCAGAGAAAACATGAATAAAGTGGGGAAGATGCACAAGTTTTTGGGAAATGCGAAACGTTTTAATGTAAATACCGTTATTACGGTGGAGATGGAGGAAAAGATGAAAGACAAATTAATGAACGGCATGCTGTCTGCAGCAGGGGCAATGCAGACACAAAGACATCTGGCGGCAATTAAGAATGCATTTATGAGCCTTCTGCCAATTATCATTATCGGCTCATTCTGTACACTGTTTTCCAATGTTATCTGCAATACGACACCAGGATTTTTCAGTCTTGCAAACATTCCGGGTTTAAGCTTCCTTGGAAAATTAAATCCCATGTTTACAGCAGCCAACTACGGAACCATGAATTTTATCGCGATCGGATGTGTGATCTTAATTGCCATGGAACTGGGGGAACACTATGGAATTACCGATAAGGCACTTCCGGTTGTGGCACTGGGAGCCTATATTTCACTTTGTGCTTTTACTGCAAGCGGAAAGGCAGCTGACGGTACCGAAGTGGTAGTTACCAATGTTCTTTCAAGAGTCTATACCAATGCACAGGGGCTGTTTGTAGGAATGTTTGCATCCATAGCTGCTACGGAAATTTACTGCCGGCTGGTAAAGAGCGGAAAACTGGAAATTCATATGCCGGAAGGTGTTCCGTCAAACGTAGCAAGATCCTTTACGATCCTGTTTCCTTCCCTGATTACTGTGGTCATTATATCAGCAGTGGGAATGATATTTGAAATGGCTACAGGCATGACACTGTTTAATGCCATTACCGCGTTTATTCAGAAACCGCTGTCCAATATCTTAACAAGCTTCCCCGGATATATCATCCTGATTTTCATCACCACTATTTTATGGACTTTTGGTATTCACGGAACCCAGGTGACAAAGGCGGTATACGAACCTATTCTTCTGGCTGCTTTTGCAGAAAATGAGGCTGCATATGCAGCAGGAACGGCAATTCCCAATATTATTAACACACCCTTTATGTCCTGTTTTTCAATCGTTACCGGAGCAGGAATCACGGGAGGACTGATTATCGCCATTATGCTGTTTTCCAAGCGTGAAGACTATAGGGCAATTGCGAAGCTGGCTCTTCCCTGTGCTCTTTTTAACATCAATGAACCGCTGACTTTCGGACTTCCGATTGTAATGAATCCGGTGCTGGCAATTCCATTTATGATATCACCTGCAGTATCCGCTACCTTTGCTTATGCCATGACAAAGATTGGTTTCTGCGGAAGAATGGTGGTAAATGCACCGTGGACTACACCTCCGGGACTTATGGCGTTTCTTTGCTCCGGCGGTAATATGGGGGCAGCAATAACTCAGATTATCTGTATCCTCCTTGCATTTGTAGTGTATATCCCGTTTGTTCTGATAGCAAACAAACAGCAGGTTGTAACAGAAGAATAACAGTTTCAAGCAGAATGAGGCGATTATGAGTCTGACAAAACAGAGGAGGAAATTGAAACATGAAGGAAAAGCATGAGCTTCAGGTGACAGACGTATTTTCAAAAGGAAGAATTATTACTTATCTGTGGATTGTATTATGTCCGCCTTACGGACTTTTCCGGGTATGGAATCCTTCGTCTGAATTCCGCAGACCGGAAAAATGGGTATGGACCATGATTGTGATCTGCACCCTGTTTACATTTGTGAAACTCATAATCGCTGGTTAGGAGAGAGAGGCAGCATAGTGATGGATATTGAAATGATTGTTATGAAACTTGTAGTAAACGGAGGGAATGCCAGAAGTACTGCAATTGAGGCCCTTCGTGCGGCCAAGGCCGGTGACTTTAAGAAGGCAGATGAACTCATGGAGGAGGCAGACACCATACTTAAGGAAGCTCACGAGATACAGACAGAGATGATCCAGAATGAATTAAACGGCAATAAAGTGGAGGTCGGACTTTTGATGGTTCATGCCCAGGATCATTTGATGAATGCCATGACGGTCATGGATTTATGCAAAGAAATGATTGATATTTTAAGAAAATAAGTTAAAATATTAAAAGAAAGGAACTGTTAATATGAGAAATATTGTATTATTATGTGCCGCAGGTATGTCAACAAGCCTTTTAGTAAATAAGATGAAAGAAGCAGCAGCAAAAGAAAATTATGAATGTCAGATCATTGCTTACGCTTTAGCAAGTGCAAGAGAAAAAGGACCAGATGCGGATATTATTCTCTTAGGACCCCAGGTCCGCTTTGCCAAGGCAAAGGTGGAAAAGGAATGTCCTGGAAAAATTGTTGAATGTATAGATATGCAGGCTTATGGAACTATGAATGGAGCCAAGGTGATTGCCCAGGTAAAAAAGACACTTGGAGATTAATTGAAAGCAGCAGGGGAAACTGGGAAAATGCAGACAGTATTATTAAAAGCGGGGAGCTTTGTTCTGGTAATTGCAGCAGGGTATTTATTAAAGAAAACCGGTTTATTTAAAACTGGTGAAAACAGGACGATCATGAAACTGATCATGAATGTCACACTTCCGGCAGCGGTGATTACCAGCTTTTCGAGTTATGAAAGGGATTTCTCTCTTATTTCTGTATTTTTCCTTGGTTTCCTCTTAAATATTATAATGGTGTCCATCGGTTATTTTTCGGCAAAGTCGAAAGATAAAGGTGACCGGGCATTTAATATGATCAACTATTCCGGTTATAATATCGGAACGTTTGCAATGCCTTATTTGCAGAGTTTTCTTGGTAATTCAGGAATCATTACTGCCTGCCTGTTCGATTCAGGAAATGCAGTAATGTGTACGGGTGTGACCTATGCGGCGGCATCCGCGGTTGCAGGAAAAAGTGACGGGAAGGGAGTAAAGGGCATTTTAAAAAAGCTTGTTTCCTCCGTACCTTTTGATGTTTATATGATTATGATGATACTGTACATTTGTAATATTCATTTTCCAAACCAGGTATTTACCATCACAGGAGTATTTGGCAGCGGAAATGCGTTCCTGGCAATGTTTATGATTGGCGGAGCGCTGGAGTTTTGTACGGATAAAAAGAAATTGAAATCAATTCTTAAGGTTCTGATTGTGCGATATGGGACTGCAGCCTGTCTGGCAGCGGCTCTTTATTATTTCCTGCCATTTACTCAGGAGATTAAAATGATTTTGGTTATTATCGTCTTTGCACCAATCTCTTCTATGGGTGTTATCAATACAGAGCGGATAAAAGGAGATACAGAACGGGCCGGCATGATTAATTCCATGTCCATACTCATAAGCCTTGCAGTAATGACAGGACTTGTGTGTGTATGGAAACTTGGACAGTAACCGGCGTGGGGCAGAGGTGAAGCATGGATCTTGCTTATATTACAGCAACTAAAATAATTGAGATGTTTATCATTCTGATAATAGGTGCAGGCGCATATAAAACAGGAATTGCGGATTCGGGTACAGGCAGCAGGCTGACGTCGGTTCTGCTTAAGATCATTTCTCCCTGTGTTATTCTTTTGTCCTATCAGATTGACTTTGACAGAGAACGGCTGTATGGGCTGGTAATTACTGCTCTGCTGTCTTTTGCCAGTTTCTTCATTGCAATTGCAGTTTCTAAAATTGCAGTTCCTGAGAAAACCAGTTCTGATTTGGCAGTAGAGCGGATGTCGATTGTCTATTCCAATTGTGGTTTCATCGGAATTCCTCTTATAGACGGAATACTGGGGGCAGAAGGCGTGTTTTATATGACAGCCTATCTGACTGTATTTAATATATTTGTCTGGTCTCACGGAATTATGCTGATGAGCGGAAAATCAGAAAGCATGAAAAAGACGGTAAGAAGTCTGATCAACCCGTCTAATGCAGCGATTCTGACAGGAATAATTCTGTTTCTCACAGGAGTTAAAATACCTGAAATTATACGTGAACCAATTGCTTTAATCGGTGGTATGAATACTCCGGCTGCTATGCTTGTTTCCGGCATTAATCTGGCTCAAAGTGACTTTCTGGGTGGATTAAAGAACAAGAAAACCTATATTGTCAGTATATCCAGGCTCATTGTGGTTCCGGCCCTGACCCTGCTTCTTTTACTGGCAGCAGGAGCGGGGAGAAGTATATCGGTGACCATTTTAACAGCAGCAGCCTGTCCAAGCGGAGCCATGGGTACCATGTTTGCTCTCCAGTATGAAAAGAACAGTCAGTATGCATCAAATCTTTTAACAATTACAACAGCGCTGTCTCTAATTACCATACCTGTTATTATGGCGGCAGCCAGCGGAATTTTATAATAAAGGGGATAAAAATGATTATTGTTAATGCACCATTGAAACAGGAGACGTTTCAAAAATATGCAGAGGATGAAGGACTTGTTTTTATAAAAAAGTCAGGCATGAAGCTTTTTTTCGAGAATCCGGAGGGAGAGGATGGAAAAAAGGCAGAAGCATTAAAAAAGAAGCTGAAGGGGGAGAAGGAACTGGCAGCAATCTATTTTTCAGTTCAGGCCCAATAACCAGATATGTAAACCGTACTTCATTTATATCCGTAATCAGGTATAAATGAAGTGCGTTTTTTTTGTTCCTATGCTATACTGTTTTTTGTTTCAATCCGGGCGTATTACAATTTATTCACTGTGTGAAAAACCAGGAATATTCTAGGATAAGAAGGTAATTTTATGCTTCAGTAATAATGGGAAGGACAGGAGGCGGCTTCCAATATGGTACCTGATGATATCCGAAACATAGAAATAGAAAAACAATATCAGACCATAGATTATGACTGGCTGAGACTGCATTATAAGACTACTGTGGGAATTGTTGTTTTTGCATTGGTCATGGAATGCCTTATGAGTCTGATTTTTGCGCGGTCTGGTCTTATTCATACAACTTTGGAACGGTACGCAATAAAATATATCATAATTCCTTCGGGAATTAATCTTTCCATTATTCTGGCTGAAACTCTGATAATGAAATCAAGTCAGTTTTCCCAGAAACAGAAAATTTACAGCGTATCCCTGATGCTGGTTTTAATCTCATTTGTCCTGTTTACGGTTCACAGCGGTTTTACAGCCACCTATTATATTTTTCCAGGTGCGATCATGATGACAATCATTTACGCAGATCAGAGGCTGACTGGTATAACAGCCTTGTTTTGCCTCGGGTCAGCTGCATTTTCTGAAATAATGATTAAATGGGATTCAGATAAGATTGGAATTTTTGACAGCAGCTTAAGTATGGGGAACTTTCTTGTTTCTATGGTGATACTGGTTGGCTTTTCCGCAGCAGGTATGGTAGTAATACGGTTTGAGCAGAAAAAAAATGCTGCCAGCATCAGGACGGATCTTGAAAGGCATCAGTTAAAGCAGAGCATTCAGGTAGACGAGCTGACCGGGATATATAACCGTAAGGCTCTTGATGAGGCCATGGCTGTCATGGAGGTTCAAAGACCCTGTGAAGATCATGTACTGGCCGTTGTGGATATTGACAATTTTAAAAGTATTAATGACCGGTTCGGGCATTATATGGGAGACAGGTGTCTGATAGAGTTTGCCAGGGTATTGATGGAACACTCCTGCGACTATACACCATATCGTTATGGCGGAGATGAATTCTGTCTTCTGTTTCACAATATGACAATGGAGGCGGCTGTTCTGGTGTGTGAGGAGATCAGACAACTGACTGAAAAGATCAGGATAGAGGAAGAACGTGAAATCCGCTTTACTGCCAGCTTCGGATTGTCTGCGTATTCCAGCCAGCTTGATGCAGCGGAGCTTTTTGTTTTGTCTGATTACGCGTTATATGATGCAAAGAGAATCCGCAATTCCGTCAGAGTCTATGAAAAGGGGATGAAGATCGCAGATTGAATGCGAGATGACTCCCCTTGGTTTTTTTGACTTGACATTACATAATATGGAATGTTACAATTTATGTAATGAATAGAAAAAAGATCAGGAGCCGCAGATATGAATAAAATTAAGCTATCTACTAAAAAGGAACTGGAAATTTATATGAACCCGGTGAGACAGAATCTCCTCCGGATACTGGAGCGCTCCAAGCTGCCCATGACCCCAAAGCAGCTTTCACAAAAGCTGGACATTTCCCCATCAAGTGTCCAGCATCACATTAAAAAGCTTGAGTCTCTTGGGGTCATTGCGCTGGATCATACCGAGGTTATTAACGGAATCACTGCAAGATATTATTGCCCGGCCTATGTCAATGTTCAGATCGGTCTGGATCATCCGGACGATAACCAGATGCAGAAAGAGGTTCTTGTTCAGGAACAGATTGCAAGAACCTATGAAGGCTTTTTAACACAGAAAAAAAAGTTTATAGAGAAACGTTACGATGGGGATTCAGAATTAAGGTGGGATCTGGGGGATATTATGACTGGAGTGGCTCATTTGGCGCCTGGAGAGGGTGAAGAATTATTAAAGCTGATCCTGGATTTTATGGATGCGCATGCGGTTCCATCCAAAGAGAAGTCTCCGTGGGAATATGCCTTTATCTTTTATAATGCAGGGGAGAATCTTTATGAATAGGATAAAACAGCTGATTATATTTCTCAATTATGCTTCCCTGGGAATTCTCCTGCCGGTACTGAACTTAATTCTTCTTAACAGGGGCGTCGGTCTTAAGACACTCCCTCTTTTAATAGCAGGTTATTCAGCTACAGTTCTGTGTTTAGAGCTGCCAAGCGGAATCTGTGCAGATTTGCATGGCCGGAAAACGGTCTTTCTTATTTCAGGAGTCTGCCAGTTGTTATCGGTTGTCCTGCTCTTCTTTGCAGGAAACTGGATCTGGTTATTATGCTGTATTGTGCTGAATGGAGTCAGCAGAGCTTTTTCTTCCGGAAGCTTAGATGCCTTAATCATAGATCAGGCTTTGCAGGAAAAGGGGGAAGGCAGTCTGCCTGATGTAACAGCCCGCCTTGCAATACTAGAGGAGACTGGCCTGGCAGTGGGTTGTATTCTTGGCGGTTTCCTATCCGGTATAGGGGATTCCTATAACGTAAATATTCTGCTACGCGGTATGCTGACTGCAGTAACAATGGGACTTTGTATATTTGGGATACAGGAAGACCGGATATGCGGCAGTAAAACAGAGCGGACTCCCCTTGCCCGTCATGTAAAGAAAGGATTCCGTACTGTCTTTTCAAAGCCGGATTTCCCGTTTATCCTGGCAGGGATGATGTTTACCGGATTTTTCATAACACCCATTGAGACATACTGGCAGCCTGCCTATCTTAAACTGTCTGATTTATCACAGGGAACCTGGATGCTGGGAATACTGTCCTTTGTGGGATTTTTTCTGGCTGCAGCAGGAAATTCTTTCTGCCGTAGGCTGTTGTTAAAATATCCAGGAAGACAATGGCGCATCTACGGCATCAGCCGCGTATTTCTTGGCAGTGTGCTGCTCATTTTGGCACTATGGAATTCTGTCTGGATCTTTGTCATGGCGTACGGAGGCATTTACCTGCTCCTTGGAACGGGCAGTGTGGCTGAAAATACTTTGATCAACCATTATACACCAGGGCCTTTAAGAGCCAGTGTTCTTTCACTGGGATCATTTCTCTTACAGACTGGTTCCGTGTGCGGCTCTGTTTTTTGCAGTCTGTTTGTGGAACAGATTGACATAACCGGACTCTGGCTTGTTTCCGGGGGAGTTATGATTGTATATACCATTCTGATCACAGCACTTCTGACAGCAAAAAAAAGGGAAATTAAACCGTATGATATTGAATCATTTGAAAACTCCTGATATAAATAGAGGCAGAGGCAATGGAAAGAAGCTGTTTTTGCGGATTTCCGGAATAATCAGGTTCTCATGCCAGTAAGAGGAACCGGAATCAGTAAATGGCGACCCAGAGCTATCCTGGATCGTCATTTTTTGGTGGAAAGTAAAACCCGGTTCTTAACAAAATATGGAAATAATTGGATTAATTTCCAAGGTTTAAACCGACATATAATAAAATATTATAAGCAAAGGAGCTTTACCATGCCAAGAAGAGGAGAAAATATTTATAAACGTAAAGATGGAAGATGGGAAGGAAGAACTTTAAAACAGACTGGAAAGTATCAGTATTTCTATTCAAAAAGCTATAAAGGCGTTAAGGAAAAGATGAAGAATTTTAAGGAAAGCCAGGGAAATCCCAGAGAAAAGAAGTCAGGAGAGACGAAGGGAGGAGCTGTGTTATTTGAAGACTGGCTGCTTGATGTTTCTATAAGAGTGAAGCCGTCAACCTATGAAAGCTATTACCGGTGCATGAATAAGTATGTCATACCGTTTTTTGAAAAGGAAAAAGACCAGAAAATTACAACCGGATCTGTCTCCCGGTTTGTTAAAGAGATGTATGAAAATGAGGAACTTGCAGATTCTTCCAAAAAGAAAAATCTTACCATTTTTAAGATTGCAGTAAAAGAAATACTAAAGGGCTCCGCGGATTGCTTTGCCATTATGGATTTAATTAAATATCCAAAGCCGGATGATAAAGAGGTGGAGGTTTTCTCCATGAAAGAACAGCGTCAGATTGAGCAGACAGCTTTTCATTACAGCGACAAAAGGGCGCTTGGAATTCTCCTCTGTTTTTATACCGGTATCCGTCTTGGAGAGTTGTGCGCATTAAAATGGGGGGATATTGATATGGAAACAGGAACCTTATCCATTTGCCGGACTGTTTCGAGAATCCGGCATTTCGAAGAGGAAGAACATAAAACGGCGCTGTTTGTAGGAGCACCCAAAAGCCGTAAATCCATGAGAAAGATTCCGCTTCCACAATTTTTACTGAACATGCCGGCGCTGGCTGTATTTAAAGACAGAAACCAGGAAAATTATATTTTTACGGGAACCGACGTTCCTTTTGATCCCAGATGCTTACAGAAACTGTATAAACGACTGTTAAAGGAAGCTCGTGTCAAGGACCGGAAATTTCATGCAATCCGTCATACCTTTGCAACCCGCGCACTGGAGCTGGGCGTCGATATTAAGACTATCAGCGAGCTGCTGGGACATTCCAGTGTATCCATTACCTTAAATGTTTACGCCCATTCTCTCATGGAACAAAAAAAGGCCGCTATCGAAAAATTCAATGATATGTATCAGCTTAATGCAGATATAAGCGGAACATTTATAAAAAATGATTATGAAATTGTGGAAGATTCTTATGCCGGGTAGGAAAGAGCTTACATATTTTTGATATTCAGTTGCAAATAAAGTGAATATTCCCCCTTTTTCTGTCATAATTGACAAATATCTACAGGATGTTATATAATATTCATTAATTAAATTTAGTAAGAAATTTACTAAAAAAAGGCAATATATTTCCAGATTACAAATGACGAGTAGGAGGATATGACTGTGGCGGGAAGGTTTAAGGTATTTCAGAGGGTCATAAAAAAATCAGAAGAGGGATCTGATCAGGCGGGGAGAAAAAAATCCATCAAGGGGAGATTGTTATTTGGAATTATTGCTATGTGTGTTGCAATTTCTGTTCTTTTTGGGCTTTTCAATGGCTATCTGTTTTACCGTGATGCAAAAAAAAGTACTGATATGAGGCTTATGGAGTCTGCAGAGGCTTACAGTCAGTCCGTTAAAAATGCCATCGATATTTACAGGATAAAGATTGAAGCTATCGCACAATACACCTCCATAACAAACCAGAACAAGAGTGCGGAAGACCGGAAAGAGGCCATGGATAAGCTGGCAAAGGACTACGGGTTTCTGGAGGTTACAACGGCTGATGTCAACGGAAAAGCGGCAAATGGGACAGATATGAGCCAAATGGAGTTTTTTAACCGGGCAATTAAAGGGGAAACTTATATTTCAACTAC
>JAEWPQ010000305.1 GCA_023460575.1 Bacillota bacterium
TCACATCTTTGAGAATTGTTTCAAGGAAACTCACAATGGCACCTCCTTACTCTTTGATGTCTTTCGTAACCTCGTCAATGAGTCTGGACATATTCACTCCATATTCAATGGACTGGTCCAGTATAAACTTAATTTCGGGTGTATTACGCAGATTCACTCTCCGGGCAAGTTCCCGGCGAATGTAGCCTTCTGCACTTTTCAGTCCTTCGATTGTTGCTTTTCCCGCTTCTTCGTCGCCCAGAATGCTGATATAGGCCTTACAGAATTTCAAATCCGGAGTCACCTCAACCGCAACCACGGTTGTCATTGGATGAATTCTGGGGTCCTTGATTTCCAGACGGATGATCTGGCTTAATTCCTTCTGTACTTCCATATTAATTCTGGTATTCTTTATACTGTTTTTACGCATCTTATTCCTTTCGCTGTCTGCCCGCATATTCAAAAAGACCAGCCCGGTAAAACGGGCTCATCTTTTGAACGTTCAAGGTGAGAGTTCCTAGCGGGGAACCTCCACCATGGCATATGCTTCAATCATGTCATCTTCCATAATATCATTAAATTTCTCAAATACAAGGCCGCACTCGTAACCAGTTGCAACTTCTTTTACATCATCCTTAAATCTCTTTAAGGATGCAAGAGGTCCATCATAGATCTTCTCTCCCTGACGGGTGATGCGGACGCTGCAGCCTCTCTGGAATTTACCGTCCATAACATAGGAACCTGCGATGGTACCGACGCCGGATGCCTTGAAGGTCTGACGCACAGTGGCATGACCGATGATCTTCTCTTCAAAGATCGGATCTAACATACCCTTCATGGCGGATTCCACATCTTCAATGGCCTGATAAATTACCTTGTAAAGTCTTAAATCTACTTTTTCCCTGTCTGCAATGGATTTTGCGGTCACATCAGGTCTGACATTAAAACCGATGATAATGGCATTGGATGCAGAAGCCAGAGAAACGTCGGATTCATTGATGGCACCAACACCGCCATGAATCACCTTAACCATAACTTCATCATTGGACAGCTTCACAAGACTCTGTTTTACCGCTTCTACAGAACCCTGAACATCTGCTTTTACAATAATAGGAAGTTCTTTTATATTACCAGCCTTAATCTGGGTAAATAAATCATCCAGTGACAGCTTCGCTTTTGTATCTTCCAGCAGCCGGTTCTTTCCTTCAGAGATAAATGTTTCCGCAAAGCTTCTTGCTTCTTTCTCATTCTCTGTACTGATCAGAACATCACCTGCACCAGGAACATCATTTAAGCCCAGAATTTCTACCGGGGTAGATGGACCTGCTTCTTTTACTCTCCGCCCCTTGTCATCCATCATGGCGCGGACTTTTCCGTAGCAGGAGCCTGCAGTAACGGTATCACCTACACGTAAAGTTCCCTTTTGTACCAGAACTGTAGCAACTGGTCCCTTGCCCTTATCAAGCTCAGCCTCGATGATGAGACCTCTCGCATGGCGGTTTGCATTGGCTTTTAATTCTTTTACTTCTGCAGTAAGAAGAATCATTTCCAGAAGTTCCTTGATTCCTTCTTTAGTATGCGCAGATACAGGAACAAATATTGTACTTCCGCCCCAGTCTTCCGGAATTAATTCGTACTCAGACAGCTCCTGTTTCACTTTGTCAATGTTTGCACTTGGCTTATCAATCTTATTGATGGCAACAATGATCTCAACTTCGGCTGCTTTTGCATGGTTGATCGCTTCAATTGTCTGAGGCATTACACCATCGTCAGCTGCTACAACCAGGATAGCGATATCGGTAGACTGAGCTCCTCTCATACGCATGGCTGTAAATGCTTCATGGCCGGGTGTATCGAGGAAGGTGATTTTCTGTCCGCTGATTTCTACGGTATACGCACCGATGTGCTGGGTAATACCGCCTGCCTCTCTGGAGGTGACATTGGTCTGACGGATTGCATCAAGAAGAGAAGTTTTACCGTGGTCTACATGACCCATTACGCAGACAACCGGAGGTCTGGAAGCCATGTCTTCCACATTTTCTTCTTCTTCTTTGAGAAGTTCTTCAATGACATCGATCTTAACTTCTTTCTCACAGAGAACTTCGTATTCCATGGCAATTTCTTCTGCCTGTTCAAAATCGATTTCTGTGTTGAGGGTAACGATCTTGCCCTTTAAAAACAGCTTCTTTACAATGGCAGAAGGCTGAAGTTTCATCTTTTCTGCCAGCTCTTTTATGGTTAAAATCTCAGGTACGATAATGGTCTTGATTTCCTCAACTTTAGGCTCTACATGAACCGGCGGCAGAATCGGGGCTTTTCCACCCTTTGCTGCTGCTCTTCCCTTGCTGACGTCATCTTTGTCTCTCTTATCAAACCTGCCATTTTTATAGTTATTCTTCGTAGCTCTGTTACTGGTCGGTTTTGCCTGAATCGGAGTATCAAAACTTTTAGGTGCTCCGTCTCTTCCGGTACGTGCTCCCTGTGGTCTTGGACCGCGGTTGTTATCGCCATCCTTGTCATTCTGATAGCCGCCGCCCTGCGGTCTTCCGTATCCCTGATAACCGCCCTGGCCCTGCGGTCTGTTGCCCTGGTAGCCGCCCTGACC
>JAEWPQ010000306.1 GCA_023460575.1 Bacillota bacterium
TTGAAGATATTGCGTTCCAGACCAATATACTGGCTTTAAATGCTGCCGTGGAGGCGGGACGTGCAGGAGCGGCAGGAAAAGGATTTGGAGTAGTAGCCGACGAAGTCCGTAATCTGGCTGCAAAGTCAGCAGATGCGGCAAATGAAACTAAAGGGCTTGTGGAGCAGTCGGTAAATGCGGTTTCAAAGGGCAGGAGCCTGGCGGAAAATACCGGAAGGATATTAAAAGAAATTGCAGGACAGGCGGGAATGACAGAAGGAGTAATCAGAGAAATAGAAGTTTCGTCTATGGATCAGGTGCAGGTGATGGAACAGATCAATCAAAGCCTTTTAACGGTATCAGAAGTAGTTCAGTCAAATATGGAGACAGCAAGAGAAAGCTCCGAATCCAGTAAACAGCTGGCAGGACAGGCGCAGGCGCTGCAGAACGAGGTATCTCATTTCCGGGTAAATGAAGAAAATAAGCAGATTGGTTCAGATCAGATAGAAGTCTGAACCAATCTGCTTTTTCTTTTGTCTTTGCTACGCCTCTGTCTTCCAGAAGCCGTGAAGATTGCAGAATGCATAAGCGGCTTTGGGAGAATCTCCCTCCTCTAATGTGAAGTGAGCCACAGGTTCACAACCGGGAGTAAAATGAATTCTCATGGTACAGCCTGCTTTTGTCTCAAGCATAACCCAGTTGATGCTGTGCTCCTCTGACATAGGGTGGAGTACGCTGCCCACTTTGACCGTGACATTTAAGCCGTTTGTTTCCAGTACAGGGGCGTGCTTTTCTGATGCTGCATCGGTAGTGTTGGGTTCCAGGACCTCAAATGGTTTTAAGCTGTCCGGAATGGCTGCATTGGGAGTTCCAAGGATCGCTTCCAGGATGATATTTCGATTTTTATCAGTAAAAAATAACGGTTTTTGATTCATTGTAGTCCTCCTATCATAATTTCTTCTTTCTTGTCTCATACTAATAAAAAAGAAAAGAGGTGCAGGTATGAGTGCAGATGCAGAATTACTTAATTTCATTTATCAGAATTCCCAGATGGGAGTGGAAACATTACACCAACTTTTACCAATGACAGACAATGAGACCTTCAAAAAGCAGCTTCATGCACAGCTGAAGGAATATGCTGGCATTCATGAGGAAGCAAAGGAACTGTTAAACAAAAATGGGTGCAGGGAAAAGGAAATAGGGCAAATTCAGAAAGTGATGACCTACTTTGCGATTGATATGAAGACCATGGTTGACAAAAGTGCTTCTCATATGGCAGAAATGCTGATACTTGGCAGTGTTCGGGGTATTATTGACTGTATTAAGCGAATCCGGCAGTATGAGGGAGAAACTGAAAATGAGATTGTGGAATTGATGAAGCGTCTATTAAAATTTGAAGAAAATAATGTGGAACGGCTGAAGGAATTTCTTTAGCCTGTGATTAAAAATGCTGCGTTTAAAAACGGAAAAAATCCGGTTCTTAAACGCAGCATTTGTTATTATTAATTTTTCTCCAGCAGAACTTTATAGGTCCGGTCTATGAGAAAGGCACCGAGAGGAGCCGTAACCAAAATGGATAAAACAGCTACGGTTAAAACAATGTCCCCGCAGGAAAGTCCCATGGCCAGAGGGAGTCCGCCTATGGCGGCCTGCACGGTTGCTTTTGGCATATATGCAAATGCTGTAAAAATCCGTTCTTTTCTACTTAAAGGTGTTTTTACCAGACAGAGGAATACACCAGCCATGCGGAATACAATAACACAAAAAATCAGAATCACAGCCATTAACCCGGCTTGAAGCGCGTATTGAATGTTAACTGTGGCTCCAACCAGAACAAATAGAAGAACCTCAGCCGCAACCCAGAGCTTGGAGAACTTCAGGGACAGCCGTCTGGATAATTCATATTTTTTCTGTCTGAGAACAGCACCCAGCGCCATAACGGCAAGAAGACCGGAGAATCCGATGTTTCCCTTGATCTGATGTTCCGCTGTTACAAGAAGGAAAGAGATGGATAGGATCAGTAAAACCTTTGCGCTGTCTCTTAAGTGGATGCAGGTAAAGAAAGCGGACAGAAGCATACCGGCAGCAGCACCCCCTAAAAGGCCAAATAAAATTGAGGTGGGAATGGTAAGAAAATCTGTGGGAGTGATGGCTTTCCCGCCGGCAAGACCGGTAAATGCGGTGAATAATACGATTACGTAAACATCATCAACGGAAGCGCCTGCCATGATAATCTGAGGAATGCTTTTTTTACCACCGTAACCTGTTTCTATCAGTTTCAGCATTCTTGGAACAACAACTGCGGGTGAAACTGCGGCCACTACGGTTCCCATAATAGCAGCTTCAAGACGCGTGATACCAAGAAACAGCGGGGCAAAAACCATCATTGCAGCAATCTCGCAGCTTGCAGGTATAAAGCACATTAATACAGCCGGACGTCCGACTTTTTTCAAATCCTGAATATCCAGATTCAAACCGGCCCGGGTCAGTATAATAATCAGTGCAACCTGGCGCAGCTCCGTGGATATACCTAAGAGAGAGGGATCCAGAAGCCGCAGGGCATAAGGCCCCAGTACCATTCCTGTTAATATCATTCCCAGAAGACTTGGAAGTTTCAGTTTTTCAAAAAGTGAACCCAGGGTCATCCCAATAAGAAATACAAGTGCCAGTGATAATAACATAAATTTTTCTCCATTCTGTACAGTTGATTAAAAAAGCTGATGCGTCTGCGCGTTTTCATCACAGATTAGTTTTTTTGCTTTTTACTGGCAGCGTAATAGGCAGGATACCACTTTTGGAACCATTTGGTAAAGCAGCCGAGAAGAAAGGGAAGTATCGTGTTGATAATACTTAAAGGTGCTTTAAAATCTGATATAAGAAACAGATAAGTCCACAGAGGAGTAGCAAGATATAGTATGCCCCAGCAAGCTGTCAGGATTCGGTTGGTTTTTATAAAAAGAGGATTCTTTAATGCCGTTTCGCCGCCATATCCATTCATGGAATAGTAAGCTGTCAGGGGAATTTTCTGGAATACAGTCACTGACCACATCAGTCCGAACAAGAGATAGGATACAGGCACGAGAATCAGTGGGGGAAATCCTGTTATGGCAAGTACTCCAAGCAGTGCTGCCGTAAATCCTGTGAATACGTCAAATACGGTGGGCTGATACCGGAAAAAGAAGAAAGGTATGGCAGCGCTGACTAAAATCGAAAGAATTCCACCCAAAGCAGGATAATAAATGCCTGTAAACCATAGAGGAAACCACGGGAGCAGCATAAGAGTCATGTTGCTTTTCTTTTCGGGATTAATTTGGTGAATATCGGATTTTGAAGAAGAACCCAGATAATCATCCCAGTGAATCAGCAGCCCAAAATCGCCATCTACCTGATAGAGATGTTCCATCAGCGCCGTCTGACCGTCGATCTCTCCCGTTGCTATGCGCATCCACACAGAAAGAGGAGTTGAAATCCTGGTGGTAAAGGGCTTAAAATTCCCGGTTAAAACCTCACAGCCGTCTTTTCCCATAATCAGCTGAGCGGTTTTATCTTCATCGGTATAATGCATTTCCAATACAAGATCTTTTCCTTTCCAGGAATCCTTCCGGTAGAGTGCAGCCATCTGTCTGGTGAATGTGATGGCTGGATGGGACTTCTCCTGTACTCTGGACTCATCTGGTGGTTCAATTCCCCAGCTGGTATCAGCCATACGTTCAAATACGTCTCTTGGAAAAAGAAGCTGAGAAAGCAGATCTCTTGTTTTCCCGGTTATTCTCCCGTCGGCAAACTCTCTTCCTGCGTCGCGGACAGCCATTAAATACTCCTCTGTACGATTTTTCAATTCAGGAACATGAAACAGCTCTCCCTGTCCGCAGTATATGGTTTCGTACCTGCCTTTACCCAGGTGGTGGGTAAACTGTGCATCAACGGAATCATAATTGCCTTCTGCAGTATAGAATCCACAGGTGGAGATCAGCACATAACGTTTGTTTGTCATATCATACCGGGAAGGGTGAGAGCCGTTTTGAGCGCCTTCTTCCATAAAAGGTAAAACCATGGGAAGCTGCCTGTCTATCAGCGCCTTTAGCTGGGAGGGCAGTCCGAAATAATATAGCGGAAAGCTGTATATGACAACATCAGCGGATATAATTTTTTCTATTACTGTTGTCATATCATCGGAAATACAGCATTTCCCCGGTGTGTCCTTCCAACAGCGAAAGCATCCTGCGCACGGCCTGATGTCCAGCTGGGAAACTGTCAGGATCTCTGTATGAACAGGTGATGTTTCTTTCATTCCTTGGATAAATGCTTCTGTCAGCATTAAGGAATTGCTTTTTGTACCTTTGGGACTTCCGTTTACGATCAGGACATTCATGACAGTTCCTCCAGTTTCTGAATGGACCTGCGGGCCCAGTCTATACACATTTGAATATAGCTATAACCAAAATCAGCGGAAAGTTCCCAATACAGTTTTTGCTCCCGTTCCACCAGACTGCCGTACTGGCCAATGCTGTCGGGGATCTGCTTCATCTCGTTTTGATAATGGCTGCAGTCACTGATAAAATCAGTCAGCATGGCAATACACTCTTTGGGAGGACGGCAGCCGGAAAAGAAGACTTTCATTAGAAAGGCATTTTTATTTCCTTTAGAGAATTCGTCATTCTCCTGGGAAAGCCAGAGAAGAAATTCCTCTTTTCCTTTTGCAGTTATGGAATATAGTTTTTTGCTGGGTTTTTCTGTCTGGATAATGATTTCGCAGGTAACACATTCTTTTTTCTCCAGTTTATTAAGTTCTAAGTATATCTGACTGGTCTGGGCGTACCAGAAAAACCGGACAGATGAACTGAAAGCCTTGGCCAGATCGTATCCGGTCATACTTCCGTAAGATAAGAAACCAAGTATGCTGTGGCTTAAGGACATAATGAATCTCCTTTCATATTATAAAATTATAATATTATAATTTTATAATATAGTCAATATATAAGATATCATTATTTTATATTTTTTTCGAAATTTTAAAAAACTTGTCTTGACAATTAAGAGAAAATCTTGTAGAATTACTGATGTTGCAGGATAATAAGCCCAGATAGCTCAGTTGGTAGAGCAGAGGACTGAAAATCCTCGTGTCGCTGGTTCGATTCCGGCTTTGGGCACTGTGCTTCTCGAAGCACGTTTGAAATATTTCTGAAATCCCTGCGGGTGTAGTTCAATGGTAGAACACTAGCCTTCCAAGCTAGATACGTGGGTTCGATTCCCATCACCCGCTTCTTAACTCAAATCGGGAAACCTTGATTCTAAGGTTTCCCGATTTTTGCATTTTAAAATTATTTTTATAGTCTTAGTTAAATAAATATCGTAATTAAGATGCTTCCATTACTCCTCTTGAATTCTATTGCTGTCATAATTGTTAAGAACATATCGAAGTAGTCTTGTAAATCCCGTTTAATTGAATTCCTTCGCGAAAAGATAGGAGAAGCATATGTTAAGTTTACAATGCTTTTTGAGAATAAACAGATAACAATAATTAATGTTTTGATAAATAAAATAATAGTAATTGTTAAATAATAATCGTTTAAAGATCAATAAATATCAATAAATTGTGAAAAAAATAATTAAATTGACAGTTATAAAATTAAGCATATAATGAGTATAAATGACTATGGTCAATAACAAACCAATTAAAGTATATAAATGAAAGCGAGGAAAAGCATATGAAAGACGTTATACTTCAGAATACATATCAGTTATTTATAGGAGGACAGTGGAAGCCTGCTTCTGACGGAAAGACATTTACAGTCACCTGCCCTGCAGACGGCAGAGTTCTTGCACAGTGTGCAGAAGCGACGAAGGAAGATGTGGATGGGGCGGTAAAAGCTGCCTGGAAGGCTTTTGAAACGTGGAAGAATGTTCCGGTTAATCAAAGAGCGTCAATCTTAAATCAGATTGCTGACATAATTGATGAAAATAAGGAACATCTGGCTATGGTTGAAACTCTGGATAATGGAAAGCCAATAAGGGAGACGCTAAATGTAGATATCCCGCTGGCAGCCCAGCATTTCCGTTATTTTGCTGGCTGTATCATGGCAGAGGAGGGAAGCGCCAGCATACTGGGTGACAATATGCTTAGTCTTATTTTAAAAGAACCCATTGGTGTAGTCGGTCAGATTGTTCCGTGGAACTTTCCGTTTTTAATGGCAGCCTGGAAGCTGGCACCTGTTCTTGCCAGCGGCTGCTGTACCGTATTTAAGACATCAAGTACGACTCCTTTAAGCGTATTTGAGCTGGCAAGGCTGATTCAGGATGTAATTCCGGCGGGTGTCTTTAATGTGATTTCGGGAAGCGGTTCCAAATCTGGACAGTATATGCTGGAGCATCCTGGTTTTAGAAAACTGGCATTTACAGGATCTACAGAGGTGGGGAGGAATGTAGCTCTGGCTGCGGCTGAAAAGCTGATTCCTGCAACGCTGGAGCTGGGCGGAAAGTCAGCCAATATTTTCTTTGATGACTGTGACTGGGAGATGGCCCTGGATGGCGTACAGCTTGGGATTTTATTTAACCAGGGTCAGGTGTGCTGCGCAGGTTCCAGAGTTTTTGTGCAGGAGGGAATCTATGACCGGTTTGTAAAGGAGGCTGTGGAACGTTTTAACAAGGTCAAAGTAGGGCTTCCGTGGGAAGAGGATACCCAGATGGGCAGTCAGATCAATAAAGGACATCTGGAAAAAATATTAGGATATGTGGAGATTGGTAAGGAAGAAGGCGCTAGGGTTCTTTGCGGCGGAGAGGCAATTAACGGAGACGGCCTTGAGAATGGCGCGTTTCTCCGTCCTACTCTGCTTGGAGACGTGACCAATGATATGAGAGTGGCAAGGGAAGAAATCTTCGGACCGGTTGCCTGCATCATCAAATTTAAGACAGAGGATGAAGTGATTGCCATGGCTAATGACAGTGAATTCGGACTGGGAGGAGCTGTATGGACCAGAGATATTAACCGGGCAATACGGGTGGCAAGGGCTGTGGAAACAGGTCGTATGTGGGTGAATACCTACAATGCAATACCGGAAGGAGCACCTTTTGGAGGATATAAGACTTCCGGAGTCGGACGTGAGACACATAAGGTGATGCTGGAGCATTATACACAGACAAAGAATATTATGATCAATTTAAGTGAAGCGCCTTCTGGTTTTTATCCTGTGAAATAGAAAATAAAAAGTGAGGTCTACCGTTGTTACAGGAGGCTTTATGAGAATAAAGAGGCAGATTCCCCGATCCAGACTATATAGGAAAATCAGAGATTACGGCAGTGCTGGCGGAAACAATGTATAGGTTAACTTGGAAATAGATATGATAAACAGACTTTGGAGGTTTGATAACAATGCCAAAGTCTGTTTTTGCATCCAGGTTTTTCTGCAATGCGCGGAAAATAAGGAAAAATCAACTTGTATGCAATATTTGATGGGTAAAAACAGAGAGTGCGAGGAAAAATATTGTGCAAAAACACGTCGATATTGAAGGAGAACTATCAAAATATGTATAAAACATGAAAAATATAGTTGATTTTCAATGTTGAGTGTGATATATTTTACAAAAAGGATGATCGCTGCAAAGCAATGGAGTGCTAACTGATATGCATTTACCGGGATACTGATATGCAATATTGCCGGAATGAAATACTTGTATGCATTTCACATTCATTGATACAAAGGAGATTATAAAAATGGCAGAAGTGGAAGAAGAAAAAGGAAATCAGAGAAATGATATATATAATCAGCTGCGGATCCAGATATTGAATCTGACCATTAAACCGGGAGAACGGCTGAGTGAAAACTTATTATCCAGTCAGATGAATGCCAGCCGGACCATGGTTAGAGATGCACTCTCCCGCCTGGTTGAAGAGGGATACATTGTAGTCTATCCCCAGCGTGGCACAGAGGTGACATTGCTTGATTTAGAGCGGATCAGACAGGTTGTATTTTCACATACTGTTTTGGAACAGGCCATGATAGAAGAGATCTGCCGCAGGGGATTGACAGAGAATCAATTAGGACAGCTGGAAGAGGTTTTAAATCGACAAAAATTGGAGATAAATAAAGAAAATCCCCTGGACTTTCTGGTGATAGAGCAACAGGTACATTTTCTTCTATCTGCATTCTGCGGGAGGGAATATACATGGGAGGTATTCAGAACTATAGACTCAGATCTGCTGCGCTTAAACTATCTTCAATTTACTACGTTTAACTACCGGATTGATATGTCTTCCCTTACCAGCTGGGAACATGTTTTAGTAGAAGGACGTCTGCTCCTTGATAATTTAAGGAGAAAGGATGCGGAAGCAGCCAGCCTGATCTGTGCCAATCATTTTAATACGATTTTATGGAATGCAGGCACACTTCGGGATATTTATCCACAGTTCTTTTCCGGACAGGCATAGGAAGCCGGCCCGGTTAGAAATAAAATGTCATATAAGAGGAAAGGAGCGGGGAATACAGGTTTTGAGAAAAGGCTGCTTATTGGCAGACCGGTTACTATTATCAGCAGTATGGGGAATAAAAAGTTATAGGAGGTATTATTGTGGAGTATATTATTGGTATTATTTTATTAATTTCTTTCTTTGGTCTGGCGTATTACTGTATCAAAGGCCATAACCTGATGGTCGGCTTTTTGCTGATCACTCTTCTTTGGACCATCCTTCCTCTTGGAGGAACACTGTTTGTAAGCGAGTCATTTCTTGCTTCCAATCCGATTCTGCAGTTTGGAAAAGACAACACTCTGATTGGTGCCTTAAATAAGATTTACCAGTCAGCACCAGAAGGCTGGGGAACAACTCTGGTTAATGTATGCTGGGGTGCATGGTTTGGCCGTGTACTTATGGATACCGGAATTGCATCTACCCTGATCCGTAAGACGGTTGAGTTAGGCGGAGACAAGCCATTTGTAACAGTAGCGCTTTTAAATGTAGTAACTGCCCTTATTTTTACTGCCATGACAGGTGCAGGCCCAGTCATTGCAATCGGTGTTATCGTACTTCCGATTCTTATGTCTCTGGGTATTCCCAAATCTGTGGCTTTGTTTACATTTATGGGATCAGTAGCAGCCGGTATTTATATCAACCCGGTTAACTTTACACAGTATCGTGCATTTTTCTTAAAACCAGATCAAATGCCTGAGTTTACTCTTGGCTGGTACGCTATGCACTGGGGCTATGCTGCTCTTGTTATCATGCTGGTTATTACTACTCTTCTGGCTGCTTTCTATTTAAAACGTGCCAAGACAGTTCATGCATGGGCTGCACAGACAAGAGGAGCTGCTTCCGAGCAGAAGAATGCACCGTTCTATACTTTAATCCTTCCTGTAGTTCCGGTTATTTTAAAGATCTGGCTGGACTTCTCTGTAATCGGCGGCTTTGTGATTGCAGGATTCCTGGCACTATTCCTTTGCGGAAGAATGAAAGGAAGTTTCAAGGAGAACTGTCAGCTGGTTAATAAGCTGTATTATGACGGCGTAGTTGATACCGCTCCGCTGGTAGGATTTCTTCTTACCCTTCCTATGTTTAACTCAGTTGCAGCTTTTGCATCACCATATTTTAAGGTGATTATTGGAAATGTAATGCCAAGAAGCGAGATTGTTGTTTGTATCGTATTTGCAGTACTTCTTTTCATGGGTCTGTTCCGTGGACCGATGACTCTGGTAGGCTGTGGTGCAGCAACTCTTGGTGTACTCCAAAATGTTGCATCTTTCTCGGTTCCGTTCCTCTATGCGGTATTTGCGATTCCGACCATTACCGTAAATATCGGAAGCTGTATTACTCAGTCATGGGTTGCATGGGGACTTGCTTATTCGAAGGTTGAATCACGAGAATTCTTAAAGCTTTCCATTCCCAATGCATATTTTGCCGGAGTGCTGCAGTATTTGGCAACATTCATCATGTTAGGCGGACTGGGTGCTGCCTGGTTCCTGTCTTAATATCAGTCACGGACAAGTAGACCAAATCTCAAAAATCCAAAAGATAACACCTGTCCGGGCGCGCCCCCTGCGCACCCGGACGCTTTTCAACAATCTGTAATTGAGGAGCAGTAATTTGAAATCCATGTTTATAAAATTTGACTTATTTATCTGGAAAGGAATGGAATACAATGGCAGAGCGTAAACACAAAGCAGTCCGAATGGGCATCGACGTAGGCGGAACATATACCAAATGCGTAGCCATGGACAATGATACCCATGAAATTATTGGGAAAAATGAAGTGAAGACCACACATGATGATAAAGATGGCGTTGCTGCCGGTGTTGTACAGAGCTTTCGAAACTGCATGCAGGAAAGTGGTATTTTACCTGAAGACGTGGTATTCGTAGCCCACTCAACTACTCAGGCTACTAATGCTTTTATCGAGGGAGATGTTGCTAACGTAGGCGTGGTTGGTGTTGCAGGAGGCGGTCTGGAAGGGCTGCTTGCAAAACGCCAGCTGGCACTGAAGGATATTGTGCTGGATGAAAAAGTAGGACGTATGATCAAGGTTTACAATACGTTTATTAAGAAAAAAATGCTGACCGAGGATGTCATTAATCAGAATATCAGCCAGCTCCTGGACCAGGGGGCAAAGGTAATTGTGGCTTCCATGGCATTCGGTGTAGACAGTATGGATGAGGAACTTCGAATCCACGACTGTGCAAAGAAGAAAGACGTGCCGGTAACAATGGCTTCCGATATTACAAAACTGTATGGACTTACCCGCCGTACCCGTACGGCTGCGATCAATGCATCCATACTTCCCAAGATGATGTCTACTGCAAATGCCACAGAAAGTTCCGTTAATGCGGCTGGGGTTATGGTTCCATTAATGATCATGAGAGGGGATGGAGGTGTCATGGAGATTAATGAGATGCGTAAACGTCCCATTCTTACCGCACTTTCCGGACCTGCTGCTTCGGTCATGGGATCTTTGATGTATCTACGTGCTTCCAATGCCATCTATTTTGAGGTAGGGGGAACCACAACAAATATCGGTGTTATTAAAAATGGCCGTCCTGGCGTGGATTATGCAAAAATCGGCGGACATGATACGTATATTAACTCCCTCGACGTAAGAATCTTAGGCTGCGCAGGCGGTTCCATGGTCCGTATCAGCGATAAGGCTGTCGTCGACGTAGGCCCCCGTTCTGCCCATATCGCAGGCTGCGAGTATGCATGCTTTCTGCCGGAAGAGGAAATTGAGGATCCCCAGATTGAGATGGTAAGTCCAAAACCGGGAGATCCGGCTGATTATGTAACTCTGCGTTTAAAGAACGGAAAGAAAATATGTTTTACAAACACAGATGCAGCCAATGTCCTGGGACTGATTGATGAGAAGTACTTTGCACACGGCAATGCAGCATCTGCCCGCAAGGCGATGAAGCCGGTGGCAGACAAGCTTGGTATTACAGTGGAAGAACTTGCAACCCAGATACTTGACAAAGATTATGAAAAGGTCAGCGCATGTATCAACTCTCTGGCAGATAAATATAAGCTGGATCATGACAGTATGAGACTGGTTGGCTGCGGAGGCGGAGCTGCTTCCTTAGTACCTTACTGCGCAGGAAAGATGGGACTTCAGTACAGTATTCCGGAGAATGCGGAAGTAATCTCCTCCATTGGAGTAGCCTTGTCCATGGTTCGTGATGTTGTAGAACGTGTGATTCCTAATCCAAGCCAGGAAGATATCAGAGATCTGAAAAAAGAAGCAGCAGATCTTGCAGTCAGTTCCGGTGCTTCTCCGGATACGGTGGAAATCCACATTGAAATTGATAATCAGACTGGTAAGGTTACCGCTATAGCTACCGGTTCCACAGAGGTAAAAACAACTGATCTCTTAAAAGAATGCGATGAATCAGAAGCGCGTAAGCTTGCAGAAGAAGATTTCGGACCAAAAGTCTCCGGCATCAGACTGGCGGATAAAACCGATAAGTTCTTTGTATATCAGGGCAGCAGGGAAGGAAAATCACCCCTTAGAATCGTGGATAAGAAAGGTTTTATCAAGGTACAGTGTTCCGACGGTGTGGTAGAAAAATGCCATATTAAGAATTATGAGGAAACAGTTGAAAAGATCTGGAATGAAAATGCAGTATTTAAGACAGATACCGTACTGCGGCCGGACTTTTATGTATGCGTGGGACCAAGAGTCAGCGATTACAGTGCGGTGGATTTGGAACAGGTTATGCTGTTAATGAGTCTGGATCTGGGTGATCGGGAGCCGGAAGAGGAAATCCTCATTATCGCATCCGTGAGAGAAAGTTAGAAATTATGACAAAAGAAGAATTTCGGGAAGCCTTAAAACCTATTGGGGCAGGGCTTTTAGGCAGACAAAGCCAGCAACGATATGAACGCCCCCATTTCTCTGTCCGGCCCATTGGGGATATGCTTTCAGACCTGGCAGAAATTGAACCCTGGGAATGGTACGGCTATGCATTTTCCAGAGAACCCCTGAATGGAAAGTTTCATGATGACCAGCGCAAAGACTGGATGGAAAAAAGTCTGGCATGCGGAAAAGAGTATGCCGGAATCGTGTGCAGAGAATATGGAACCCAGGATCCGAAAGAACTGGCAAAAGCTATGGGAATGGACGTTTCCTATCCGGAATTTCCGGAAAAGACTGACCGTGTGCTGTTTGCAGAATTCCGTGTGCCTGATAAGATCTGTATTTATATGGATGCAGTCAATAAAGCGGCCAGGCTGTTTTTGAAACCGGAAGTGACCCGGGTTCTGACAGAAGGGCTGGATGTAAGCAGACTTTTACTGGCCCACGAACTCTTTCATTTTGTAGAAGAACGGTATAAAAATGAAATTTTTACAAAGACCGAGAAAATAAGACTTTGGTCTCTGGGATTTATTCATAATGATTCCAACGTCATTGCTCTCAGCGAAATCGCAGCAATGGGCTTTGCCCAGGAAATTATGAAGATCAGTTATTCACCCTATCTGATGGATGTATTTCTGGTTTACGGTTATTCTCCGGAAGAGGCAAGCGGACTGTATGAAGAGATGATGCAGTGTGCGAAAAGAGAGCCCAGACCGGCCCCACAGGAACCGTCAGCCAGTGAAGAGATGACAGTATAGAAAAAGACAGAAGAAAAGGAGAAGATATGAGTATAAAAGTTCCTTATGAAATAGTGAAAGAAACCGTAGAGAAGGCGCTGCTGCAGGCGGGACTTTCAAAAGAGAAGGCAGAAATATGTGCCAGAATTCACTCTCAGTCCAGCGCAGACGGTGTGGAAAGCCACGGATTAAACCGTGTTCCACGTTTTGTGGAATATGTATTAAATGGTCTGGTAGATCCGGAAGGTGATCCGGAATTAATCGGTGGTAAGGGTGCAGTTGAAAATTATGACGGACATCTGGGAATCGGTATCACCAATGCCCTCTTTTGTGCAGACCGTGCTATGGAGCTTGCCAAAGAGCACGGAATCGGCTGTGTTGCATTGAGAAACACAACACACTGGATGCGCGGCGGCACTTATGCATGGAGAATGGCAGAAGCAGGATTTATGGGAATGAGCTGGATTAACACAGAAAGCTGTATGCCGCTGTGGGGAAGTGATGAACCGGGCGTAGGAAACAATCCTTTTTGTATTGCTGTTCCAAGAGAAGACGGCCCCATCGTGCTTGATATGGCCATGAGCCAGTATGCCTACGGAAAACTTGGAGTTTACCGTCTGGCAGGCAAAAAGCTTCCGTTCCCCGGCGGCTTCGATAAAGAAGGCAATTTAACCGATGATCCCGGAGCAATTGAAGATAGCAGGCGAATTCTTCCTACCGGTTACTGGAAGGGAAGTTCCATGGCCATCGCTCTGGATCTGGCGGCTGCTCTTATGGCCAATGGTAAAAGCGGTCTGAATCTGGATGAAGAAGGAAGAGGAAGCTGTACCGGCTGCTGTCAGATTTTTATTGCTTATGATCCTTATCTTTTCGGCACAAGGGAAGAAATTCAGGAAATGTTAAATAAGAGAGTTGCAGCTGCAGATGCCACCCATCCGGAAAAAGAGGGCACAAAAGTTACCTGCCCCGGCGAGCGCACCGTAGAGACAAGAAAGCAGAGTATGGAAAGCGGAGTTAATGTTGATGAACAGATCTGGGATCAGATTGTTGCTATCGCTGAGGGAAATTTAGAAACAAAGGATATTGCAAGCAAATAAAACACAGCTCTGTTAAGAGGAAAGAGGAGAAGATTATGCTGTTTTCCAATATAGCAATTGCAGAAAAATATAATTATCTGGAAGAAAAATTCACAAAGGCCTATGAATGGCTGAAATCAACTGACATTACATCGCTTCAGCCGGGGAGTTATCCCATCGCAGGTGACCAGGTTGTGGCAAATGTTCAGGAGTACACCACAGTCTCCCCTGATGAGGCTCTGTTTGAAACTCATGAGAAGTTCTTTGATATCCAGTACGTAGTTTCCGGCAGGGAGCAGTTTGGTGTCTGCAAGCGGGATGGACTGACTGTTAAGGAACGCCGGGAAGAGAGTGACTTAATCTTTTATGAAGAGCCGGGACTTAGCGGCAGTGTACTTCTGGAAGAGGGAGACATGATTATCGTGGCACCCGAGGATGCCCATAAGCCCCGCTGTGTGGCAGGAGTGCCCTGCCAGGTCAAGAAGGTAGTGGTGAAGGTAGCGGTTTGACAGCTGGCTTTTTATTAGATTAAATTCATGCCAAGAGGCATCATGAGATGTGCGATCAGAACCTGATAAGCCTGATCTGTATTTCCGTTTTTTAAATTATTATAAAATATCTCATGCTCCTCTAACGTGGACTGTATCCTTCCTGTAACAGTAAGGGCATTGGCAGTCGTCAGATGGATCATGTATAGGAGGCGCTGGAACAAGTGGTCAAATTCACTGTTTCTGGCGAAATGGACCAGAAGCATATGAAACTGATGATCCTCCTCCGTAAAAGAGACAGGAAAGTTGTCCAAAGTCAGGGCGGCCTTCTGCCTCTCAAGGGAGGCTTCCATGTCATTAAGAAGTGTTATAAACCGTTCGTCTCCCCTTAAGGAAGCAGCCAGATGAACGCAGAAACCTTCAATGGCACAGCGGACTTCAATGGATTCACGCATGGTATCCTTATCCAGACGGCGAATCTTAAATCCCCGGCTGGGCATGATGGTGATGTAGCCATCCTGGGAAAGGCACTGGAGCGCTTCCCGCAGGGGAGTCCGTGAAATTCCAAGTTCTTTTGCAAGTCTGGTCTCTGAATATAAAATATCAGAGTCCAGTGATTTGGATAAAATCTGTTCTTTGATGGTATTATAAGCCTGTGACTGCAGGGAACCGCTATCGTTCATGAAAAACTCCTTTCATGGGTTTTAGCCTATCATACCCCAGAAAATTTCACAAGTCAACAAAAAAAGATTGACCGGTATACCGGTATACAGGTATAATAACAGCAGTAAGACAAACTAAATTTTATCTCGCAGGAGGAAAAACAAATGAGCGTATCACAATTAGGAAATGGTTTAAGAGTTATCGATTTAACAAAGCAGCTGGATCCGGCAACTGAATCAAGACGGTGCCATTTATTCCGTTTTAACACAGGCGGTCCAATCCCGGATTTCCATACCATCATGGATTTAACCAGCCATTTAGGAACTCATGTAGAATGTCCGTATCATCACAATGACAACTGGACTGATGTACAGGGTCTTCCCATCGGTACATTTATGGGGCGTGCCATTTATGTGAACATTACCCATATGGTGCCCAACGGAAAAATAAAATCAGAAGACCTGGAGAAAGCCTGCGGTGACCGGATTAAAGAAGGCGATATCGTGATTCTGGATTCCCAGTATAAGCTGCCTCCATTTACTCCGGCCTCCAACACAGAGGAAGATAAGAGACTTTTTATCTGCCGTGAAACTGCAGAATGGCTGAAAGAAAAGAAAGTGAAATGTGTGGGATTCGGAGACGGCGTTTCCATCGAAAGCAACAACACCGATGTTTCTGCATTTCATGACGTTTTAATGGAGGTTGATGTGGTTTTCTTAGAAGTGCTTAAGAATTTAGAGGAACTGACAACTGATACCTTCTTCATGTCCTATACACCAATTCCGATTAAAGGCCTTGATTCCTGTCCGATCCGTGCTTATGCCATTGAAGGAATTGCAGAGTTTTCCAGATAACGAAAGGTGAATGGATATGAAAATTGCAGTAATCGGGGCTGGAGCCATGGGATCCATCTACGGCGGCCATTTGTCTCAAAAACATGAGGTTTATCTGGTGGATACTTCTCCCGCCATTGTAGAACATATCCGGAAGGAAGGAATCAAACTTCAGGAGAATGGGGAAGAAAACGTATATTATCCCAATGCAGTGACATCTTCAGAGGGGCTTCCAGCCATGGATCTGGTACTTCTTTTCGTGAAATCTCTGTATTCCAGGGATGCGCTTGTCTCAGGTAAGAACCTGATCGGAGAAGATACCTATTTAATGACTTTGCAAAACGGTTCCGGTCATGAAGACATTCTGGAAGAATTTGCCCCTGAGGATCACATTATTATTGGAACAACAGAAGATAACGGGGCGGTTTTGGGACCCGGGGTTATCCGGAGAGGCGGAACAGGAAATACCAATGTGGGAATGCTCACAGAGGACAAACATAAGTTTCTACCAAAGCTGAAGGAGGAGTTTGAACTCTGCGGTTTTTCCGTGAAGATTCATTCCAATATTCAGCAGCTGATCTGGAACAAGCTGTTTACCAATGTTTCCTTAAGTGCAGTTACGGGAATTCTGCAGGTGGATATGGGATACATTGCAGCCAATGACCATGCCTGGAATATGACAGTCACACTGATCCGTGAGGCGGTGGCAGTGGCACATGGTCTGGGACTGGAAGCAGATGCAGATGAAATTATGGAAAAAGTAAAAAAGACGTCGGAGATGTCACCGGGCGGCTGTACCTCAATTCGTGCAGACATACAGAATGGACGGAAAACAGAGGTGGATATGATAAGCGGTTCGGTTGTAAGAGCAGCTAAGAAATGCAAAATACCCGTTCCGGCCCATGAGCTTGTAGTTGAAATGGTACATGCTCTGGAAGGGAAAGAACGATAATTAACTGCAGGTGAAGGCAGGTCGTCTCAAAGAATCCGTGAGAATGAATACACAATGGGGTTTAATTAAATGTCAGGGGGACATGTTATCATGAAAAAATTAATTGTTGCTTCTATAACGCCATTTGACAAACAGGGGAAAATCAACGAAACTTCAGCCAGACAGCTATGGGAAAGAAATCTTTCTGAAGGAGCAGATGGATTCTTTATCGGAGGAAGTTCCGGAGAGTGTTTTCTATTGACAAGAGAAGAACGAATCCGTTCATTCGAACTGGCATCGGAGTTAAATGACCGTTGCGATCTATATGCACACGTGGGTGCAATCAGCACAGATGAAGCCATTTTTTACGCGATAAAAGCAAAGGAACTGGGAATCCGGGGGATTGCAGCGACACCGCCTTTATATTTTGGATTCTCCGAGAAGGAAATCGCACAATACTATTATGATATTGCTCAGGCAGTGGGGGAGCCAGTCCTTTACTATAACATTCCATCAAGCACTCACAGAGAGCTGGATTTAAATAATCCGGATACCAGGGAACTGTTAAAATCCGGAGCAGTGGGAGCAATCAAACATACCAATTTAAATCTTCTTCAGATGGAACGGATTAAAAATATAAATTCCGATATCATCTGTTACGGAGGCTTTGAAAGCTCTATGGTAGCATTTCTTGCATTTGGCTGTGATGGTTTTATTGGAAGCAGCTTTAATTTCATGCTGCCCCAGTTTAAACAGATCATGAAATTGTACCTGGAAGGAAAAGAGGAGGAAGCCAGATCTCTGCAGACCAAATCCAATAACATTCTGGATGTGCTTTTGAAAAACGGCCTCTGCGCAAACTTAAAGTACATTGTTTCCAGTCAGGGTATTCCCGCCGGCGAAGTAAGAAAACCTATGCTGCCCTTAACAGAAAGCCGGAAAGTAGAAATGGATGAGATTCTTTCCAAATATCTGGAGGTACGGTAAGACATAAAGGAGATAGATCATATGAAAGCGGTACAGATTGTTAAGCCCGGAGAATTAAAGGTAATTGATATAGAAAAACCTGGTCTTGATGAAGAAAACAATGTAATTGTGAAAATGACAGCTGCAGGAATCTGCGGTTCAGATGTGGGAATTTATCACGGAACCAACGCAGCAGCAACTTATCCCAGAATTATCGGGCACGAAATGGTAGGTGTGGTGGCAGAAACCGGCGCCTCTGTAAAGAAACTAAAAGTGGGTGACCGTGTAATCGTCAACCAGGTTACCAGCTGCGGACACTGTTATCCATGCCGGAAGGGCAGAGGAAATGTCTGTGATCATTTAAAAGTGAGGGGAGTTCATATTGACGGAGGCTATCGGGAGTATATCGCGGTGCCGGAAACGGACTGTTATCATCTTCCTGACTCCATATCTGATCAGGATGCAGTTATGATCGAACCAACAACCATTGCTATTCAGTCCTGTACCAGAGCAGAACTGGAAAAGGACGATATGCTTCTTATTTATGGCTCCGGTGCTCTTGGAAGCTCCATTTTAAAAATTGCCAGACAAATCTGCGACCACATCATTGTAGCAGATATTCAGGCTGATAAGCTTGAAACTGCAAAAGCCAATGGTGCAGAATATACGATTAACGTTCTCAATGAAGATCTTGTGGAAAAAGTGAAAGAATACACCCATATGCATGGAGCGACCGTATCCATAGATGCTGTCTGCAACAAAGATTCTCTGATTGGCCTTTTAAATGCAACCGGAAATGCCGGAAAGGTTATCACCATGGGATTTTCAACTGCACCTACAGAGATCAATCAGTTTGCCATAACAGCCAAGGAGCTTGATGTAAGAGGCTCCAGACTTCAGAATAAAATGTTTGGAAAAGCTATTGATATGATTCATGAGGGAAAACTGGATTTAACCGGTTCTGTTTCCCACACATTCCCGCTGACTAAGGCTCAGGAGGCCTTTGATTTTGTGGATAGCCGTGATCCGTCTATCCGCAAGATTATTCTTACATTTGATTTTTAAAACCCCACTCTCTCTAAAAGAAGAGGTTCCTTCTGTATATTAAAACGGAAGGAACCTCTTCTTTTTATCATAAGGCCGGTGGAGTGCGTCAGTTAAATAGTCGTATATCCGGTTCATAGCTGCTAAATCAACCCATTCCGGAGTATCCCGGTATGCACCATGCATGGTAGAGGATATCTCCATCTGATCCAGAATCATATAAAATTCCGGCGGCTTGCCTAAAAGACCGCTGCCCAGTTTGGAAAGCGCATTGAGATACTGGATATCCCATCTGGGCACGCTGGCAATGCTGATCGCGGGAGTCCGCCCGCCAGAAAATGAGGCTTCGTCACTTCCTGGAAGATATTTAACAAGAACTCCGTTATGCGCTTCCAGAACCTCTTTCCTGCAAAATTTTTCTATTCCGGTTTTTCGCTCGTAACCCCGGCTGTTAACTGCAATGGTGTCACCATAACCGCACACATCCAGATTGATAACTCCGGTAATCTCCTGATGATTCATAGAAGCGGCGTAGAGTCTGCTTCCGGTATTGCCTGTTTCCTCTCCGTCAAAGAAAGCAAAACGTGCAGGAAAATTCTCTTCCTTCAGCTTTCCGGCAAGTGATATAAGGATACACATGGCGGCGGCGTTATCATTGGCTCCGAAGCTGCCAGGTACTGCATCATAATGGGCACAGAAAAGCGGACCAGGCTGGTTGTTCCATGGGGTCAGAAGGAAGTTATAAATTCCTCTTGGATTCTTTTGGGAAGGCGGCTCTTCCTGAATATCAAAATCCAGATGCTCCTTTACAAGCACCTCCCTCACAGCATCACGCCGTTGTTCCGGATCTTTTAAGGAAAGCTCGGCCAGATAATGGTTTAACTCCATATTCGATGCCCTCCTAACGGGTACTGTCCTTCAGGCAGCTTTCTAACGGTACTTTTATTACGATCTTTCTTATGGGAGCTTCTGTATCCCCTGCTTTAATTGCAGGGATATGCACATCCCATGGAAAATAAACTGCGAAGGTTCCAGGAATCATATGAATCCGGCCTTCCGCTGCTGCAGGATCGTTTTTATAAAAGAGGATGTCTCTTGGAGTATCCAGAAGATTTTCCTCAACCTGTCCGTTTCCGTCGTCTGTGTAGAAGCCGGCTTCTTCCGGACCGCCGCAGGCAAGAAACTGCACATCAATGTTCTTCCTGTGAATCTCAGGACGCAGTCCGCTTCGGTCTCCGGTCTTTAAATCCAGCACCTGAAGAATGACAGGTATACCATTAAGATCGATGGAAAATACGCCCGGTTCATGTACTGCCATGTCATGCTCGGTTAAATAACGGATAGCACAGCCAAGAGGGGCGGGCAGAACAGCAAGCTGTTCGTTCAGCATTGGATTATAAATATTTCCAAAAATCATAATTCATTCCTCCGTTTATATTTATCGTTTATCTTTACTGCATTGCGGTTAATCCGCCGTCTACACCAAGGATCTGACCGGTCACAAATGAGGAGGCGTCGCTGCATAAAAACAGTGCAGCTGCCGCAATATCTTCTTCCTGTCCGATTCGCCCCAAAGGAATCCGCTTTGTCAGTGTCTGGTAAAACTGAGGATCATCCAGCTGAAAGGCGTTAATAGGCGTCCGGACAAAGGTTGGAGCAATGGCATTGCAGGTAATGTTATATTTTCCCCATTCACATGCAAGCTGTCTGGTGTACATATTCACGGCTCCTTTGCTTGTGCAGTAAGCCAGATAATCCTGACCGGTTCCGATCAGGCCTTTTACTGAAGATAGATTTAAAATCCGTCCGTATCCGGCTGGAATCATAAAACGTTTTCCTACAGCACGGGTGACCGTATGGATTCCAAGAACATTTAAATCCATGACCTGTGAAAACACTTCTTCCTCATAATCCTCGGCAGGAATAAGGCGGTTCATACCGGCACTGTTGACTAAAATATCCAGGCCGCCCAATTCTCTCTCAATCTCATTAAGCATCCCTTCCACTTTATCGCGGTCTGTGATGTCGCATCCGAGAGTCAGAAGGCGTTTCCCTTCCCGGTCCGCCGTTTCTTTTAAAATGTCAGCCTTTTTCGGATGCCCTCCGCAGACAGCCACGTCAGCACCGCTTTGAAGAAAGGCCTTTGCGATAGAACTTCCAAGTCCGCCTGTTCCGCCGGCAATCAGAGCTCTCTTACCATTCAGGGTAAATCTGGTTTGTATACTATCATTCATCATAGCTGATTCCTTTCTGATTATGGAAGTCCGCAGTTTGGAAGTCTGACTGGCTTTCAAGAAAATAGTCCGGATAACACTCCTGCAATGGCGGAATCAGGAGCTGGATCCGGGACAGATGATGGCGGTAAACCGTGCATGCGCGGTCGGTGTTTCTGGCAGCCAGCGCGTCGGTGAGAGCCGTAAGGTCTTTTATAAAATCTTCTGTAACGGAAGTATCAGATGCAGCCAGATATAAAAGCCGCTGAAGATCCATTCCGGCTTTCTGCACAGCCTCCCATATATAATTCATCTTTCCTCCCAGTTCATAAAGAAGATGGTAATAGTCGGTGATTAACCGTACAGAATGGGATAATTCTCCCTGGGATAAATAGTCTTCAAGCTCCTGTAAATGGTGATAGAGAACATCAAACTGAGAACCCTTTATATTTCGGATAAAGATATTCTGGATCATGGATGTTCCCAGCTGTTTATGAATCCATAAGGTTTGTTCAATCCTGCCGGTATCTATCTTTGAAACAAACGCCCCTTTCTGAGGAATAATATCAATCAGATTTTTCCGGGAAAGCTTGTACAGGGTATCATGGACGGGAGTCCGGCTAATGTTTAGAGCATCAGCCAGTTCTACCTCATTCATCTTTCTTCCCGGGGGAAGATGGAGGTTTAGAATAAAATGCCGTATGATCCGGTATGCATACTGCCTGGCATCTTCGGAGTGCCTTCTGGGCGGTAATTTCTGAAACGGTATGAGTGACATGTAAAACTCCGTTCTGCCGCACTGAAAACGGCATATTTCTTCCTATATTATACCATGAGTTTCCTTGTTTGGTAAACCCTTATGAAAAAATCAAGGACATCCGTATACAACCAGTCACTGCATTCATTATGTCTCTAAACTATGTTTTCAGAAACGCATTTCTAAACTAGCAACTGTTCCACAAATTCTACAATCATACCGTCAAAATGTTTGACAATCATATTAAGCCCTGTAGGAGTTTCCTTTATATCTTTCATTATCGTGGCATCGTTCTCTAATAGAAAATCCCTAAATTCTATTAGAGAGTCAACAATAAATGTTGCTTTTGTGTTTTTAAAAGACTCCAGTACTTCGTCCGTGCCGCAAATAATTAAAATGCTGCCTACTTGTGCTAATTCCATATGAAATTGTTTGTGCTCATATCTCATACTACATTTTTCATCTAGCAAGTTTACATAGAACTCTACTGCCTGATCCATATCATTTACATAAATCCGATTCAAGATCTGCTTAACTTTCATTTTCAGTTCTCCTTTAATTTTAATAAATTCCTTTATATTTTTAAGTGACATTCATTGATTTCTCCATTCAGCTTTACTGCTAATATTCCCATGATGATAATCGTTATAATATCGGCAATTGGTTGAGCAGCTATCACTCCGTATAATCCCATAAATTTTGGAAGCATAAGAATAATAGGAATAAAGAAAACGGCCTGACGTCCGGCACAAAGTACCCAGCCACCTAATGGTTTACCAAGTGCCATGAAGAGCATACAGTAAATTGCTTCTATTCCATAGAAAATGAATGTTATGATATTGATGCGAAGAGCAAATGAGCCTATTTCTATGACTGATGCATCGTTTGTTGTAAATAAAGAAACGACCGGCTGGGGAAATAAAATCATGAGCAATGTCATTAACACACAAAAGATGGTAGTCCATTTCACTGCGGTTTTTGTCGCACTTTGCAACCGATCATATTGTCCTGCACCATAATTATATCCTGCAACAGGTTGAAAGCCTTTTGCGAAACCAAATACTGCATAGATACCCATTGAGATGACACGGGTTACGATTCCCATTGCAGCAATGGCAGAATCCCCATATGGCTGTGCTGCCATATTTGTTAAGCTAATAGCAACACTGGTTGCAAGCTGAAAAACAAGTATTCCAATTCCAACTTTGAAAATCTCCTTGAAGATTGTACCCTCAATACGGATTTCTCTTAGCGAAAAGCTAAAGATACTTCTTTTCTTTACTATGTAAAACAAATACATAATTGAGGTAATAATTTGAGCAACCGCCGTTGCCATACCAGCTCCTATAATTCCCATATGCAGACCGAAAATAAAAGTCGGTGCAAAGATGACATTCAGTCCGGCACCAAGCAGCATCGCAGTCATGGAAACCTTAACCGCTCCCTCACTTGAAGCAATATTGTTCATGGTAACATTAAATATATTAAAAATTGAGCTAGCCACATAGATAATGGCATATTGTTTTGCATAAGGAAAAATTGTTTCCGTTGCACCTAAACACCATAATACTTTATCTAAGAAACACTCTAGCAGAATGATTACAACAGCACCGATAATAAGGCTTGAATAAAGAGCAGTTGAAGCCACATGACTTGCTTCTTCATTTTTTCTTTCTCCCAATAACCTGGATATATACGCAGCTGCACCGCCGCCGAACATAACTGCGATGCCTACAATTGCTTGTCCAAGTGGGAAGGCAATGGATATGGCCCCCATTTGGCTAGTCCCAAGTCCACCCACAAAGTAAGCATCTATTAGATTATAAAAACCTGTCACCAGCATGCCGATCATTGTCGGCAATCCCATTTTTAATAAAAGCTGGGGTATTGGGGCTTCCCTTAGCATTGTGATACGTTCTTCCTTGTTCATGATAAAAATCTCCTTTAGTTTAAAATTTGTGTACATTTATGAGTGAAATTGTGGTATTGCTATTGACTGAAAGTATTGATTGATTTATCATCTCCCTGACTTAATCTTGATTGTCTCAACAGTCTTTCTATAATTTCTGTCATAAATTTCATCATGAAAACATAATAACAATAGTGAATAATTTTATTCATTCACATAATAAACCTTTAAGCTGTAAAAGTCAATGAGTGAATTTATTCATTGTTCTGCCAATAAAAAAGTACATGATAGCCAATAGGCTTTTTTGTACTTTTTCTTTCACATATATTCTATTTAATATTCTAATCTGCCTTGAATCCTAAAACACGTACTAGCATATCTTGTGTAAAATCGAAAAAGGATTGCATATATTCCTTCGCATTTTCCTCTGGCATTTCTGCGTGGAACGTGTGTACCAAACCTGAAATCAAAAACTGAGCAGTTCTTGGAGCATTGCTGCAACTAAATGTATTTTCTTTCATTCCTTGCTCTATAATCGGTATCATTACAGTCATCCATTGATAGGCTACATCATCCAACAAAATTGCCCTGATGCTTGACCCCTCATTATATCTCGATTCAAACTCATGATGATTAACCGAAAAATCAAACATGCGGTTTATGACAAGATTCAATTTTTCAATTGCCGGGATATTCTGTGATATTGGAATTTTCATTTGTTCTACCGCTTGTATTGCATAATATTCTGAAGTTGCCGCAAAGATTTCCGTTTTAGATTTAAAATAGCGGTAGCATAAACCAGGAGATACATTCATCCTTTCAGCGATATCTTGAATGGTTGTATTTTCATAACCTTTTTCAGAAAACATATCTAATGCTGTTTCAACAATTTCCTGACGTCGTTCATCCGGTTCTTTCGATATCCTTATTTTACGAGAACGATCATTCTTGTCCTCTGTGAATTTATTTTTTGATAATGCCATAATTTGCCTCCATTAAAATCATTTACGAGTGAATGAATATATTCATTATCATCCATTTTTGATCTTTTGTCAAGGCAACGATAAAATCTCTACTTTCATTCTTGCTTTTCTACAGAGTACGCAAAATATAGTCACCCCTCCGAGATATCGCCCTGATACAACAAGTTAATTATTATGATTTAATCATAATATCAGGAGTCGGAATCAGCGTTTTTATTTTTCCGATATTACGTTTTAGCTTTTTTGCATTGAACGGTTTACCATGTGCCGGGTAAATAGTCGTTGAACCATTAAAGAGCAATTTGTTCCAACTATTATAATATTCATCCAGATTTTCAATTCCTATTGTCATATACTTGGCTCCTAAAATGTTTACAATTGGGTGATTCATTACAGAATCGCCACAAAAGCAGCTTCCATCATCAAGAACTAATGATATATCTCCTTTTGTATGACCCGGGGTATATACAATCTTTCCATCCATTCCTAATTTTTTTAATATACTGGTATTATCTCCGTCAACAATAATATCTGTATCTCTAGTTTTATACACTGGAAAAGTACTTGTCCAACTTGTTTTTAATTTTTTGCGAATAATCATAAGAAAGCGTACTCTCTTATTGGGAACTCCTCTTTTTTCATTTCTTAACAAATCGACATTTTTGCCTGTTTTTAACGCTTCTGATGCATACTTGTGCATTATAATACGAATATTATTATTATTTTCTACCAAGAAATTCACTAAACCGCTGTGATCATTATGATGGTGTGTTAAAAAAAGATAATTAATATCTTTAATGTTTATAGAATTTTTATGCAACTCCTGCTTGAAAACAGTTAAATCGCTTTCATATCCGGTATCAACAAGTAAATATCCATTTTCTATTTTTAATAAGTAGCAATTTGTTGCAGATAACTTAAGACATATTATATCCATAGGTAATTCACTCCTCTTCTAATTTTGATAAAAGCTCTTTTAAAGATGATATATTCGATTTAAAAGTGCCTAAATCCTTAGAGCTTAATTTTGAAAACATTGTTGTAAAATAACCATGTAGCTTTTTTACATAACTTTCGACAAATTCGTCGCCTGCATCACTTAATTTGATAAGAATAATCCTGCGATCATGTGAAGCATTTACACGTTCTACATATCCAAGTTTTTCAAGCTTATCAATTAATAGTGTTACGTTTGGCTTTGTAACTTGTATCTTCTCACTTAGTTCACTCATAGGGAGCTCCTTGTTTGTTTTTAGCAATCGCAAAATAGCTGCATGTGATCTGACAAGGCCAAACTTTTTTAAATATTCATCAATTTTTGCATACGCTTTTCTAGTTAAATCATGTACAATAAAAGATATATCTTCAATTAGATTTTCCATTTCGTTGTTTGTCATAGTAATCCTCCTCGTTTCGAATGTATATTTGTTAAACAATGAATTATTAAGTACTTAACTAAAATTAGTTGTATCACTTTGATTTAATAAAGTCAAGCCATTTAAATAACATGAAATGTATTTTCCTTTGTCTTTCAGTAGTATGAGCTCTCGGACGATTACTAAAATAATAATTACACTGCATGCAAAAAGCACCAAAAATGGTGCTTAAAATTTATTGAAACATATGTAAATATTCCAGCATTACTCTATTTTGAATAAAGATTTTATAACTTTGTCTTTTACTGTATCTGAGCAATGAGTTATAAGACGGTTGAACGCTGGTACCGATGCCATATATCGAACTTTAGGTTTTACTGCACCAACTGCCTTCTGGACAATCTGAGTTACTTCTTCTGGAAGCGCTTCTACTGTTCGCGATTTATCATTAAAAGAATTATATTTTTTATAAAATTCGTAATATGCTGATTGAGGGTCTGATATAACTTTATCAGAATTTTTATCTACTGTTTTCATGAAATTAGTCTTAATATTACCAGGTTCAACAACTATGACAGAAATTCCAAATGGTGCTAATTCAAGGCGAAGTGCATCACTTAATGCCTCTAGAGCAAACTTTGATGCACAATATGCCCCGCTGACCGGTAATACTACTTTACCAGCAATAGAACTAATATTAATTATTCTACCCGCCTGCTGTTTTCTCATATGAGGGACAACTTCACGAATCATTCTTATTATGCCAAATACATTTACGTCAAACATATGTTGGATATTTTCATCAGAGATGTCTTCTACCGTACATCTGAAAGCAAACCCGGCATTGTTGATCAGAACATCTATCCTTCCATATTGATTCACTACTTTGTTCACTGTGTTTGTAATGGATCCATTACTGGTAACATCTAACGGTAGTTTTAAAGCTGCCTCGATATTTTCTATGTCACTTAGATTTCTTGCTGTAGCAACAACTGTGTAACCATCTTGGGTCATCCTTTCTGCCATATCCTGACCTAATCCAGAAGAACAACCTGTTATTAATACTATTTTTGATTTCATAATTAATATTACTCCTTTTTTATATGAATTTTTACTAAATTAGATCTTACAATATTTTTTAGCAACTAAAACATATTGCATTTAAAATGCCCCATTATTTCTGGGGCCAATCTTGGATTAACTTTTCAAGAAATTCATTTAAAATAATAACCTTATCATCCTCAAGACTATCAATATATTGATTTAGATTCTTATATGATTCTTTATGATGATTCTGATGTCCAAAATCAGCTATCTTTCCTTTATCTGTGAGCTGATAAAAAACCTCTTTTTTATTTCCAACTATATTATACTGTTCAACAAGTCCTTTCTTCTTTAGCTTACTGATTATTTGCGTTATCGCACCATTTGTTACTCCCAATACATTTGACAATTCGCTGGCGTTCACATTCTCATGATTTTTTATTGCTTCAATCGTATGTATTTCAGCGTGGTACAGCATATCTCCAGTTCCATAATCCTTAGGTACTTTATTTGCCTGATTTATTTTATTAATCAAACGAATTAATTTCTCCAGTATAACAATACTTTTTCCCATAATCATCACCTCAAATTATTCTATAGCATTCAAAACATTTTGTCAATATGTTTTAGCTGCTAAAATAAAACATATTCGTGGACGTCGGCAGGAGAAATAAAACCGTTACAAAATATTAATTAATAATTAAAAAAATAAAAGGTTGTTACCATTTAGGTTTTGTGCTATAATTTTACTGCTTTCGATTTTACATATAAAAGCAGGGGAATATCAAGACCAATTAACGAGGAGAAATTATGAAAAAGAGAATTTATTCTATCTTACTGGCCTGTTTATTGATTGCAGCACTTGCAGGCTGCAGTAAAAAGGCAGAAACCGTAGCAACAGACACAACTGTGGCAGAATCACAGGCAACAACGCAGGAAAGCAAAACGGCTGAAGTGAGTACAGAAGCAGGCGCTGCAGAAGGATTCACAGCTTTTGAAGATCCAAACGGAGTGTTTACTGCCAGCTATCCGGGTACACCAAAAGAGATGAAGCAGTCAGTTCCTTCCGGAAATACTACAATTGATATGTATTCCTATATGCTTGAGCAGGAGGATGCCCTTTATAATGTTATGTACAGTGCTATACCAGAGGGCAGTGCAGCAGATCCCGCAGCTATGCTGGAGGGTGCCGTTTCCAATATTCCCTACACAATTGATGAAAGCAGTGATATTACCCTTGGAGAATATGCTGGAAAAGAATTAAAATACAGCGCTCCGTTAGGATCTGATACTATCACCTTCTATCACAGAGTTTTCATTGCAGGAGATCGTATTTATCAGCTCCAGGCAGTTTCTGCAACAGGAGAAAGAACACCGGAAATCGATACCTTCTTTAATTCCTTTGCACTGAAAAAATAAGATTCATATTAAACAACCTATAATCAGGATTCCCCAATTCTGTTATTTATGTATCGTTAGAAAGATTCCAGTCGAAAAAGACAGGGAAAAGCCCCGTGAAACAAGTATGACTCATACTTGCTTACACGGGGCTTTTTAATTACTGAATAAAAGTTCCTGCCTGAATCTGACCCACAATTTCTTTATACTGTGTCTGAATATCCTGTGGTACTGCATCTGAGAATGTCCCAATGCTTAAGCAGCCATTGCCTAAATCGCCGTAGATGGTCTGGCCGCCGAACTTATCTGCTTCCACGTCCTTCATACATGCCTTTAACAGAGCTGCGTTGTCGGTTACCACAGAGCAGATAATAATCTTGTGGTCAGCAGAACCTAAATCTCCCGGCTGACCGATATCGTATCTGCCTTCTGAGCCAGCCAGAGCTTCCCGTGCTCCGGTATCAACTGCGGAGGCATCACCGAACATTACATCAACGTCGTAGGTGGAGACCATGGAGGAAGCAATCTCCTTACCTTTGGCAGTATCGCTGAAAGAGCCTGCATAAGCAGAAGAAACTTTAATATCAGGATTCACCTTTTTTGCTGCTTTTTCATAACATTCCAGCTTTGCCTTTGTGGTATCCAGCTCCATACCACCGATAAATCCGATGTTGTTTGTCTTGCTCATAAGACCTGCAAGAGCACCTGCCATGTAGCCGATCTGCTTCGCATCAGGAAGAATGGAGGTAATGTTTTCTGTCTCAACAGTTCCGTTTAACAGGGCAAAATTGATTTCCGGATATTCTTCTGCTACCTGCTTTACTGCATCGGTATACTGATTGCCGGGAGCGAAAATCAGGTTATAGCCAAGTTCTGCATAATCTGTCATGACAGTGGCAAAATCTGCAGTCGCTACATTATCGGTATACACAGTTTCCCAGCCGCTGTCCTTCGCAGCATTAACCATAGCCTGATAGCAGCTTGCGCCCCAGCCTCCGTCAGATACAGAAGAGTCAAGTACCATGGCTACCTTATAGCCTGACGCTTTTGCAGCCTGTGTTTCCCCGGCTTTTGTGGTTTCCGTTTTTGCAGTTTCTGCAGCAGAAGTTTCTGCAGCAGAGCTTTCTGCTTTTGTTGGTGCAGCCGCGCTGCCGCATGCAGCCAGGCTCATGGCAGTAAGGACTGCAGCCATGATGAGAGAAGCTGTTTTCATAGTCTTTTTCATAATAAATCCTCCTTTTATGTTTGAAAAAATATATAATCGCAGGGCTGTCCTGGAATTATCATCAGCGCTCTTCCCTGTAATAGGGCTGTCCGTTGGCTTTCGGACCGCTTTTTCGAATGCCGAAAAATGCAAGAACAAACAGGGTACACAGATAGGGGATCATCTGGAGAAGCTGGTAGGGTGTGGACGGACTTAACAGCTGCAGCCGGATCTGCAGTGCATCGCAGAATCCAAAAAGCAGACAGGCTAACAATACGCCGGTAGGCATCCAGCGTCCGAATATAACAGCTGACAGTGCGATAAACCCTCGGCCTGCCACGATTCCCTCGGAGTAAGTGCTGGTGTAGCAGATGGTTAAATACGCTCCGCCGATACCTGCAAGTGCGCCGCAGATGACGCAGGCAAGGTATTTTTGAAGCACTACATTGATTCCCAGTGTTTCTGCCGCTTTGGGAAATTCTCCCACGGCTTTAAAATTAAGCCCCGCTTTTGTCCTGTTAAAGAAAACTGCAGTGACAGGTACCAGGAGATAGGCAGCATAAACCAGAGGAATATGGTGAAAGAACAAAGGTCCAAGAACCGGGATTCTGCTGAGAAGCGGAATGGGAAGCGCCTTCATGGAAACGCCCTGGATAAGTGTTGAGGTATCGGAAAAGGAAAGGCGGTATATGAAGGAAGCCAGTGCTGGTGCAAAAATATTAATTGCCATGCCGTAAACAATCTGCGGAGCACACAGGCGTATGGTGCAAAACGCATAAATCATATTAATGGCAATACCTGAAAGGGCGCCTGCAAGGATACCAACTGTGGGGCTTCCGGTTTTATATCCGATTAAAAACCCGATTAATGCGCCGAAGGACATAATTCCATCAAGACCAATATTGACTAAGCCAGCCCGTTCCGAGTAGGTTTCAGCCAGTGCAACAAACAGGATAGGAGTAGCCATACGTATAGTGGAAAGCAGCAGTTCTGTTAGAAAATTTATGTTAAAAAATGCATCCATCAGTTGGTAACCTCCTTTTTCCCCATATGGCTGTTTATGTACTGTCTGATTGCGGGGAGCTTTAATAGCGCAGTGCCTGCCACCGCAAATATAATTACCAGTGCCTGAATAATATCAACCACTGCAGTGGGAATCTGCATACCAGTCTGTAAAGTACTGGCTCCTTTTCTCAGCACAGCGAAGATAAATGCCACAGCAGCAGTTCCGATAGGATTAAGCTGGGCGATCAGTGCGATTGCCACTCCGTCAAAACCGAATCCCTGCCCAAATCCACCCATCAGTCTCAGCTGCTTGCCGTGAAGCTCCACGCTTCCGCCAAGTCCTGCCACTGCTCCGGAGGCAATAAAGGAAAAGAGAACATACCGGTTTACGGGAAAACCATTGAAAAATGCTGCAGTTGAATTTAATCCCACTGCCCTCAGCTTAAAGCCCTTTGAGGTATAGAAAAGAAAATAGTACCCTGCAAATGCAAGAAGCAATGCAATCCATACACCCCAGTGAACAGGGAAGCTTTTCGATATGACTGCCAGTCTGGTGCTGTCGGGGATGGCGAAGGTCTGGGGTACGCTCCCGTCACGCAAAAGGGTTGTATAAACGTAACCCATAAAAAGAGTTGCCACATAATTCAGCATGATGCTGACAATCATTTCATTTAAGCCTCTTGTAATCTTTAAAATTCCTGGAATTGCGCCCCATACTGCTCCCGCTGCAGCGCCGATAAGAAGACTGAGCAGTATTCCTGCGAATCCTTCTATTCCAGATTTAGTAACAAAAAATATGCTGGCAACTGCCCCCATTACAAACTGACCTTCCCCGCCAAGATTGAAAACGCCGCATTTATAAGAGAATGCTGCAGTCAGTCCCGTAAATATCAAAGGACAGGAAATTACAAGGGTCTGAGCGATCTTTCTGCTGCTTCCGAATGCACCGGAAAACAGAAATCCATATGCCTGAAAGGGGTTTTTGCCCAGGCAGATAATAATGATGCCTCCTATAATAAATGCTACCAGAATGGATAACACGGGCACAATAACCTTCATTAAATTTTCTTTCTGTTTCATGTCCTAATTCCCCTTTCCTGCCATTGCCAGTGAAATTTGTTCAATAGGCGGATTGATTCCTGAATAGGTTCCCATGACCTGTCCCTCGAACATGACCAGAATCCGGTCGGATAAATTGAGTATTTCATCAAAGTCGGCGCTGATTAAGAGAATCGCACAGCCCTTATCCCTGGCAGCAGCCATGGTATCATGGACATAACGGGCAGCTCCGATATCTAAGCCTCTGGTGGGATGAACCGCGATTAAAAGCTCCGGGTCATTTTCCATTTCTCTTGCCAGTATGATTTTCTGCTGGTTGCCTCCAGATAGGTTCCGCACCTCCTGCTCGATGGAAGCGCAGCGGATATCATTTTTTTCCTGCATTTCAAGAGCAAATTTCGTAATGGCTTTATTCTTTAAGAGTGCTCCGTGCCCATAGGAGAAACGGTCCTCTTCAGTCGCTTTTAAAACCAGATTTTCCCTCACTGTCATATTGCCGATGAGTCCCATCTTATTGCGGTCCTCCGGGACATGGGAAACATGGGATAGGATAAAGCCGTTTGGTGCAAAACGGGAGACGCGGGAGGCCTTTAACAAAACACTTCCCTCTTCGGGAGCAATAATCCCTGCAGCCAGCTGTGCCAGCTGTGACTGGCCGTTTCCGTCCACTCCTGCAATGCCCAGGATTTCTCCCTTCCGTATGGTGAGACTTACATCATTTAAGCCGCTGTGCTTATGCTGTTTTTGATAGCTGATATTTTGAAAGCTTAAGACTTCATCTCCGGGAGAGGTAACTTTTTCATAATTACTGGGTACCATTTCCCTTCCGATCATTAAGTTTGCAAGCTGGGTGCCGTCGGTATCCTCTCTATTTAATGTAGTAACGGTCTCACCGGTCCGCAGAATCGTGATACGGTCACTGACTGAAAGAACCTCTCTCATTTTGTGAGAAATAAATATTACAGATTTTTGTTCTTCGGTCAGTTTTCGGATAATTGCAAAAAGCCCTTCTGCTTCGATGTCGGTAAGCGCAGCCGTGGGTTCATCAAGAATAAGAAGTTCCGCTCCCCTGTAAAGAGCTTTTAAAATTTCCACCCGCTGCTGTGCGCCTACAGAGATTTCCGTGATCTGCTTGTCCAGTTCCACGTCAAGACCGTATTTTTCTGAAAGTGCCAGGATTTCTTTTCTAACCCGGTCCTTTTTTATAAAGACAGAGGAATCCTTCCGGCTTCCAAGAATGATGTTTTCTAATACGGTCATGGCTTCTACAAGCATGAAATGCTGGTGAACCATGCCAATACCCATTTTTACTGCGGCTTTTGGAGAATCAATTTTCACTTTTTCTCCGCGGAGAAAAATGGCACCTCCTGTGGGCTGGTATAAGCCGATAAGAATATTCATCAGGGTGCTCTTTCCGGCACCGTTTTCTCCCAGCAGAGTATGTACTTCTCCCTCCCTTACAGAGAGATTGATATTGCGGTTGGCAAATACATCTCCAAACTGCTTGGTGATCTGCTCCATTCTCAGAAATTCCTTCATTGGTTCCTCCTAGCCTCTGATCTCTCTGATCAGGATTGATTTGCAATAAGCAAAATAAGAATCTAAATCAAATGCCTCTTTGTCAACCAGAAACTGAACTGTGGCTCCCTCCAGCAGTGAGACCGCAATCCCGGCAATCAGATTCTGCTTTGCAGATATCATATCCGGTGAGAATTTTTCTACGATTTCCCGTATCTCCGTTCTCCAGTTTTGATAGGAGAGACAGAATTCCTTATGCATGTCAGGATCCAGACGGGACTGATTCCAAAAATCCAGCTCAGCAACATCATATTTATCTTCTATTAAAATCGTGTAAATCTTTTGTTTTATAAAAATGTCCAGACGATCTTCAAGAGTCGCTTCCGGACCAATTTCGGACTGGTTAATGGATTGCTGGCGGATTTCGCGGTAACGGTTTAAGACTTTTTTCTGAACAGCAAGGAGAAGTTCTTTCTTGCTGTTATAATAATAGTGAATATTGGATTGAAACAAATGTGCTTTTTCTGCCACCTGCCGGATTCTCAGGCCGCTGATGGTTTTTTCCTGAATGATAGTAAGGGCTGCATCCAGAATTCTGTCTTCTGTTGAAGTGCTGCAGGGTTTTTCTTCTATTGATAAAATTTGCCCCATATCACGCCTCCCTTTTGGTCAGATGACCAATTTCTTGCATTATACGGAACTGTTCTTATGGTGTCAATTAAAAATCAGAATAATTGGATATATTAAGTGTTGGATTAAGATTATAAAAGAATAGCACTTGAAAATTAATAAAACAAGGAAATTAATAAGGGATGATGGGTGAGATTTCCAGTTTTATGTTAAGATACAGGATTGGAGTAATTTTCCAGATTTTTCGAAATGTACCTTTGTTTGATATTATTTCTGTTATGAAAAAAATTAAGAAATATATTGCAAATTTCTGCTGTATATGATATAATGCCAGTGTTGTGAAACAAATATTTATGCGCGAGTGGCTCAGTTGGTGGAGTACGACCTTGCCAAGGTCGGGGTCGCGGGTTCGAGTCCCGTCTCGCGCTTTTTAAAAGCCTTGTATTTACAGGGCTTTTTTCTTGTTGTGTTGCATTTCATGTTGCATAGTCTCAAAATGATCTATGATCTTTCCTGTGAATATCGTGTTGTAATCTTCCATAGTTCCCCGGTAAATTCTTTTTAAAGTTCCATCAGATGACCAGCCACCCCTTGCCATAATGTACTGATCCGGTACGCCGATTGCGTGCATGACACTGGCGGCATAGTGCCTGAGATCATGGAAGCGGAAGTGAGGGACATTGAGTCTTGTCAGGGCTCTTTCAAATCTCCTTGTCACCTGATCCGGATTTAAGTCTATCAGCTTTCCTTTATCAGGAAGTTTCTTTATTATGTATTCCGGCATTTCCACGGTTCTCGCACTTAAAACTGTCTTAGTGGTTTTCGTCACCCATTCTGTCTTTCCTGCATCAACCATGGCTTTATTAATCCGGATAAGATTCCCAGACACATCGGCAGCTGTGAGGGCGCATATCTCTGATCGTCTCATTGTGCCAAACGCTGCCATGTAAACAGCTATCTCCATATCTTTATCATTCACGGCGAAGTAGTCCAGTATGCCACGTATATCATTGTCCGTGGGGACATATAAATCGGGCTTAACCTTTTGCGGGAGAGTAACGTCCAGCTGAATGCCTGGAGCATACATTTCCATCACAGCTGACAGTAAGCCATAGGCGTTCCTGGTAGTTTTCGGGCTATGCTTCGCCGCGAACTTATTGACCCAGTGCTGCACAAGCTCAGAAGACAGCTTCCGGAGTTTTGTATCGGCCAGATCTCCATAATAGTTCTTCCTCATGCGCAGGTACTCCCTGATCGTAGATGGGGACAGGACATTACTCTTTAAATCACAGTATTTGTCAATAGCTTCTCCAAGGGTAAAATCTTTTGGACGGCTGACGGTGCTTTTATCTGCAGCAAATGCAGCGGCATCTTTTTCTGCCTGTCTTTTCCCTGCTTTTGATGGATCGTCACAGGTAAAGGATTCATAGATCCGCTTTTGCTTCTGCTTTCCATTCTTGTCAAGGGCGGGCTTTCCGTCTTTTAAATATACCGGTTCGCTGTGACTGTATACCAGACACCTCCAGGAGCCGGAGGGGAGTTTCTTCGCTGTTGCCATATTTATCATTTCCTTTCTGTTGCGCCGGCGCTTTTCGGCTGTTTATTGTGGATAGAATGTGGATAACTTATTTTTAAACGCAAAAAATACGCCCCTTGCCAGCGCGTCCTGAAAATGATATAATATAGATGCCTAAAATATCATTTCTTTCCGGCGCGTCCGGCAAGAGAATTTATGTGAAAAGCTCTGGGAGTTACCGCTCCTGGGGCTTTTTCCATCTCTGTTTATTTTGGGAATAACATAGTATGTATTTGAAGATTTGGTTCAAATTGCAGAAAATAGTTATCCACCATAATTCCGGTTCCGTATATCTGACGGTAACATTCAAGCGCCTCTTTTAAAGTAGCCTCTGTCACGTCAAGATATTCTGCAATATCGTGCACGTTTTCACAATGAGCCTTGAATGCGTTTATAATTCCCATTAAACCAATTCTGTCATTGAATCCCCATAGTCTGGCAGCACGTTCCTGCTTCTGATTAACTGTGGTTTTTGTGCCCGTAATGATTCCAGATGTCGTATAGTAATGCCCGAGTTCTTCGGCAAGTACATCTGCCTTAGCGGCGGTGGTTGGCAGATCAGATCTGATTGCTATCGACCCGTCACAGTATAATCCATGAATGTTCTTACTGTTAAAATTAATGTAATCAATCTTAATATTTTCTTCGTATGCTTTTTGCTCTAGTTTTTCTAAATCGTTCATTAATTGTCCCCACGTAGTACTACTTACGTCTGCTTTTTACAAACCGAACATAATTCATAATTTCTTCCATTTCTTCGTCTGAAAGTTCTTCACCCTCGAAATGAGCCGCTAACGTATCAACCGAAGACAGTTCAGCACTGTAATCTTTTGGCTCTTCTCCTGTCATTAAGTAATCAACTGTAACATCAAAATAATCAGCTATCTTTTTCATTTTATCAGCTTTTGGAACGTATCTTCCTGCTTTCCAATTGCTAATAGTAGCAGTGGTTATTCCCGTTTCTTTACATACCCGATAAGGAGTTACGCCTTTTTCTTCGCATAGTTTTTCAAAAATGTCATACATATTACACCTCGTAAAAATAAGTTTGAAAAATAAGCTAAACCCCATTGACAAGCTTTGAAATCAATGCTATTATATGTTCATAGCTTTGATATATAAGCTAAATAAAGCGGAATTAGCTGAGTTTTCTTTATAACTTTGATCGACCTCTTAATTATATTAGAAATCTTAGCTAATGTCAACAAGTTTTAGAATGGAGGTGTAATTTTGTACCAAAAATATGCGGAATTACGTGACAAGGCGAGAGTAACTGATTATGAAGTTGCTAAACAAACGGGAGTGGCTACGGCTACTTTGACAAATTGGAAATATGGGAGATACAACCCGAAATTTGACAAGCTTATGGCTTTGGCGAAGTATTTCGAGGTTCCAGTGGATTATTTTGCGGAAGAATCCAACGACTCCCAGTAACCCGACAACCATATTTAATTCAAGGAGGTGAAAGACATGGATATTTACATAATAGAAAGCAGACCGGTAAGAACGCTTACTCCAGTAGGTTATTACCGTAAACTCTGCGACGCTTACGTTACAGAGCTGGGAAGAGAATACAACCACGGTCACTATTTTCCTTATATACACCATGCCTGCGATACCATAGCAAGGGAAATGTATTCACATATGACCGGAAGAAAACTCAACGTAACAAACCTTATTATCTCAGAAGCAGACGCAGACAAGGTGTTTGAGTATTTCAAAATCTTTGCCAATGTATGGGTTTATCAGGTCACTGGTGGAGTAGATCGGGAGGTTTCTGAAAAGGAACAGAGAATTAAACGGATCACAGATATACTACACTCTGCCAATACAGAACAGTTGTCCAGATTGGACACATTTATTCGGACTTATGTCCAGTAGCAACGACACAATGAAAAGGAGAATCCATGAACAGTTTAAAAGTAATCGAATACCGGAATATCCGGGTATTAACAACACAGCAGATCGCGGATGCTCATGAGTTGGTTGACTGCTATGAGGTTCCTACGTATTTGGAAGAGCTGATCACAGATGCCAACGCTCAAATGGGCTTGGGTGTGGCCTGACATGCCTGAATATTCATGTGAAACCTGCCGTTACCGCCGTCTCTGTCCGGAACGTAGCAGGGGATATGCGTGCAGAGGTTACGAGAAAAGGAGGGAGTCAGGTGGCAAAATCAGCACCAAACGATAAGGAAATCGCAGGACGTGTATTCCGGGCTTGTATTTCTGCCAATCGTGAAATGTACGATATCTGTGAAACTGTAATGGCCGCGAAAGCTGGCATAGAAGTAAGAACCTTTCGTGGAAAATGTAAGAACCCGGAAACCTTCACCATGAAAGAAGTGTGGAGTTTAAGCAAGGTCTTAAAACTAACGCCGGTACAGGCTGCCAGTATCTTACTTGGTAGGCCACTTACCAGTAAGGAAATCAAAGAATTCATTCTTTTATGAAAGGAGTACTATGAGAGGATTTCAGAAGAGATACGCTAATTACAGCCGATCAGAAGTGTACGCAGTAATATATAGCGATTTTCGTCTTGTTTTCTACAATACCAGTTTTAAGGGTGGGACAAAGCTTTTCGTAATGGCTCCGAGAAGAAAGGAGAAAACACATGCGGCAGTACTATGACAATTTAGACGATTACTATGATCACAGCAGACACCCATTGATGGACAAGGTTATATGTTATGTCAGAATGACAATTATATTTTTCTGCTGTCTGGCTTTATTGTTTGCCATATGCGGTGTATTAGAGACTTTGTGAGGGGAGGTGAGACACCGTGAATACTTTTAGTTGGACGCCTGAAGGAACCGAGATCCTGTCCATAAACACATTGGAAATAGCTTTCGATGCAGGGAATTTAAATCCCCTGCTGATAAACGATGGTCATATTATTGGCTTCGAAAAAGCAGAAACCCCGGGAGCGGCAACTCCCAGGGAATCAAGGTAACTCGTAAACACTATTCATCCCTATTATACATAGGGAACAGGAGGAATGCAACTATGTCTATGAAAATCAATCAATTGGAGATTGAGAATGTAAAGCGAATTAAAGCTGTAAAGATTGAACCATCAGCAAACGGCCTGACTATTATCGGTGGCAGAAACAACCAGGGAAAGACCTCTGTACTGGATTCCATTGCCTGGGTGCTTGGAGGGGACAAGTTCCGTCCCTCACAGGCGCAGCGCGACCAGTCAGTGATTCCACCTAACCTCAAAATCACCATGAGCAATGGTCTGGTGGTTGAACGGAAAGGAAAGAACAGCGCCCTGAAGGTGACGGATCCGAATGGAGAGAAGGGCGGACAGCAACTCCTTAATGACTTTGTGGAACAGTTTGCCTTGAACCTTCCAAAGTTCATGGAATCGACCTCAAAAGAAAAAGCCCAGATCTTACTTAAAATTATTGGGGTAGGGGACAAGCTCCTGACGCTGGAACGGGAAGAACAGGAGAAGTATAATGAGCGGCTTACTATTGGTCGTATTGCAGATCAGAAAGAAAAGTATGCAAAGGAACAACCGGCTTATAACGATGCACCGGTGGAGCTGGTGTCTGCTTCAGAACTTATTAAAAAGCAACAGGACATCCTGGCGCAAAACGGCGAGAACCAAAGAAAGCGGGAGCGGCTCCACCAGTTAGAGCAGGAAGACCAGAGACTCATGGAGCAGATCCAGGAGCTTCTGAAAAAACAGGAGGCGGTTCGCGCAGATCTTTCCATTGCAAGAATGAATGCGAAGGATCTGGAGGATCAGTCCACTGCAGAACTGGAACGCAGCATTTCTGATATTGAGAAGATCAACCGGAAAGTGCGGGCGAACCTTGATAAAGAGAAAGCAGAAGACGACGCCAGGGAATACCGCAGGCAGTATGACCAGCTTTCTAAGCAGCTTGATGAAACCCGTGACGCTAAGAATGATCTGCTTAAAAAAGCGGAGCTTCCTCTTCCGGAACTTTCTATTAAAGAGGGAGAGCTGGTTTATAAGGGCCAGCAGTGGGACAACATGTCAGGTTCCGACCGGCTTAAGGTATCCACTGCCATTGTCCGGAAGTTAAATCCCGAGTGCGGTTTTGTCCTCCTTGATAAGTTGGAGCAGATGGACCTTGAAGTACTTAAGGAGTTTGGTGAGTGGCTGGAAGTAGAGGGACTGCAGGCCATTGCTACCAGGGTAAGTACCGGGGAGGAATGCAGCATCGTTATTGAAGATGGATACGTGGCAGGTCAGGAGCACCCGCTTATGGAAGATAAGAAGACAGGATGGAAGGAAGGAGTATTTTAATGCAGATTATTAAAGGAAAGTTGCCAGGGGCGAAGAAGACCGTTGTGTACGGTCCCGAGGGAATTGGCAAGTCAACTTTTGCAGCACGGTTCCCGGATCCAGTATTTATTGATACCGAGGGAAGTACAAAGGATATGGATGTTGCAAGGCTTCCAGAGCCTAGCAGCTGGACTATGATCTTGGAACAGGTGGCAGAGGTGATCCGCATACCAAATGTTTGCAGAACTTTAATTCTTGATACGGCAGACTGGGCGGAAATGCTATGTACCACAAGCGTATGTGATAAGAACCACAAGAGCAGCATTGAAGAGTTTGGCTACGGAAAAGGCTATACATATATTCAGGAGGAGTTTGGAAAGCTTTTAAATCTTCTTACTGATGTAACGAAAATCGGGATCAACGTGGTTTTAACAGCTCATGCAAAAATGCGAAAGTTTGAGCAGCCGGATGAAATGGGAGCCTATGACCGTTGGGAAATGAAACTGAGTAAAGGCGTGGCTCCCATGGTGAAGGAATGGGCAGATATGGTCCTCTTCTGTAACTACAAGACCATGGTTGTAAATGTAGACGGCCAGGGCGCCCAGAAGGGCAAGAACAAAGCTCAGGGCGGTAGACGTGTTATGTACACGACTCATCATTCATGTTGGGACGCCAAAAATCGCTATGGGCTTCCCGACGAAGTGCCATTTGAATACGATTCAATTCGCCACATCATAGAAAGTTCCGTTGCGGGAAATCCCGTTTCGGAAGAAAAAAAGACCACGTCACCAGTTACTCAGCCGAGAAAGGAGGATTCTGGGAGTACTGTCAGTCAGAGCAGAGAAGAGCCTCCAAAAGAAGAGAAAGCAGCTCCACCGGTGGATACAAGGTCAGAATCAGTAACCCCACCAGATGTAAAGATTGATGAACGGATTCCAAAAACCCTTCGCGATTTGATGGTTCGTAATCAGGTTGACGAGTGGGATATCCAAAACGTAGTGGCCGCAAGGGGATACTTCCCTGCAGATATGAATGTGGCTGATTATCCGCAGGATTTTATTGCAGGTGTGCTTGTGGGTGCTTGGGAACAGGTCTATGGAATGGTCAAAGAAATGAAAGAAACCGACAGCTTGGTATTTAATTAGAGGAGGATATAACAGATGGCAGATTATGAAGCAAAAGAATTAGGATGGGACGATGAAGTGGAAAAAGGTGAGGGAGGCGGGGACTTTGTCCTCCTTCCTCCGGGCGATTATGAGTTTACAGTGGAATCATTCGAACGGGCCAGGCACCCAGGCGGTGATAAATCTCCAGAGTGTAACAAAGCCATTTTAAAGTTGAGAATCGACACGCAGGAGGGAACAACTCTCCTTACAGAGAACTTACTTCTTTATGATAAGATGCAGTGGAAAATTGCACAGTTCTTCCTTTGTATTGGTGAAAAGGAGATCGAGGGAAAGGTCAGAATGAACTGGCCAGCAGTTCCCGGAGCAAAAGGAAAAGCTACGATCGAGGTAACACCTGGAAGAGATGATCCAAGCAAGAAGTTTAATCATGTGAAGAGGTTTCTTCCATATGAACCGAAAAAATTTGAGGCAGGGAAGTTTTAATTATGGAACTTAGACCATATCAGTCAGAGGCAAAGGCTGCAATCTTTGAAGAATGGGACAAGGGCGTCAAGCGGACGCTCCTGGTCCTCCCTACGGGGTGTGGTAAGACAATAGTATTTGCAAAAGTAACAGAGGATTGTGTACGCAGGGGTAACCGAGTGTTGATTCTGGCGCACCGCGGAGAGCTCTTAGATCAGGCTACTGATAAGATCGGGAAAGCCACGGGATTGGGTTGTGCCACAGAAAAGGCAGAAGAAACCTGCCTGGGGAGTTGGTTCCGGGTTGTAGTCGGATCAGTTCAGAGCCTTACCAGAGAAAAGCGGTTAAAGCAGTTCCCAGTAGATTATTTTGACACCATTATCATTGATGAAGCACATCATTGTCTATCTGACAGTTATCAAAAGATCTTAGATTATTTCAAAGAAGCCAATATTTTAGGCGTAACAGCGACACCGGATCGTGGTGATATGCGAAACCTGGGGGAATGCTTTGACAGTCTGGCTTACGAATATACACTTCCAAAGGCGATTAAAGCCGGCTATCTCTCCCCGATCAAAGCTCTAACCCTTCCGCTTAAGCTGGATTTATCAGCAGTCGGAATGCAGTCGGGTGACTTTAAATCCGGAGATATTGCAACCGCTCTTGATCCATACCTGTATCAGATTGCTGATGAAATGGAAAAGCACTGCAAGGATCGGAAAACGGTTGTATTCCTTCCTCTGGTTAAAACAAGCCAGAAATTCAGGGACATTCTAAATAACAAAGGTTTTAAGGCTGCAGAGGTAAACGGAGACAGCAAGGACCGTGCCGAAGTGCTGGCAGCCTATGAGCGGGGAGATTATAACGTACTGTGTAATTCCATGTTACTGACCGAAGGGTGGGACTGCCCCAGTGTTGACTGCATTGTGGTGCTTCGTCCCACAAAGGTGAGAAGCCTTTACAGCCAGATGGTAGGACGTGGGACAAGGTTGTTTCCGGGAAAGGACCACTTACTTTTACTGGACTTCTTATGGCATACCGAGCGGCATGAGCTTTGCCATCCGGCCAGTCTGATCTGTCAGGATGAGGAAGTAGCCCGAAAAATGACTGAGAATATCGAGCTGGCTGGCTGCCCCGTGGATATAGAACTGGCAGAAAAACAAGCGGCTGAGGATGTTGTTGCACAGAGAGAAGAAGCCCTCGCAAAGAAGCTGGAAGAGATGAAAAAGCGTAAGAAAGCACTGGTGGATCCATTGCAGTTTGAAATGAGCATTCAGGCGGAGGATTTATCCGGATATGTTCCTGCTTTTGGCTGGGAAATGTCGCCACCTACTGATAAACAAAAGAAAGAACTGGAAAAGCGCGGAATCATGCCAGATGAAATAGACAATGCTGGAAAAGCCAATCTGATTTTAGACCGACTGAACAAACGCCGGGAAGAAAACTTAAGCACGCCAAAGCAGATCCGCTGCCTAGAAAAGTATGGTTTTCAGCATGTGGGAACATGGAATTTTGACAATGCCAAGAACATGATTGACCGTATAGCAGCGGCAGGCTGGCGGGGCGCCCCTTCTGGCGTAAATCCGCGTGAGTATATACCGGAATAAGGAGACTTGAAACATGGATAGTACATACGACCTCATGGAGGTCCTAAATCATATAGACCCATCAGAGCTTGATTACCAGGACTGGATTAATGTCGGCATGGCTCTGCAGCATGAAGGGTATTCCGTTGATGTGTGGGACCGATGGAGCATGAACGACCAGCGGTATCACGCGGGGGAATGTGAAAAGAAATGGCGGGGCTTCCACGGGGCCGGTACTCCGGTGACAGGTGGAACCATTGTCCAGTATGCCAGGGATCAGGGGTGGACCCCACCTTATGATCCCGGTACTGCCCTTGACTGGAACGATACCGTTTCAGCGGAAGGAATTATTGTTGATAAAAACTGGGTTGAAGAAAGAGAAGTTACGGAACCCAGGCAGTGGGATCCAGCCGGGGAACTTATAAAATATTTGGAAACCTTGTTTGAAGCTGGGGAGAATGTCGGTTATGTGGTAAAGAGCTGGAAGAAGGATGAGAAATTCCTTCCTGCAGATAAAGGTTCTTTCGGTAGGACTGCGGGGCAGCTCATTGAACTCCTTTCCCAATGTAAGGGTGATATTGGCAGCGTACTTGGCGATTACGATCCAGAGGGCGGAGCGTGGATCCGCTTTAACCCTCTGGACGGAAAAGGTGTGAAGAATGAGAATGTCTCTGATTTTAAGTATGCATTGGTGGAATCAGACTCCATGGAGATTGAGAAGCAGCACGCTATTATCCGGGAACTGGAATTACCGGTTGCCTGTCTGGTGCATAGTGGCGGAAAGAGTCTCCATGCCATTGTAAGGGTTGACGCTGCAGATTACAGCGAATACCGGAAACGGGTGGATTATCTATATGATATCTGCAAAAAGAACGGACTTGCCATTGATCAGCAGAACCGCAACCCCTCCAGACTCTCCAGAATGCCCGGCATTATGCGAGGCGGTCAGAAGCAGTTTATTGTTGATACCAACATCGGAAAAGAGAGTTGGGCAGAGTGGAAGGAATGGATTGAATCAATCAATGATGATCTTCCGGATCCGGAAAGCCTGGACGATGTATGGAACAATCTTCCGGAGCTGGCGCCGACCCTGATTGATGGAATGCTCCGTCAGGGGCATAAGATGCTGATTGCAGGACCATCAAAAGCAGGAAAATCCTTTCTTCAGATAGAAATGTGTATCGCCATAGCTGAGGGGAGAAAGTGGCTTAACTGGGATTGCACGCAGGGAAAGATCATGTATGTGAATCTGGAACTTGACCGCGCCAGCTGTCTCCATCGTTTCAAGGATGTGTATCAAGCGCTTGGGTGGCAACCAAACAATCTTAAAAACATAGATATCTGGAACCTAAGAGGGAAGTCCCGTCCCATGGATAAGCTGGCGCCCATGCTGATCCGCAGGGCGGCGAAAAAGAATTACATAGCCATTGTCATTGACCCAATCTACAAGGTCATTACCGGAGACGAAAACAGCGCAGATCAGATGTCTAATTTCTGTAATCAGTTTGACAAGGTGTGTACGGAGCTGGGCGTGGCAGTGATTTACTGCCACCATCACAGCAAGGGAAGCCAGGGCGGAAAGAAGTCCATGGATCGCGCCAGCGGATCGGGAGTATTTGCCAGGGATCCGGATGCACTTATTGATTTAATAGAACTTGAAACAACCGAGGAGTTAATGAAACAGCAGGAAAATAAAGCGGTGTGTGATGCCTGCAAGCAGCATCTTGATGCACACTTTAAGTGGGAAGATGATCTCTCTCTGGACGATTTATGCAGTAGCTTCCAGATGCTTAATTACTGCAAAGAGAAGCTGGACAAGTGGCAGATGATAGCCCTGGAGCGTAATATCGAGGCTGCCAAAGCAAAAGTAAAGGCAATGACGGCATGGAGAATTGAAGGAACCTTACGTGAGTTTTCGAAATTCCAACCGCAAAATCTCTGGTTTAATTATCCCATTCATGTAGTGGATCAGTCTGGAGTACTGGGAGATATTCAGCCAGAATCAGAGCAGGCACCCTGGCAAAGAGGCAGCGCTAAGAATAAAAAGAATGCCAAAAGCCGAAAAGCGGACCGAAAAACAGCTCTGGAAGAAGCAATCGAGGGCAGCAATTTTGGAGAGAAACCAACTGTAAATGATGTAGCGGAGTACCTTGGTGTGTCGGATAGAACTATCCGTGACCGGGTAAAAGAGCATGGTGGTTACATAATTGAAGATGGTTTTATACTGAAAAATGATGATAACAAAGGTACGGGAGAGCCTGAATGACAAGGAATCCCCGTCAGGCAGTAAATTACGGGGAACACTTGAAAACAGTCCTCCCCGTAAGAACGGTATAAGTGCGGGGAAGTCTTAAAATCAGGAATCCCCGGAGTGCGGGGAAGACTCTATATTATAATATAACATTTTCCCCCGTTACACGTGGTCATGGGGTAGGAAAGGACGGGTCTAAGTTGACACCCGTCCCCTCCCTTCCCCTTCCCATGACAGGGCGGATTTCAAAACAACAAAAAAATAAGATTATGATAAAAAATTAACAAAGAGGGGTCGTGATGTAGTGACGTTTTACAAATGGTTATCAAAAAGATATGGCAAAGAAAATAATCAATTTCAAAAGTTAGTATTACTTTTTGAAAGCAATGCTGATTCTCCCAAGAGAGCAAAGAAGAAAAAAACTGTCAGAAGATACCTAAAAAAGAAGAACGCTGATTCACGGCTAGTGGGAGCATTTAACGCGGCTCATAAAAAATATGAGAGCGAGGTACTTCATGGTGACTGAATTTTTTATACCAATGAAAAAGGTCCCCACCGTGACGCACCAGGAGAAGCAGGTTCATGTGGTGAATGGAAAACCGATCTTTTATGAGCCAGAAGAATTAAAGGCAGCCAGGGCGAAGCTGTTGGCTCACTTAGGGCAGCATGTGCCAGAAGAGAGGTATATTGGTCCAGTGAGGTTGATAACAAAGTGGTGCTTCCCCGTCCTGGGAAAACACCAGAATGGAGAATATAAGACCAGCAAGCCAGATACGGATAATCTGGTAAAGCTTCTTAAGGACGTAATGACGGAGCTGCACTTTTGGAAAGATGATGCGCAGGTGGCGTCAGAGATAACTGAAAAGTTCTGGTCAGATCTTCCTGGTATTTATGTGAAGGTGGAAAGCCTATGACAGATCAGGATGTACAGAAAGGTTTTGAAGAGGTTTATAACAAGTTCTGGCTCAATTACCGTGGAAAGGTTCTTCCAAAACATTCTGACGAATGGGAGCGGATGAATACATGGGCAGTAGTGCTTATGAAGAAGTATCCCTTCATGGAGCAGGTAGTCGCTGAAATGATAGCAGAGTTTGGGCAGAGAATGCGGAGGGCTGAAGATGGCAAATAAGAAGAAAAACAGTACTCCACCTGAACAGGAAATACATATCTGCTATATCTGCGGCAGGGAGATCCACGGGGATCATGTGTACATAAAAACCAGAAGACGGAGTGAGCTGCACATACATTTTGAGTGTGTGCCGGGAGGAGATAAGGAAAAATGGAGGAGATTAAACGATCAGGCTTAACACTACAACAAGCTAAGTTATTTGCTGATGCCGCCATGGCGGATGTGAAAAACGGTTTTGTCAGTACGGGGTACTACTTGAAAGCCATAAGAGATGAAAGGCTATGGAAAGAACAGGGCTATACCAGTTTTGATGCTTTCCTGAATGTGAATTATGAAAAAGACAAATCATGGGCTTCCCGGTGCGTATCCTTGTATGAGAAGTTCGGGGTGGAAATATCTCCGGGAGAGTTGCCTAAACTTAATCCGGAATTTATGGATTACAATGTCAGCCAGTTGATAGAAATGATATCTCTTCCAGAGAAAAAACGGGACTTAATAACACCAGAAACGTCTGTCCGGGCTATCCGAGAGATGAAGCCGAAGCGTGAGAAAAAAGTTGAGACTGTCGCAACTTCTGAGCCAGAGGAAGAACAGGACCGGGAGCCAGAAGAAACTCAGGATCGGACCGCTTATGTAAAAGAGCAGTATAGATTGCAAGAATCTTTCTTAAATCCCTTTGCAGTCTGGTTGATAAAGAATCACAAAGCATGGTTTATGGAAGATCACATGAATCGTGTAATAAAGGTTGATAAATCAGAGGGGCAGTTAAAGTCATATCTTGGGGCATACCCAGACGGAAGCAGTTCTTATGGATTTCCAGTAGATAGTGAGACCTATTACGCCAAACTGTACGATAACAGGATTGTGATATCGCATTTTACAGACAGAGGGGCCGTTGTAGTAGACGGAACTGCGGAATGGTTTTATCTGGCAGCAAGCATTCAGGTTCAGTGGAATGTAGTGGCGCTGGAGGAAGCTCAAGAGAAACGAGGGGCGAAAGAAAATCATGGTACCTGCGAATTTAATTCTGATCCTACCAGTTGCCCTCATCGAAATGAGTATAGCTGCACAATCTCATTTGAGAACAGAACATTACCGGGAAACGGGAGTAATTGCGGATCATCTTGCTGTTGGTCTTGTAAGTTCCATGGAGCGTGTAAGCTGGAGTGTAATGCTTCTGCTGGTCGTGATGGATCAATTCCAGAATATGATGCTGCGTGGTCTGTGAGAGAGTGGACTAAGATTCCACATGGAGATTTAAAAAGGGTATTAGAGGTTTGTCGCAAGAACTCCACCAATGCAGAGCGGGCCAAGGCTGTACAGGAGAAAATATCTCCTTATGGAGCTTATGGCTATCATTCCGGATTGTACGATTTTCAATTTCGCAGTTTTGCTGGAGGAATCGATTTCAGGATTGGTAAAGTTGAGATTCATTTGAAGTACGGCCGGTTTGTACAGGAGCTTATGAACCTGAATCCGGATTTTGAAGAACCTGCGAGCAAAGAGCCTGAAACCGTACCAGAACAGGAGGAAAGCGTACCGGATTCTACTGAAAACATAATTGATGGGGAATATATGGAAGTCACCCCAGAGCCGATGAGTCCTTTTGCTTACTGCTTAGAGGATATTAGAGAGGAAACAAATTTCTTGAAAGAGCAATTAAAGCTGTTAGGTGATGAGGACAGCAGCCTTAAATTCGCACGGAAACTCAGAATGCAGTATGATGCCATTCTTCTGGTTAAGAGAGAATTTGAAAACTATCTGAATCGGCAAAATAATGATCCTGAATATTCAGAACAGCCAGAGCTTCCCATCCTGAAGAACAATGAACAGCGTGCAGCTTTCATAGATGCCTATGAGACATGGTCGTTATGGATTGAAACCAAAGAAACCGGGGAACGGTACTACCGTTATGATTTGTCGGAAAAGGTTGCCATTGTGGTAAAGGTAAACTGGAAACATTCCTGGGCCAGTTATAAGGAATCCAAGGACTATGAATACGGCGCTCAACAGTATTACCTTGTGGGAGTGAAGTCAGAGTGGCACAACGGTAAGAATGCTTATGTAGAAGATGAATCCAGGACATTTTATGAGTGTGGTACAAACCGATCCGCTCTGGTGGAATACTTAAAAGATTTTCAGAAGAGTAAATGATCTCTGTAAAAAGGGAGGAGCCGGTAAGATTGGGGGAATCCTACCGGCTGAAGTATGAAAAAAAGTATTTATATAAAAGGTTGTTTGCCTCTTTACAAGTATTAATATACCGGAGGATTGTGACGGGAGTTTGATGGATCTGTGAAGAGATTGTGAAAGGAGAAAAATCATGTGGAAGATAAGAATTATTTATAGCGATAAGAGTAAATTGACGATAACCGGGAAACACAGGGATATCCCGCTGGAGTTGGCACGGCACTATTACAACCAGTACGTAGCCGGAAAACTAAACAAAGCTACATATCAGCAGTATCCTAAGAAAGATCATGAAGAAATGGATTTGATGAAGAAGATCGAAGAGTGGGAAGCTTGCAAGGAGGATTAAGATGGCGGAACAGAATGAAATGTTAAAGATCGTCACTCCCATGATGGAGCATGTATGTGATCACCTGTGTCGGTTCCCTGGGGAGATCGAGCGCAAGGAAGATCTGGAAGAGGTGTGCGCCGGTTGCCAGATGGACAAGTATACAAATGATATTCTGAATACATATAATCGTCAGGGAGAATGGATTCCGGTGGCAGAGAGGCTTCCGGAAATTGGAGAGCGAGTGTTGATCACAACCCGTGAAGGTGAAGTTGATGTGGATTTCCTTGAAACTTCTGGAGAATGGTTCTGGGGAATTGAAGGCTATTCAGTAATTGCTTGGATGCCTCTTCCTGAGAAATACAGCCCGAATTTGAATGAGTAAAAGAGGGAGGTGATAGCCATTTTGCCAGTAAACAAAATCTATAACATGGGTAACCAGCGAGTTTTGGATTATATGCTGGCGCACACGGAATGATCCGCAAAATTAGTATTTGGAGGAGTAACGATGAACTGTATTAGCTGTAGATTTTATGATATGAATGATCAAATTAATGCTTTTGGAACATGTGAACCCATAGGGGAAGATTTTCATTGCACTCATGAATGTAGTTTGCCAGAAGATGAGATACGGGAAACAGAGACACTTACCGGGTTAAAGCAGACGGATAGGAGAACCTATTAGGATTAATTGAAATTAGGAGATGACGACGATGGACAAATTTAAAAAGGATATTATTGATGAGTTTTGGAAATGGGTAACAGAACATCAAGACAATGAGACAGTTGTGGATCACGATGGGGAAGGTAATTTATGTATTTGGATTGATTTTAGTGATTTAGAGGATTTTGCAGAAAGGTATATAACTGATGTAGAGGATTCATTACAGACAGCTCTTTTTAATGGTCATGTGTGTGTTGAAGTAAATGATTTCCTGGGCGGACATGGGTTTACTATGGATAATGTCTGGGAGCATAGACCTAGCTGCTTAGTGGATTAAACTGGAATTTTTATGAGGAGGGATACATTGAGAAAATCATCAAAAGACTGCAGAGCAGACAGAGCCAGCGTAAACAGTTGCATACAGGCTGAGGCGGATGAAGCTATAAAGGCACCGCCGGTTAAAAGTTTCAGCGCCACGAATCCTGCTTATACATATACAAGTTTGTGTCCGGATCCGAAACGTAGGAAGCCGCCAAGGCGAAAAGGGGAGGAAGTAGATGGAAAAGCTTAAATTCAGTAATATCCAGAAGAAATGCATGTATTGTGGGAAAACGTATCCTTCCAATTGGGGGGGGCGTACTGTACCTGCAGGGATCACGGGAGATTGTTTGCGGTAGGAAGTTTGTATCAGCCGAAGGAGGGAGATAAGTGAAATGGCAACTAAAAAGCTATATACGGTTTATGATAACGGGGATCCGATCGGAGATTATAGTTCTCTGGAAGCGTCAGCACTGTTGAACCTGCCGTGTGCTACTATTACCTCTTACGCCAGTTCCGGAGCTAAGGCGCTTGGGCGATACACATTTGAGGTTGCGGGCGCGATCACATCTGATCCCCTAGCGATAGAGTGGGACAGGGTGAGAAAAGAAATCTTAAAGGCAGGAGGTATGGATCATGAAGAAAGTCATGAGCCCAGCAGAGCAGCTGGCAGGATTCCTGAATTTTGTTGATCAGTGTACTACAGAGTACCGACTTGCCTGTGATACGGTGAGCGAAGAGGACAAGCGTCTGCAGGATCTGCTTCATGGGATAGAATTCTCCGAAAACAGATCAAAGGCAGATAAGGAATTGACAAAGCTTCGCAGGAGCCGTAAGGTGCGCAGAGAGAATAAAGATGCTGTAAAGCGATATCAGCTGATCGTGGAGTTCTTCAATGATCAGAATAATAAAGCAACGCTTAACAAGATGCGTCAGCTCCTGGGACGACAGCGGAAGGAAGAAGAGTTTCTAAATGGCAAGCGGGTCTACAAACCCAGGGTGAACAGTTGACAGCAGGGAGGTGACAAAAATAGATAAAAACATTTTGATTGAGTATTCTGACGCATTGGCCAGAGTGAAACTTTTAAGGGAGCAGCTACAAAAGAAAGAAGATCACCTGGATAGGCTGCGTGAACACGGATATGTGGTGGCTGATACGGTAACGAAGGGAAAGCGAGGTAAGAAACCCCTGGGTACGGCTGTTATTATTGGGTATCCGGTACCAGAGTCTCAGAGAGCTGCCAGGGCATACGAAAGGAGTTACGCCATTCTGATGGACGAGGAGCAAATGCTTCTGGAATTAATTAACCAGGTGGAGGAATACATAGCTGGAATTGACAAAGTGGAGATCAGGAACATCATGACCCTTTATTATGTGGAAAATATGAACTGGGTACAGGTGGCTCATAAAATGAATGATATGTACAAGGATCAGATCTCCAAGGGGAAGATAAGGTGTTATACGGATAGTAGTTGCAGGTGCAAACATGATTATTATTTGGAAAAAAATTGATTTTCACGGTTTTCACGGTTTTTCTGTGATATTATTTAAGATGAGAAATCTGTAAACAGACGAACTCAACCCCCAACGGTTGCCGGGTTTAACGGCCCGGTGACCGATTAAAGCCGACGTTCTTATGCTTTCTTCATGGCTTTTCAAATCGGATAGAAAGCACGTTTATGATTCGATGTATTGAACGTATCAATACTGGGGTACGGAATACATGATGGCAACTCCCTTTCCCCCCAGAGGGGGTCCTGGTTCGAATCCGGGTATTCCGATTGATTCCTGATATTCTCCTTTATGAAAACGCCTGTCGATTTTAAGTCAATGGGTGTTTTCTTTATATACATTTTAAAAAATCTCTCATACATTAATTATAAGCACAATACAGGAAGGGTTCGTATGTCAAGCTTTGAAATTATAATATGGAGATTTGAATTTAGCGATTCTAATGAGATACGGGTATTTGAAATAATTATTAACTTTACCTTCCCGGATGTTGACGAAAGAAATGAATACATTATCGAGCAGTGCGCCTATGAAGCTGCATATGTTGCGGGTGGTGTTGTGAGAGATAATGTTAGTCACTGTAAAGAATCATGCATGACAAGTATTGAAAAAGCGGCTGTATTAGCTAGTAAGAAAGCGGAGAAAACATTTTATAATTGCTTGAGACAGTTCGGCGTGAATGAGGAAATGATCCGCGTATACGGAGTTAATGTCTATGTAAGAGAGAGTATTATTTAGCACGTATGTTGCAGAGAGAATTTAGAGGCGGTCAACCCCGTCTCTTTTTTATTATAAAAATTAGCTAGATTGGAAGGTGAGGTGAGACTGATGGCATTAACAGTCAAACAGAAAATATTTGCAGATGAATACCTGATTGATCTTAATGCTACCAGAGCTTACAAGGTGGCTTACCCAAAGGTCAAGAACGATGAAACAGCCTCAGCTGCAGGAGCCAGATTGTTAAGAAATGTTAAGGTTGAGGATTATATCCAGAAGCGGATGAAAGACCGGGAAAAGCGCACTGAGATCACCCAGGACATGGTTTTAAAGGAACTTGCAAAGATAGGATTTGCGGATGTCACTGATTTCGTGACAATTGAGGATAAAGGGCCTTACAAAGCGGTGCAGGTGAAGACCACAGATGAAATGCCAGGGGATAAGCTGGGAGCCATTGCCGGAATCAAGGAAGGCGCAAACGGAATTGAAATCAAGCTTAACGATAAGGGGAAGGCTCTGGAGCTGATCGGCAGGCACTTGGGTATGTTTAAGGATAAACTGGAAGTATCTGGCACTCTGGAGACTGAAAAAACTAAGCTTGACGATCTGATCAATCAAATGCGTGGCGGTGATGGATAATGAGCAATGAAAGATGGAGGATAGCATCTATGAGAGAATTTAGAGAGATAAGAGGCTTTGAAAGATATTCAGTAAGCATTGATGGAATAGTAATTAACAATATTACTGGACAAATTCTAAGCCAGAGAAAGGCTACAAATGGTTATATGCGTGTAAATCTGCGGCGAGGAGATGTAAGGTACGAGAAGCCTAAAACACGAGCTGTTCACAGGCTGGTGGCAGAGGCGTTTCTACCTGAGAGCCCAGGAAAAAATCACGTGAATCACATTGATGGTAACAAATGTAATAATACTTTAAGTAATTTAGAATGGTGTACTCCAAAAGAGAATATAAAACACGCCATAAAGCATGGGTTGATGAATCCTGATTATGTCTCTATGAACAGGCATTCCTATGAATCAAGCAGGCTAGCTCATCAAACAAGTGAATATCGAAAGAAGATGCAAAGAATTAATGCTGACGCAGGTCTAACAAAACCAGTGCTGCAAATGGATTCTAAAAGCGGACAGATAATTAACAGGTTCCAAAACTGTTATGAGGCTGCCCGCTTTTTGTTTGGAGAAATTAGGTATAAAGATAGACTGATTAGTCGCTGCGCTAGAGGAAAATGTAACAGTGCCTACGGTTTTACATGGGCTTATGAGGAGGTGGTTTAACCTCATGAGTTCTGAAAGATTATTACTGTCTGACAAATACAAGGCATTTCTAAAATGCACAGCACCTGTTGAATTCCTTGAGGGAACTTAACTACGGCTGCGGGTAAAACAACGGTCGGTCTTTTTAAGTTTATGCTTAAGGTTGCGGAGAGTCCTAAGAAGCTTCACATCATAGCAGCAAAGGATACCGGTACCGCTGAGAAGAATATCATCAATAAGGATCTGGGGATTACAGATGACTTCGGGATCCTGACTGAATACAATGGCAACGGAACCAAAGATGATAAGATCCCGCATATTCTCTTTCATACTACCGGAGGAGATAAGGTTATCTACGTTCTGGGCTATGGCGACAAGAAGAAATGGCAGAAAGCCCTGGGAGGTCAGTACGGCTGCCTATATATTGACGAGATCAACACAGCCGATATTGAGTTTGTAAGAGAGTCAGCCATGCGTTGTGATTATCTGATGGGGACGCTTAACCCTGACGATCCGAACCTGCCGGTTTACAAAGAGTATATTAACTGCTCCCGTTCACTTCCTGAGTGGGAGGAAGAGACACCAAAAGAAATACTGGAGGAATTACGAGAGGAACCAAAGCCCGGCTGGGTACATTGGTTCTTTTCTTTTACCCATAATCTGGGTCTGTCAAAGGAGAAGCTGGAAAACATTATCCGGAATACTCCAAAAGGTACGAAGATCTGGAAGAACAAGATCCAGGGCTTACGAGGCAAGGCAACCGGCCTGATCTTCCCTAACTTTGACCGGAAAAAGCATGTGGTCAGCAAAGCCCATGCAAAGCAGTTTATACGGAATCAGAATGACCGCCATCAAACAGAGTGGTTTGTACACTTTTCTGCAGGTCTGGATACGTCCTATTCCCAGAAGTCACCGGATACCATTTCCATGAGCTTTATCGGGATCACGAACCGGGGGAACTGTTATGTACTTGATGAGAAGGTTTATAACAATGCAGATCTGGGTACGCCCCTGGCTCCTACAGATACGGTCCATAACTTTATTGATTTCCTTGATCGAAACCGGAACGAATGGGGCTTTGCAAGAGATACCTTCATTGACTCTGCGGATCAGGCAACGATTACAGAGTTCCTAAAATATAAGCGCTTGAATGGCAGCGTTTACAATTTCAATGATGCATGGAAGAAAGAGCAGATTATTGACCGTATTATTAATCAGCTAAACTGGTTTGCTGATGCAGGAGCAAAGCCATGTTTCTACATTGTGGATACCTGCGCAAACTATATCCGGGAACTTGAAGTATATAGCTGGCTGGAAGATAAGGACAATACACCAGAAGACAGAAACGATCACATGGTAAACAGTGTGCAGTACGCATGGCTACCATACGAAGTAAAAATCGGAACAGGAAGGAGGGCTTCATAAGTGGGTTGGTTTAAGGATATGTATTTTAAATTGCTTAAGATTGTCGGAGCAAAAGAGAGGCAGGTGGTTATTAAGGAACCGCTTTCCTTTCAGGGCAATGTCTTAAAGAATAAGATCTGGTACCGTGGAGATCCGTCAGAACTGGAACAGTTTTTTAAACAGACTGCCTACTGTGATGTATTTAAGGCAAGGTTCTGGGCTTCCGTTCCATTCCGGAAAGTAAGAAAGATCCATTCCGGCATTGTGGGAATCGTGGTGGATCGGTTTAAAGATATTATTACCGCAGATCTAAATGATATCAGCTTCGGAGAAAAAGGAGACAGCCAGCCTTTAAAGGAACTATGGAATGAGATTGCAGAGGATAACAACTTTGAAGGACTCCTGGGTGAAGCGGTGGCCGGTGCGCTGTCAGCCGGTGATGGAGCTTTTAAAATAAGCCTGGATCAGGTCAGTAAATATCCGATCATAGAATTTTATGAAGCGGATAGGGTGGAATATAAATACCAACGTGGTAGGTTGACTGAGATTATCTTCTCAACAAATTACTCATATCCGGATAACAAAGAAAAAGAATACCGCTTAGAAGAGACTTACGGAAAAGGGTACGTGCTTTATAAACTCTTTGATGATGCCGGTGGAGAAGTTCCACTTATGACTCTTCCGGAAACAGCAATCTATGAAGATACTGCCTATGATGGGGATTACATTATGGGAGTACCCCTTATCTTCTTCACATCAAGCAAATGGAAGGGGCGTGGGAAAGCGTTGTTTGAGGGCAAGACAGACGATCTGGACGCTTTGGACGAAGTGATCAGCCAGTGGCTTGATGCGGTGAGAAAGGGAAGAGTAAACCGATACATTCCTGAAGATATGGTTCCCAGGGATCCCAATACAGGGCAGCTGATAGAGCCAAATGAGTTTGACAATGATTACATAGCAATCGGTGCAGTAAAGAAAGAGGGATACAGCGATAAAATTGAGGTGGTTCAGCCTCAGATATCCTATGAAGCGTACCTAAACAGCTATACCTCCTTTCTGGATCTGGTGCTGCAGGGTATCATTTCTCCTGCCACTCTTGGTATTGACCTGAAAAAGACGGACAATGCAGAAAGCCAGAGGGAAAAGGAGAAGATCACCACTCACACTAGAGGGACACTGGTTAAGGTGCTGTGTAAGGTTCTTCCTGAACTTGTAAGTAAAATCATGATGACTTATGACCAGATGCAGGAAAAAACTCCTGGAGAGTATAAAGTCTCCGTCAAGTTTGGAGAGTATGCAGCTCCAGGCTTTGATGCCGTCGTGGAGACGGTGGGTAAGGCTCGAACCAGTGGAGTCATGAGTATAGAAAAATCCATAGATGAAATGTACGGCGATACTCTGACAGAAGATGAAAAAGCAGAGGAAGTCAAGCGGATCAAGATTGAGCAGGGGATCTTTGAGACAGAGGAGCCAGGATTAAATACGGAGGGGGTGAAGGTGGATGAAAGTCAAGGTGATGAACCAATCGTACCAAATGAGCCAACTGGAGTACCAGGGTCTCCTGAAGGTGGCAAGTGAGCAGGTTCCGTTTGGTATTTATGCCGTTGAAAAAAAGAATTATGCTGAACTCCGGTGTGATAAGTGCAAAAGCGTTACCCAGCTAAAAGATCTCACCCGGCAGTTTAAGGCACAGGGATTTAAAGTTTTAGCAAACGGCAGGTGATCATATGAATGAGTATGATATCTCCGCTGCGTTTGAAGCGATCGAGCAGGAACTTATTGCCTCTATGATCCGGAATATGAACCGGCATAAAGCTGAGGAGCTGAAAGAAGGTTACGATTGGTCCATGTGGCAGGTAGAACAGCTTAAGGCTCTGGAGAAATATAAGCTGGAAAATCAGAAGAAGTACAGCAAGCAGTTTAAAAGCATAAACACCCAGATCGGGGAACTTATCTGGCAGGCCAGACAGCAGGGCGGTATGAAGCAAGAGGCGCAGATCCTCCGGGCTATCAAGAACGGATTCAAAAGCTATAAGCCGGCTTCAGCAGCCATGCAGGCAGAGTTTTTCAAACTAAATACACGAAAACTGGAAGCTCTGATCAAAGCGACCGGTAACGATATGAAGAAGGCAGAAACAGCAGTCTTGCGAATGGCAAATGACCAGTATCGTAAGGCTATTTTTAATGCCCAGATGTATGCCAATACTGGAGCAGGCACTTATGAAAAGGCTGTTGATATGGCTACCAAGGATATGCTTTCCCGTGGGCTTAACTGTGTGGAGTATAAGAATGGCGCACGCCATGCTCTATCAGATTATGCAGATATGGCAATCCGAACGGCCAGTAAACGGGCATATTTGCAGGGAGAAGGGGAGAAACGTCAGGAATGGGGAATCAGTACCGTTATTGTGGGAAAGCGGGGAAACCCCTGTCCCAAGTGCCTCCCTTTTGTGGGAAAAGTCCTGATTGATGATGTGTGGAGTGGAGGCAAGGCTTCTGATGGTCCGTATCCCCTTATGAGCGCAGCCATTGCAAGAGGTCTTTATCACCCAAGATGCAAGGATAGTCACAGCACATATTTCCCTGGAATATCAACGGCAGATGATACCTGGACAAGAGAAGAATTAAAGTCAATTGAAAAATCTTATAAGCAGGAGCAGGATCAGCTATATGCCAAGAGGCAGGCAGATAAATTCGGGAGGCTTGCAGAATTTTCTCTGGACAGTGAGAATAAAAAGGCATACAGCAAGAGAAAACGGTACTGGGAAGATCAAAGTAATAAATAATTTTAAGTTGCGATATCGCGACAGAAAGGAGCCAATATGAAGTATAAAAAGAAACCGGTAGTAATTGAGGCGTTTAAGTGGACCGGAGGACATGACCAGAAAGAAGACCCGGTATGGATTGTGGAGGCAATCGAAAAAGGGGAGGCATGGTTTAAGAATATCGGTACACCTGATGTCCAGTTTTGTATCAAAACGTTGGAAGGGACGATGACCGCTTCCGTTGGAGATTACATCATCAAGGGCATAAAGGGTGAGATTTACCCCTGCAAGCCTGATATTTTTGAAGTGACTTACGACCCAGTAGAATAACAGGAGGTGATCCAGTGTCTCCCTCTGGGTGGCGGGGTGAAGCTTCCTACTGAAAGAAATAGCTGTTAGGCGCGCAGGATTCACTGGGCGTTATTTTATTGCATAGAAAGGATGAGATCATGAAGAAAGAAGAATTTATTGCACTGGGAATAAGTGAGGATCAGGCAGCCAAAGCGGCGGAGGCTTCAAAAAAGGAACTGGAATCCTATGTACCTAAAACTGATTATGATACAGCCAATCAGGCAAAGGGACAGCTTGAAAAAGATATCAAGGACCGAGATAAGCAGCTGGAAGATTTAAAGAAGAACAGCGGGGACAATGCGGAACTGAAAAAACAGATCGAAACCCTGCAGGCAGAAAACAAAGCAGCCGTTGAGAAAAACGAAGCTGACATGAAGGAGTTAAAACTTTCCACTGCCATTAAGCTGGCCATTGCCGAGTCTGCTCAGGATGCAGATCTGGTTACTGGTTTGTTTGATAAGTCTAAACTGATTCTTTCTGATGACGGGAAGGTTACCGGTTTAGAGGAACAGTTAAAGTCCATCAAGGAATCAAAGCCATTCCTGTTTAAAGAGGCTAAGCCAGGTACAGATACGAAGCCTGGATTCCGTCCTCTTGGAGCTCCTGGTCAGCAGACCCAGACAACAACTACAACCGATGATGGAAAGGTAAATATGAAATCCGCCATTGAAGCAGCGCTTCAGGCACAGATGCCATCTAAATAAATATTAAGGAGATGAAAAGACTATGGCTATTACGTTAGAAGAAGCAAGAAAAAATGTGCAGGACGACCTGCAGATCGGGGTGATTGATGAATTCAGAAAATCCAACTGGATCCTGGATCATATCACGTTCGATGATGCCGTTTCCCCAACCGGAGGCGGAGCAACCCCTACTTATTCCTACACCAGACTGAAAACACAGCCTACGGCGCAGTTCCGCGAAATCAATAAGGAGTATACACCTCATGAGGTGACCAAGGAGCGCCATTCCGTGGATATTAAGGTATTTGGTGGATCCTATCAGATCGACCGTGTTATCGCCAATATGGGAGGTATCGTATCTGAAATCGATTTACAGCAGTCCCAGAAAATCAAGGCAGCGCAGGCATTGTTTAATGATACATTTATTAACGGTGACAGTGCGGTGGACAGCAATGCTTTTGATGGTCTGGAAAAAGCCCTGGCTGGTAGTTCAACAGAGTACAATGTTGGATCGTCTACTATTGATTTATCCACGTCACAGATGGTGACGGATAATTTCCAGTACTTCCTGGATATGCTCGACGAGTTCCTGCGCGGACTTGATGGAGAACCGTCTTTCATTGCAGGCAATACCAAACTGATCTCTAAACTGAGAGCGTGCGCAAGACGTGCCTCTATGTATCAGGTGGCAAAGAGCGACTGGGGAACCAATGTGGAAGCTTACGGAAATATTCCTTTTGTAGATCTAGGAGCAAAACCGGGAACCAATGATGAAGTGGTCAACATTGATGCAACCAAAGGAACCACATCCCTCTTTGCAGCAAGACTGGCGCTTGACGGACTTCACGGCGTTTCCTTTGCAGGAGTAGCGCCGGTGCAGACCTGGCTTCCTGACTTTACAACAGCAGGAGCAGTAAAGACTGGTGAAGTGGAAATGAATGCAGCAATCGCCTTAAAGGCTTCCAAAGCTGCCGGGGCATTCCGTAATATCAAAGTAAAATAAGGAGGAGTTTCCATGAAAGTATTTGCACCCAATAAACAGTATACAGGTACGTCTGCGAGCGTTCCATTTTGTAATGGTGTGGGAGAGACAGAGGATACCCGCCTGTTACAGTGGTTTAAAAGCCACGGGTATGAAGTAGAGGATCTGCCAGAATTAGGAGATCCTGCCGAAGATCCGGGCGAACCTCAGGAGGAGAATCCAGAACCCCCGGAAGAAAATGCAGAGAAAGAACCTGATAAGGAAGTAAGGAAAGGAAAATCTGCTAACCAGAAAGCGGGTGAGTAAATGTCTTATATTCCTTACGTAACGCCAGAATATTACAAAGAAATCTATAAAGGCAGAACGGTACCAGAAGATGAGCAGGTAAGAGCACTCCGACAAGCTAGCCGCCATATTGATTCCCTGACTTACAATCGAATTGTTGGTCGGGGATTTTCCAATTTGACCGAGTTTCAGCAGGAAGTCATTCAGGAAGTGATATGCCTGCAGGCTGACTTTGAACATGAAAACGCTGACGAGATCAGCACGATCTTATCCAATTACAGCCTTAATGGAGCATCGGTTTCTTTTGGTAGTTCATGGAATGTATTTACTGACAAAGGCATTGCCATGATGCGTGATGTATACGCTCTACTATCTCAGACGGGCCTGTGCTGCCGGTTAGCGAGGTGAGCCTATGAAATACCCATGTTTAGTGCCGAAACGGCTGTGTAAGACAGATATCAAGGTCCACTTGGAGAGTGAGGAAACCAACAATCTGGGTGAGCCAAAATACAAGGCTGATTTGGATTTAAAGTGCAATTTTCAGGATCGGTCAAAGACAATTCTTACAGCAGAAAAAAAGCTGGTTCAGATAACCGGTACGGCTATGTTCCCTGGTGATATCGCGCCAGACTTCCCAACCTTAAGCGGGGGTACCGTTATTATATTTGGGGAAGAGAGGCGGATCGAACAGGGAACGAAGAACCGGAATCCAGATGGTACGGTAAACTTTTGTACTTTGGAGGTAATCTGATGCAGGTTAAATCTACAGTCAAAATGAACATGCCCCGGATCCGGCAGCTGACACAGGCAGCGATAACCGCACTTGAAATGACCGCCGAGGCAATACATACGGAGGTTATCCAGGCACAAGTCGTTCCCTTTGATACGGGAAATTTACAAAACGAAAGTTTCTTTGCTGATTATTCCGATTCGTCAAAAGGGAAAGTGCAGCTGGTGAACAACACTCCTTATGCAAGGCGTGTATATTATCACCCTGAATATAACTTTCAGACGCATGAAAACCCCAACGCAAAGGGACTCTGGTATGAGGATTGGGAGCCAGGGGGAAGCAAACAAAATTTTGCTCCCAATGCATTTAAGAAATTCTATAAGAAAATAGGTGGTGTGTGATGCTGTCATTAAAAGATATCCGTCAGTATATATCCAGTCTGAACATTGCTGCAGACGACAACGTCTATATGGGGAAGCTGGATAATAAAAGTCATAAATCCATTGGTGTGTATAGCCGGCCGATAATTGGGATCCCTAATATTGCCATTGGTGGATTGGAATGCACCACTTACGATACGAAGCCAATTTCTTTACTTATCCATTGGAGCAAAAGCAAGGACGAAACAGAGAGAACGGCTTTTGAGCTGTTTGAGAAACTAAAAAATGTTACCAGTCTTATCATAGGAGATACCCCTATCAATTATCTGCGCCTGATGGTTTCAGAACCCCAGGACGTTGGGACAGATGATGGCGGAGTATATGAATATGTGATTTGGCTGGATTTAATTTATGAGAGGAATAGGTGAATTAATGGGAGATTCAAAGGTATATCCTGTTTTTAACAACAAGTTTAAAATTGGTAAAAACGGACTTGAAAGCGCAGATGCTGATATGGTTATCATTGCAAACCTGGAAAACTTTGCTCCATCGATAGAGGGTGGAGTGGAGGAATGGAACGCCATGGAGCATGAAGGCTGGGGCGACGCCATGATGACCAGTAAGAAACTTTCCTTTAGCTTTTCAGGAAAGAGAACTTATGGTGATCCAGGTAATGATTATATCGCAGGCTTAGCGTGGAAATCAGGAAATGATGTAGTAACAAAGTTTGAATGGACTCTCCCTTCCAATGCAAAAGTAACATTTAATTGCATCGTAAATGTAACAACACCGGGCGGTGGCGATTCCACAGCGCTGGACGGGTTAGAGTTTGAGGTAAAATGTAAAGGTAAGCCCACGTTCACAGCACCCACTGAATCAGGATCATAAGGAGGATATGGAAAATGGCTAGAGTAGCAGATATTACAGATAAATTGATGTTTGAGGGAAATCCATCGTTGATTATTAAGGGGAAGAAACTGGAAGTAAATGCAGATGCCCCAACAATGCTGAAGGTCATGGGCTTAATGGGATCGGATAATCCTGGTATGAATGAAATTCTGACAACCTACAATGTGATGTTTCCGGGGAAATCACAGAAAGAAATTGAAAAGTTGAAGCTTAGTTTCAATGATCTGGTTGTTGTGATAAAAGAGGGGATTAATCTGATTACAGGAGATACTGACGCTCCGGGAGAGCAGTGACCCGTACTATGATATTTTCGAAGACTGGGACTTGATCGTGTCCAGTTTTCTCTCACAGTACGGGTTGAGAATAAGGACAAAAGAATTTGAATCGGTTAGCTGGGATGAGTTTAAGTCTCTGCTTTCCGGAATTGATCCAGAGACTCCTCTGGGTCGGATCGTTGCAATTCGAGCAGAAACGGACAAGAAAGTGATTAAGAACTTTAACAGAGATCAGAAACGCATATATGATGCTTGGAGAAACCGGAAGGCAGAAACGATGTCGCCAGAAACCTATGATCATGAAATGAAAGCGCTGGAGCAGATGTTTGCACAGCTATGCGGGAGGTGATTAAGATTGGAAAGATAAAAGTAAAATGTCCTCACTGTGGGTATGAGCAAAATATCTTATATGATAAAAGAAACGCATCCTGCAAGGGTGTTTTTATGCGGTGCAAAGCAAGGCACTGTAAGAAAGATTTTGAACTGATAATTAACAAAGACAAGTAGTGCCACTGTGCCGATGTCTGTTTGATGCAGATAAAGGTAGGTGGTATAGTTGGCTGATAGCGTAGGGCAGATCGGGCTTGATCTTGTCGTCAATAAAAATAGTTTTGATAAACAGATGGCTGGCATTCAGGGCCTTGCTACAAAGGCAGGAAAAGCTCTGGCTGCCGCTTTTGCTGTTAAAAAGATCATTGATTTTGGTAAGAGCGCAATCGAATTGGGGTCAGATCTTACGGAGGTCCAGAATGTTGTTGATGTGACATTCCCTAAGATGTCGAAACAGATTGATGCCTTTGCCAAGAATGCGGCGCTTTCGTTCGGTTTATCCGAAACAATGGCCAAGAAGTTCACGGGAATATTTGGCGCCATGGCGAAAGCTTTTGGCTTCTCAGAAGGTGCTGCCTATGATATGTCTACCACTCTGACCGGTCTGGCCGGAGATGTGGCATCCTTCTATAATCTCTCCCAGGACGAGGCTTATACAAAACTAAAATCCGTATTCACCGGAGAGACTGAGACATTAAAAGATCTGGGTATTGTTATGACCCAGAATGCCCTTGATGCCTACGCCATGGCAAACGGATATGGTAAGGTCACGGCTAAAATGTCCGAGGCTGAAAAGGTGGCTTTGCGATATCAGTTCGTGCAGGATCAGCTGGCGCTTGCCACGGGTGACTTTAGCCGTACCAGTGACCAATGGGCCAATCAGGTGCGTATCTTAAGCTTGCAGTTTGATTCCCTGAAAGCCACCATAGGTCAGGGACTTATTAATGTTTTAACTCCGGTAATTCAGGTGATCAATACCATAATCGGGAAATTGATGAGCCTGGCCAATGCCTTTAAATCATTCACAGAGCTTGTCATGGGTAAGAAGGGCTCAGATGGCGGAGTGTCGGCGACGGCAGCGGGTATGGAAGCTGTTGCTGGCGCTGCGGATAATGCTTCCAGTGCGGTAGGTGCGGTTGGTGATGCCGCAAAGAAAGCCGGGAAAAAGGTTAAAGATAGCCTATCACCTATTGATAAACTGAATGTTATCACAACCTCTGATTCCGGATCTGGTTCAGGCGGAAGCGGCGGGTATGCTGCCGATAGTTTTGATATGGGGCAGCTGGATACATCTGGAGTAGAGGAAGCCAGTAATAAATACCAAATCTTGATTGATAAAGCCAGGGAACTCGCCAGTCTATTTAAGGGTGGATTCAATATTGCTTTTGGTAATACCGAGGTTCTGGACAGTATACAGCAGTCAGTACAGGGAATTGGAAAGAGCCTTAAGGACATTTTTACGGATCCAGAAGTATTGGGATCAGCAGAGGATTTAGGGAATCGGATCGCTCTTAATCTTGGAAAGACAGCTGGTAGCATTGCCTCCGTGGGTGCCACGATAGCTGATAACCTGCTTGGTGGAATCAATAATTATTTAGAGCAGAACAATCAGCGGATCAAGGACTATCTGGTATCTATGTTTGATATCAGCGGGCAGATAGCGGACATTACAGGTAATTTCAATGTCGCATTTGCAACGGTTTTCTCCGCTTTTCGCAGTGACAGTGCAAAACAGATCACAGCGGATATCATAGGTATTTTTTCAAGTGCCTTTATGGGAGTGACGGAGCTGGCCGGTAAGTTTGGAAAAGATGTTCTGGATATGATTACAGCTCCATTTGTTCAAAACAAAGATCTCATTAAGCAGACCCTTGAAGATACGTTTTCTGCAGTAGAGCCTATTTTCTCTGAGTTAAAGTCAATTGTTGATGAAGCATTTACAAAGATCAACGAGACGTATGATGCGCACATAAAGCCAATGCTGGATTCTTTTAAGCAGGGTTTTACAGAGATTGCAACTAAATTTCTGGAAGTTTATAATACTTATTTTCTTCCGGTGCTGACGCAACTTTCAGACCAGTTCGGGAAATTTAGAGAGGAATATTTGTCCCCTCTGATTGATAAATTTACGGAGTTTGGTGGTAAGGTAGCGGATGCCATTTCTGTATTATGGGAAAATATCTTAAAACCTTTCATTCTCTGGTTCATGGATGCAGCAGCCCCGATCATTGCTAAGTTTGTTTCCAATGTAATTGACGGTTTTTTTAAGTTCCTTGGAGGTGTGAGTAAAGTTGTTGAAGATATTCTGACAGCTTTAGGCGGCCTGATAGATTTTATCATTGGAGTTTTCACAGGTGACTGGAAGCGAGCATGGGATGGGATAAAGACATTCTTTACAAGCACATGGGATTCTATAAAAGATGTGATATCTCTTGTAATAAATACCATTGCATCTATTATTAAAACAGTTGTCGAAGCAATAAAAGCTGAATGGGAACTAAAATGGAATCTGGTAAAATCTGCTGCAGAAGATATATGGACCGCAATTGAAACACGAATTACTGAAACAATAGGGAAAATTAAAGATGGCATCACAAACAAACTCGCCGAAATCAAAGCCAAATGGGAGGAGATCTGGAATGGAGTCAAAACTTCCACGGTAAATATCTTTGATGCAATCTGGAATGCCATTAAAACCTCCATTAATTTTATCATTGGTGGAGTGGAGAAAATGGCCAATGGTGTCATTAAGTCCATAAATAAGATTGCTGATGCCATTAGTGGATTTAAGATTGATATACCTGAGAAGATAGCGGCAGCGGTAGGCTTTGATAGTTTCGGATTTGACATACCGCATATAAACGAAGTCTCCATTCCACGTTTGGCTCAAGGTGGATTTGTGAAAGCCAATACTCCTCAACTTGCCATGATTGGTGATAATACCCGTTATGGTGAAGTAGTTGCACCTGAAAACAAGCTCCAGGAGTTGCTTGATAAAGCTGTTCAGAGCAGGGGAAATGATGTTGCAACCGTGGAAATGCTTATGTTACTGAGAGAAATGAAAGCTCTCCTTAAAATTATTAGTGAAAAGAATCCGCAGGCAATGCAGACAGCAAAGGAAATGTTTGACACAATGAGAAGTTTAAACGATGAATATATGAGTAAATATGGTATTTCAGCTTTTACTTAAAGGAGGGGGTGAGAGTTTATGGCTACTAATTATCGGGGATATTTGATGAAAGTATCTGATTCTGTAATAAGCGGTAAGTTTTTTCAGGAATATAAATCAACGCCGAATCGTCAGTCAGACTTAAATCCCTGGACGGACTCAACCGGATTAACACATCGGAATGTACTTCCGCACACAAGGTCTACAATTACTTTCACCACTCCTCCTCTGTATCTGGAAGATAAAATAGAGTTACAAAGACATTTTCCAAAGCGCACTCTTGTAGTCATTGAGTACTGGAACGATGAAACAAATGATTATGCTTCGGGGAATTTTTACATACCAGATGTTGAGTTTTCTGTTTTAATGTCGTACGAAAATACGGTGTTGTATCGCCCGATCACGTTTGAACTTATAGAATATTAGGAGGGAATCGAATGATTGAAATTCCGGAGGAAATAAAAAGCCTATACCGGGAAAACAATATCTTTAAACAGACGGTAAAGACGGCCAGACTTAGATTTTACGATGGAAGCATTGATTTGTTATATCCAGGAGATAATGTCTGGCCGTCAGACGATCTCTTTCCGGTAGATGATACTCCTCTGCTATTGGTTGATAAGGACCAGATCTCGTCAGAGTCGTTTGTACTTGAGCAGGCTGTATGCGATACTTCGGAACTGAAATTCGGGGAATGCAGTGCTGCAAGACTGGAGATTATCGTTAATAATGTGAATATGGACGTTACCGGGAAAGAATTCACATTGTCCATAGAAGTTGGCGATTATGAAATGATGCTGGGAATTTATAAAGTTGCCAGCTTTGTTAGACAGGCAGATGTAAGTAAGAAAAAGATTGTAGCCTATGACCGTATGTTGAACTTTGATATTGACGTGTCAGGCTGGTACCGCGGTCTTACCTTTCCCATGACGCTAAAACAGTACCGTGATTCCCTGTGTGAATTTATCGGAATCCGGCAGCGGGATATAATACTTCCCCTGGACGATATGGAGGTAACAAGATCCATTGATCCATCGAAGTTGTCCGGGCGTGATGCTATGAAAGCAATTTGTGAAATAAATGGGTGCTTCGGGCAGATTGATATAACTGGAAGATTTAAGTATGTCTTTCTGGGAGCGTCCGGACTCTTCCCGTCAGAGGAACTTTATCCAGCTGATGATTTATTCCCTTCACAGCTGGAAGGAGAAACCCTGTCCCACTATAACCCGTCAGGGACCACTTATGAAGACTTCCTGGTCTATGGAATAGATAAGGTACAGATCAGGCAGGAAGAGGGGGATGTGGGCGCTTCATACGGCGCAGGAACCAATGCTTACACTATACAGGGTAATTTCCTCGTATACGGTAAAAGTGCGCAGGATCTGCTTAATATAGCGGCTACAGTGCATAACCAAATATCGGGTAAGGTATACCGCCCGTGTAAGATCGTAACCCAGGCGCTCCCATGGGTGGAGTCTGGGGATGGAATTATCTGTTATACCAGTGATGATGTAATAGAAACGTATTGCCTGAAGCGTACCATAAAAGGCATTCAGGCTATGATGGATACCTTTGAGGCAGCAGGTACTAGGGAGCGAAAGGAAAGCTTCGGTATAGCAACTCAGATCATTCAGCTGGAAGGTAAAACGGCGATCATAAAGAAATCCGTGGAGGAAGTATCTGTACGGGTAACGGACTTGAAAGAGTATACAGAAGCCCAGTTTGTAGTTACGGCTGAACAAATACTCGCAGAAGTTACCAGAGCAACGCAGGCAGAGGCATCATTAAAAATCAGAGCGGATGAAATAGGTTTGTCTGTAAAGAATTTAAAAGAATACACTGAAGGGCAATTTAAAGTTACGGCTGATCAGATTCTTGCAAAGGTAAGTAAAGGTGATGTATCCGCGGAAATCTCTGTTGAAAGTGGTGGAGTAAATATCAGAGGAAACCGATTCTCGTGGACCTCAGACTTTTCCAGCATGACCAGTGATGGAAAGCTGACCTGCCGTAATATTGTTGCTATTAATGGTGTATTCTCCGGTGCGTTGTCTTCTGAAACATTTTACGCAAATAATAGCGCCGTAGGATTTGGGGATTATTATGTGAGCGTAGATGGAACAAATTTGTTACGGTCAAATAATGGGTGGGTACGATTAGATACTAATGACAGACCCACCGGAAGTCCAGGAGGAAGATTTGCTTCATTGATTCTTGGGGGAGAGGCATATGGAGGAGTGTCTATCCTTGGAACAGGTAGAATTGAATGTGGAGACGTACAATGCGCTGATACTTTCGCTAAAAATTGTAATTTGTCACTGGGTAGCAGTAGAAGGTGGGGACTTGGAGAAACTATTGATTGGTTCTGGGAACAATTCGAAGAGCTGCGGAACAGGGTTGACAGCCTTTAAATAATATCATAATATAGAGATATATTAACTTATATGATATGCCAATAGGAGGCTACTTATGATTCGGAAAATAAAAAAGGTATTGTTTACCGTGGCTGTAATAAGCATATTTAGCTCATTTATTGCATTTGGAGCTCGAGAAGGGATGTTATCTGCCGGCGGTGATGCTGGTAAAGAACAAATGTATGCTTATGTTCAGGAAGATGGAACATATCTAAAAAATCAATGGAAACAAGTATGGGACAACTGGTATTATTTTGGTGAAGACGGAAAGTCTAAATATAATACCTGGGCAGAAATAGAAGGTAAATGGTATTATTTTGACCAATGGAGCGTTATGCTTCACGATACCACAACTCCTGACGGCTATACAGTCGGATCTGATGGAGTTTTGGTCAATAACTAAATTAAACTATTACACAGAGCGAGGATTGATTTCCCCGCTCTTTTTGTGTGCAGAAAGGAGTAACCATGGGAAAAGTAATTACCTACACAGAGGAACAGGTTGCCCAAATCGGGGCACTTTTAAACGGAATTGTTTCAACAGGAGTTCAAAGCGCAAAGAGCATAGCTGTTATTGCGCAGATTTTAGATAGTGGTTCGCCGGGAGAGATTAAAGAGCCAGTCGATGCAACAAAAGCGTGCAATGCTCAAAATAATGCTATACCAGCAAAAGAAAGAGGGTGAGGGATAATGGCTTACGGACCATATTATTACATAACTGACTGGGAGAATGAGCCGTCTCAGAAAACACCGGTCAATCGGACCAACTTGCTCAAAATGGAAAACGGTATCAAGGAAGCTGATAACCGGATTGTACAGCTGGACGCAAGCAAAGCAGATAAATCAGCATTAAATACCATGGTAAAAGATGTAACGCTGGATACAGATACCGGAATACTTACCGTTACTTTACAGAATGGTACTACAAAGACCTATGATCTGGATATTGAAAAAGTAGTCACAAACTTCGATATCAACGATCAGAATCAACTTGTCCTCACGCTGGCAGACGGTGCACAGAAAGTCATTGATCTGACACGGTTTGTTTATTCCGTGGAAAGCACTGCGACAATCTCCATGACGATCACAGACCGGGTTATGCGGGCGAGTATAGTGGACGGATCCGTGACTATGGAAAAGCTGGACGCTGCCATACAGACAGAATTCAGACAGTATATGCTTGATGCGCAGTCGGCGAGGGACGCGGCTCTCCAGTATCAAAAATTTGCGAAGCGGTATGCCATTGGTGATCCGGATTTTCCGGGAAGCGAGAATGATTGTGCTAAGGCATATTACGAGCAAACCAAAGAGGATGCCACAACCTCCGGTCTGAATGCACAGCAGGCCGTAGACAGCGCAGCGGTATCCACTACACAGGCAGGAATCGCCACTACTAAGGCAGCGGCAGCCACTGCAGCGGCAAACCAGACGGCGGCAGACGTTTTAACCACAACGCAGAAAGCAACGGCAGCAGGTGCCAGTGAGCAGGTGGCAAGAGATAAGGCAACGGAGGCAGGAGCCAGTCAGACAGCGGCAGGGCAGAGCGCAGCTGCAGCACAAGCCAGCGCATTGATTGCGAAACGTTACGCAGACGGCGGTGTAGTGCCAGAAGATGCGGAAGACAATGCAAAGTGGTACTGGCAGCAGGTGCAAATTTTAAAGACTCAGATTGATCAAGCGGCGAAGATATCTATTCCTCAATTCTTTGTCGATATGTCAACCATGCAACTTAAGAGCAGGACAGCGGCTAAAGGAATCAGCTTCAGACTGGAAGCCGGTAAGTTTATAGGAAAGGAGATTTTGCAATAATGGATGAGACAGAAGTTATATATGGCACAATAGGTATGCTTCCTGATGGGGAGTTCAATCCTGAAAAACAGTATGACATATTAAATTTAGTATCATTTGATGGGAGCAGCTATGTGGTACATACTAAGCCTCCAATAGGCACTCTGCCTACAAATACGGCATATTGGCAAACATCAGCACAGGGAACTAGTAAAGCCACGGCAAACAGCGTAGGGACGGTCAAGCCAGACGGCACAACAACGGAGGTAAGTACTGACGGCAGTTTAAGTGTTAAGACGGCCACTCAGAACACCCTGGGACTGGTAAAGGGCGGCAATGGGACTAAAGTGGGTACTGATGGTAGCGTTGATGTAAATACACTATTCACACAAGCTATAGAGTTGGGCAACATCATAGCCGGAGAAGCTATTTCTTCTGCGCTTGGAAAGATATCCAAGTCCATAGCAGTTACTATGGGACTGGATCAGAATGCTCTGCTTAAAAATATGCTTACCAACATGGATGCAAATGATCAGAATAAAATCCCAACATCAGCATTTGTGCATAACATCTGGGAGCGGATCGGCATGGGGGAAGATCTGGACATCGGAGCCAATTTGACCGCAGTGGTTAAAGCAATAAATAGCAATTTAACTAACAAGGCCGAAAACTCTGATTTATTACAATTGCGTGCAGAAACAACTTTATCAGATATATCAAATATGCAATTTTTTAGAGACTCAATCGGTGGTACAGTAGGATTTAGGTGGTTATTTGGCGAAAATAATGAATATGGGTTTGCATTAAATATCAATATTACCAATGGCGAATTAAACTTTTTCTATTTAAGCGGAGGTATATGGAATCTGTCATGGACAAAATGATCATTTACTTAAATAGTCTATTTAGATGATTTGGGTGGCACATTCGATTCATTAAGCACTGATGTAGAAAACATGAAGCCAGTTACAAGCCGCTTTGCAACATCGGTGCCAGATAACACAGACTTTGATACTCTTGGTCAACCCGGGTGGTATGATATTTATTCATCTGTTCACGCGCCAGCAACTGGCATAGGAAGAATACTATTAAGAGTTGAAAGCATCAATATTAATGGAACTTGGATTACAACACAAGCGGCTATTGAATGGTATAGCACTGGTGCGATACAAGCAAAATTATACAGAAGATGGATAACAAATATGAACGGCAGCTGGGCCTGGACTTCATGGATATAGACTATTTGAGCAAGTAAATAAACTTGTAAACGAGTCCCTCAATGGGGCTTATTTTATTCCCCAAAATAGGGAGAAAGGATCGCCATGATACAACTTATCAGTGAGAAACTCCTTGAAGCAAAGATAAAGGAGCTGACAGGGAAAACAGATTTGAGCAATCCGGAAGAATTGATACTTTACCTTTGCCAAAAGGAATTTAGTGTTATCAATAAGCTGAAGATCGAAGGAATAGACATGACTGGCACTGTTCAGGAAGTCGATGAGCGTATTGAAAGCCAGTCAATCTATTTCATGAAAAAAGAAAAATACGATCAGATGAAGGAAAAGGCTGATCGGTTCGACACATTGAAAAGATTAATGTAAACCAATGGTCCCAGTAGGGGCTTATTTTTATGCCCAGAATGGGCGGAAAGGAATTGAGTTATGAATAATATCGAAAAAATAAAGTTTGGGGATCAGCTTTTTGATCTGGTTCCAGACGGGGTGAAACTTGGAGAAACCGGCGGAATAGTAACCTTCCAGAAAGGATCGGCTTCCTTTGACAGCATCAAGGCTCTTTTAAAAGCCAATGGTGAAATCGCTCAGATCGGTTTATCCGGTGATACTGATTGGTCTCGAGAAGATTTGGTATATGCAAAAAGATTAACAGAGCAGTCCGATTATGTGATCGGTAAGGATGAGGACGGAGTAACAGATATCAAGGCGGAGGTAATGATTGCCTATTTCAAGACCCCGGATCTAAATGATAGGGTAGCGGCGCTGAAGGCGGAGAAGGAATCCTTAAGAGCAACCGTTGACAAATTAGTTTTAGCAGGATTGGAGGGATAATTTATGTTTGAAACATTAATGAGATTATACGCAGCCGGCCAAGGACCTCTTACGGTAACTATGCTGGCCAATGCGGTTATAAAGGGCTGGATCACTGACGCAGAGAAACAGGATATCCTGGCAACTAAAAAATAGGAAAGAGTGAGGAATATGGAAATGGATAGAATTACAGAACTGCTTTCCCTGGCATGGGGAAGCCCGATTATTAAACTGGTTATTTTAGCAGTAGTGATGGACACCTGCTTTGGCTGCATCAGAGCAATTAAGGAGCATGAATTTAACAGCTGTTTCGGCATTGATGGAGCAATCCGGAAAATCTCCATGGTAGCGTCCCTGGCGTTCTTACTGATACTTGATCGGATTGTACATCTTAATCTGATCGGTTTCATTCCGGAAGCAATCCGGTCGTATCTGCCGGTTAGTGCCATTGGAGTGGCGGAATTCTTTGGTCTTCTGTACATAGCATATGAGCTGGTGAGTATTCTTAAAAACATGACCTTGTGCGGATTGCCTGTGAAGCGGTTATGGGAGACTGTAAAGAAATTCCTCACACAGTACACGGACGAGCTGCCAGATAACACTTAAGCTGTTGCAACCGTCGCAACGGTTGTAATGTCACAACTTTATGGACCTGGGGTTATCCTGGGTCCTTTTTCGATTGGAGGAAAATAATATGCAGATCAATAAATTACTTACACCATACAACCTTACTGCAGGGGAAGTGGATCGCATCAACTATCTGGTGATCCATTATGTCGGAGCGTTGGGAGGAGCAGAGGCAAACTGTAAATACTATGCATCACAATATGTTGGGGCTAGTGCCCACTACTATGTTGGTTTTTCCGGTGAGACCTGGCAGTCAGTAGAGGACAAGAATATCGCTTGGCACTGCGGGGCAAAGAAATATGTGCATCCTGAATGCCGGAATTCGAATAGTTTAGGTATTGAACTTTGCGTCCGGAATAAGGGTTCTCTGGCAGATACAAGCCGGGACTGGTATTTCGAGGACGCCACGGTGCAGGCAGCAATCGAATTGACCAAGGAGCTTATGGCCAAGTATAACATTCCTGCAGATCATGTGATCCGGCACTATGACGTAACCGGGAAGATCTGTCCGAACCCTTATGTCTATAATCACACCGACCATACATGGGAAGCATTCAAAGCTGCTTTGATGGGAACAGAGGTCAAGAAATCATCCGGCTGGGTACAGGTAACAGATGGTTGGATGTACTACAATGGGGATACCGGTCTGCCGGTTCGTAATGACTGGGTTAAGGACGAAAACAAGTGGTACTGGTTTAATGCTGCCGGGATCATGGTCACTAATACATGGTACCAGTATAACAGCGCATGGTACTATCTGGGGCCGGACGGAGCTATGTGTAAATCGCAGCTGGTTGAAAATTCCGGGAAGATTTATGCAGTGGACGCTGACGGCAAGATGATCACGGAGCCGGTAACGCTCGCGCCAGATCAGGACGGGGCGCTGCAGTATCCGATGCTGACGCTACAAAAAGGTGAATAAAGAATAAATAAAAATAACTGGTTAATGGAGATGTCAACACACAACATCTCCATTAACCCTTCAAAAGCGTAACTGAAAGCAAAGTTTCCTTCACTCTATAATATATTATATGTAAATTATATATTTTTATTAAAAAAACTAAGGGAGAGTCAAAAGACCCTCCCTTCTTCAAAAATAATCAACTGAGCTAATGCTCCTTCACACTATCACTTTCGCGACACCTTGTCTAGGATACCACTAGATATTTCTCTTGTCAAGAATATTTTAACTCAAAACGAAAAAAAAATCAACTAAAAGATATGAGACTTTTTCAAGGCATTGTTAATATCGTTTAATACAGATCCCTTTATGTTGCCGATGGAAGAATTGAAATCTACTCTTTGAATACTGACATTTTGTAGTTTTAAGACATTAGTCCACCGAATCATGTTTTTAAAACCGTATACCTTTTCGATTTTTACATGGTAATCTTTTTTTTCGTTTGGTTCCTGGGAAGAGAGAGGAATTACGAATATGCTTTTGCCAGTTTTTCGTAGTATAATTGCCGGGTGTCTTCCTCCAAATTCATTTCCAATATTAAAACCAAATTCGACCCAAGCAACTGCCCCTCTAATTAATTTCTCTTCCTGTGAACATATGTATCCTGGTTCATCAATAATTAATTGCGTTTTCCTTGAAAACCACTGGAAGTAATTAAAAGAGCGTTTACATGACTCACAATCATCTAATTTTGTTGCAGAATAGAGATTATTAATTTGGGACTCAGCTTCGGTCTTTATTGTATTTAAGTCGTCCTGAGAAATTATTTTCATTTTTTTCACACCCCCTTTTAATCATATTTTTTAGTTTATCATAAATCATCTGATAGCTCAATATTTTAAAAATAATTTGCATATAATATTCTTATTAATATTTATAGAAAGAAAAGGTGGGTATCCGACATTCCGGGCTTTCAAAATTCGTGTTGCATTTCCGTGTTGCATAGCCTGCAATTATTACCGCAAAAGTGCATTTATGTAAACATTTCTGCAATAATAAAAGCACCGGGAAACCTCGCATTTATAAGGATTCCCGGTGAATACTGACTTTGTCGCTATTATCTATTTACGGGTTCGAGTCCCGTCTCGCGCTTTTTTAGATAATAGCGGAAACCTAGGTTTTATCAGGGGTTCCGCTATTTTTGAGTGTCTGTCAGCCTGTAGACAGCTATATACAGTTTAATGCTTTTGCTATAAGGTAATAGGATTTCTTCTCTGTCAGTGGATTATAGATATATCCCAAGGTGGTGTTAAGATTGCTAAGTCATAAAAGTTCTCGGATATAGTCCAGAGTGCTTGCATTTTCCACAACCTCATAGTGGTTTGCCCCAGTTGTATTGTTTTATTATAGCCGTTCCAATGTATTTTAATAAAAACGACACTGTTTTCTATGTTGTTAAAAATTAGACTATGCTATACTCATAAAAGAGTGAGCAAGAAATCCTACTGGGTAATGCTTAATCAACCGCCTATACTGAATCCTTGGATAGAAGAGGCAACATTTGGTTTAAGCACAGGCATGATACAAAGTAAGAAAGTCAAGGAAAAACATCATGAAAAATAAAGGTCTTATTGTAATATCTTTTATTTTATTATTTATAATTATAATATATATTGCTATGAACCAGAAGAAGGTTATTACTGATATAGAAGAATATGGTATGTTTAATGGTTTTAAAGGTTATAGTAATTTAGATGTTTTTCCAGAACAAATACCTGATGAAGGTACGGATGCTCAATACTATTTTGAGTATAAAGATGAGATCTTTGACCCTTATTATCAAATATATTTAAAATGTACTTACGATACTCCCACATACTCTGATGAGGTCAAACGATTAGCACAAATAAAGGAAAACTACCTGGGAATTACACAGAAAATACGTTATAATACAGAAGATTTTGAATATCCCGCGTATGTTGCTATTTACGGGGATGATGGCTGCTATGAATATGCGCTTTTAGATGAAGATAACCAGACTATTATGTATATATTTACTCAATGGGCGAAAACAGATGATATAAAATTTGAGAAGGCTTACTTACCTCATGATTTTATGTTAGATACAGAACATACTTTTTCAATTTACATGTTTGATTTAGGTGACGGAGGACGTTATGTTATAGATGATAAATACAAGAATGAATAAATATAATCACCTGAACCGATATTGCATCTTATGATAAGTATTGTGCCAGGAAAGCTGGACCTATACCTGTTACGATGTTTCATTGCCCTATTCCTGCTTATTTCTTGACAGCTTTCCTTAAAAAAGGTAAAATATGGGTATTATAAGCTTATATTTCTACGCTAATCTGATGATTTTTCCATAAGCAGAGTTTATTACAATCATATCAGAATATTCATGTTAATAAATCCATAACAATATATAAAGGGGGAAATGGTATGTTTTTACACAAAAAAATTATGGCTATGTTGGGGGCAGGCATGTTTATGATAGCGGTTCCGTTTACGTCTATGGCTTCTTCCAACACAATCCAGGAGGTAAAAATTAATATTGATTTACAACAAGATGGGAACGATTTAGATGTCAGTGTCACCACCGATTCCAATATGTGCCGTGTAGATGATGTGGCTGTACTTAGTGGGTCGGATATTAATTGGACGAATGATGATGGGCATATTCTGAAAGTTCAGCTGAAGGCTGATGATAACAATACATTTACTTATGGAATAGAAAAGCATATATCGATAAGTGGTGCCAATGGAACGTTAGTGAAAGGCCAGTCGAATAATTGGGAAGTAACAGCATATATCGCGTTAGATGTTTTTTATAAATATAACATTAATGTGCGTGATTTAGCTTTAAGTGATCTGGAATGGGATGAGATGAATGGGATAGCCAGATGGAACGCAGCGGGTGACTCAGATAAGTATGAGGTGCAGCTTTACCGCGGCAGTCAATCCGTAACTTCTGTGTTTAAAACTGAAGAAACCAGCTATGATTTTTCCAGTTTTATTACCAAATCTGGTTCATATACCTTTAAAGTTCGTGCTATAACGGATTCGTCACTTAAGGGTAGCTGGAAAAAATCCGAATCCTGGCATGTAAATTTGAAAGATGCTGAAAAGATAAGTTCCGGTGGTTCTGCTGATACGCTGTCAGGTCCTGGGGACAGCCGTAGTGGCAAATGGATAAAAGATGATAAAGGCTGGAAGTATCTAACGGATAATACTTATACGGTCAGTAACTGGAAGTATATTAATGGTAAATGGTATTACTTCAATGAATCAGAATACATGGTGACTGGTTGGGTCCATTGGAAAGATAAGTGGTATTATTGCGGTGATGATGGTGCCATGGATATTAATATGACGACACCGGATGGGTATCGGGTAGGAAACGATGGAGCATGGACTGGGTCATGATAGTTATTATGTCCTATAGTATGTGAACTGCATTTATAACATTTAAAAAGCCTTGTATTACAGGGCTTTTTATTATGGGTGATGGCCCTGTTGAGCACGTTGAAATGACATCATCATAAATTTTTTTGAGAAATAGGATTAAAAAAATCGACAGAAGTTCAGAAAATAAGACAAAGTTCCTATTGATTTCTTACTAATTAGTGCTTGTGATTATTATCAGCAAGATTATCAGCGAGATTATTAGTAAGGAGGCGGTTCTTTGTGATTGAGAATAAAATTACCGAATTTAAGCGTGAATATATGGACGACATCAAATATGCGGTGATTGCTTTTGCAAATACAGATGGTGGTAAAATCTATATTGGAATGAATGATAATGGAACAGTTTCAGGAGTTTCAGATGTGGATGATACAATGCTGCGTCTATGAACATAATTAGCCAAGACGGTACTCTCTTTTTTAATTGACACCCTAAAACCATACATGAAAGAAACAAGGAGAAATTATTATGAACTATGATGCATTAATTATTGTAGACATGCAGACGGCTTTGGTGGAATCAGAACCTTATAATAAGGTGGCTGTGGTAGAAAATATAAAGGCATTATTGGATTCCTGCAGAAAAAGGGGAATCCCGGTAATTTACGTTCAACACGATGGTGGAAATGGCGATGAGCTGGAGCACGGCAGCAGCGGCTGGACGATATATAAAGATATAGCTCCTTTGCCAGACGAAAAAATTTTTGAGAAACAATATAACAGTGCATTTAGAAAGACCGGGCTCCATGAATATCTCCAGGAGAAAGGTGTAAGAAACATTATCTTATGTGGTATGCAGACGGAGTATTGTTTAGATGCTACCTGCAAGGTAGCTTTTGAATATGAATATGAGGTGACCATACCACAGTTAACAACGACAACATTTGATAATGCTTTTGCAAGCGGTAAAGAGTTAGCGGAATATTATGAAAATAAAATATGGAACAACCGCTATGCGAAAATTGTTGGTATGGAACACATTTTAAAATTGATTTGTTCTTGACTCTTTCATAATGTGAGGGTTTATACTCCTGATGTAAGATATTATAAACGCCGGGAGGCTTGGATTCATTTGGAGGCAAAATATGGCTTTTGATTTTAAGAAAGAATACAAAGATTATTATATGCCCAATAACATACCTGAAATAATAACTGTTCCGGTCACAAATTATATCGCAGTGAGAGGAAAAGGGGACCCAAATCAGGAGGGCGGAGCATATCAGAATGCCATGGGGATTCTATATGCGGTTGCATATACCATTAAAATGAGTTATAAGGGTCCACATAAAATAGAAGGTTTTTTTGAATATGTAGTCCCGCCTTTGGAAGGATTCTGGTGGCAGGATCATGTCTTGGGTGTGGACTACACAAACAAGGACTCATTCAATTGGATTTCCGTTATTCGTCTGCCGGACTTTGTGACAAAAGGTGATTTTGACTGGGCAGTGACAGAAGCGGGTAAAAAGAAAAAAATGGATTGCTCTTCAGCTGAGTTCCTGACGGTAGATGAAGGGCTATGTGTGCAAATCATGCACATAGGACCATTTGATGATGAACCTGCTACCGTAGCCATTATGGATGAGTATTTACATGAAAACGGGTATATAAATGATATGACAGATTCACGTTTTCACCATGAAATTTATCTTTCGGATACCCGTAAGGTGCAGCCATCAAAATGGAAGACTGTTATACGGCATCCGATAAAAAAGACCTTGATTTAAGTCTTATTCCGGTATTCACTAGGCTGGATACCGACATAGGATTTAAAAACTCTGCTGAAATAAGCACTGTCCGGATATCCGGATAGTTCCCCCACCTTCTGGACTTCCATATCCGGCTTATGGAGCAGCAGCCGTTTGGCTTCATTGATTCGAAGTCTGGTCAGATACTTGGAAGGAGTTTCACCGGTACTTTTCTTAAATATCTTCCCAAGATACTCCGGTGTAAATCCTAATTTCTCACTCATTTCCTGAAAGAAAACTTCCTTTTTATAATTCTCCTGAAGATATTTTTCCATAAGTCTGCAAATTGATTCCTGGCTAAGTCTTTCGTTAACTGTGCAATAGGATTCCAATACATCAGTTTCGGATTTCATGGTAATCAGAAGCTTCTGGAGTGATTCGAAAAGACTTTCAACAGTAACCGGTTTTAATAAATAATCTACAACTCCATAACGGATTGCGGACTGGGCATAGGAGAAATCATTATAGCCGCTGATAATAATGATTTTAACGCTGGGATGGTTTTTCTTTAAATAGCTTGCCAGTTCAATTCCGTCACACTGGGGCATGCGGATATCGGTAATGATGAGATCGGGACAGTTTGCTTCTGTTAATTCTATGGCTTCCAGTCCATTGGCTGCTTCACCAGCCAGCTTAAGAGGTAAATTTAAGGAAGTTATTTTCTTGATCAGATTTTTTCGGATGAGGCTTTCGTCTTCCGCTGCAAGATAACTATAGCTCTGGATGGTGTTCATAATATTCCTCCCTTGACTGATAGATAGGACCGCCCACTATAAAACTGGTTCTGCCGGGAGTTGAACAGTCGATTTGAAAAACCGCTTCTGTCCCATAAAGAAGCCTTAAACGCAGGCAGACATTTTTAAGTCCCATATTGCCGATCTGCAATGAATTCCATTCTTTATTCATATCCAGGTTTTCGTAGAGCTGCAACAGCTCTTCTTTCTTTTCTTCCCTTAACAGGCCTCCATTATCCTCCACTTTTAAGTACCACCGTCCATTTTCGGAATAAGAAGAAATGGACAGCAGCCATGGGGGAGATATCTGAAATCCGTACTTGAACACATTCTCCACAATGGGCTGAATAATAAGCTTTGGTATATAGATTTGTTCCGTACCTTCTTCTACATTCATGGTATAGGTAAAACCTTCATGAAAACGCATCTGCATACAGTTTAAGTAGCATTCCGTATAGAAGATTTCTTCTTTAAGGGGAACGATCATTTCCCTGGAGGAAGAAATATAGCGGAAATAATCACAAAGATAACCACACATTCGTATAATGTCCTCATTCATATTTTCCTCCGCCATAACGGAAATATTTGTCAGGCAGTTATAAAGGAAATGAGGATTGATCAGTGACTGGGCGGCCTGAAACTTGGCCCGTGTTTCCTCGGATTTGGATAATAATACCTCCTGTGATGTGGACCGCAGCTTTTCGTACATGCTGCGAATGGACTCGCAGAGCAGGGAAAGCTCTTTTATACTGCTGTCAGCCGAGGTTAAATTAACTTTTTTTTCATCAAGGACACGGCTGATGGTGATTTTTCCTGTGGCTGCCGTCAGTTTTTCTAAGGGGACCGTCAAACGCCTGGATATAAAAAAACAGATGAAGAGTGTTACCAGGATGGATAATGCCCCGATCAGGAAAAACGTCGTCCGGAAAAGAGAAAGAGATTTATAAAAAGCGGATTGGGGCCGGACCAGGATGACAGTCCAGTCGTAATCTTCGATGGTCTGGTATGTAAAGAGAAACTTTTCGCTGCTTACTGTATTTAAGACACCTGCCTGACCTTCAGGGGCAGCAGCCTGCGTTATTATGGCATAATAATCCGGATAAGAAGAATCGGATGCGTAAGGATATACAAGTTCCTGTCTGGAATTATAGATAAAAACCCGGCTGTCTGGATTCTGGCTTTCAAGCTGAGAAGAAAGGGAAAAAATCCTGTCACAATCCTGGACAACTTCAACAATACCCTCCGGTGTGCCGTCTGCATTGAGAAAAAGACGTACCAGGGAGATGAATTTCTGAGATTTCTGATTTTCGCCTTTTGCAGGCAGCTCTCTGTTTACTACGGGTGCAGATATGTACTTATGTCCATTTAATGCGAGAGTCTGGGAATACCAGGGCAGGCGCTCCAAATCTACGGAAGTGGTCCTAAGCCAGTAACCGGCCTCCACACAGGAACCATCCATCGTATATAAGTTAATTTCAGAGGCGCTCTGATATGCTCCGATCATGGCCGTAACGATATCATGGATTGCCATCGCCTTTTCCCGGGAAGCGGCCTGATCTGCGGGGGCCGTACCGTCTCGCTGGTATGAGGTGGAAAATTCCCTGAAATTCATTTTTATGGCATTGGAATATACGATATTCATGGAAATCGAAGAGATGCTGTCTAACTGGGCCCTGACGGAGCTTTCTACCGAAGCGCACATATTTTCTAAATCCTTGGAAGCATCCATTAAGGCATTTTTGCGGTAATGGTTATAAGTAAAAACGAAGAAAATAACCAGTAGTATCAGGATAAAAAGACCATATATAATAAAGAGATACCATTTTTGGGAATATTGTTTTCCTGATTTTTTCATAGAAAAGCACCTCCTTTTGTGAACAATATTATACAATGTAGTTCAAAAAAATGCAAATGGCAGTACGGAATTGTCTATTTTGCCACAGTGCCCCTTGTGGTATTATGAATTTATAACAAAACATCAATTTTTCCGGAGGTATTTCTGGAAAAAGTAACAAGTCTAAGTGAGAAGAATAAAGGAGAAGGTCATGAAAAAGAGAGGAAAGAAAATAATCAGTCTGGCTTTGGCGGCTATACTCGCGGCAGGAATGACAGCGGGCTGCAATTCAGGAGGCAGCAGCGCAAAAAGTGATGACAGCAATGGTTCCCAAAAGAATGTTACGCTGACATTTGGCAGTCATCAAAGCGGTCTTCCTACTTCCGGTATCGTTCAGGAGCTTGCCAAGGAGTTTGAAGGAGAAACCGGAATTAAGATCGATTTTCAGATTTCTCCGGATGCTCAGTGGAGAGATTTAATTAAGGTAAAGCTTGAGTCAGGAGAAGCGCCGGATATTATATGTGCAGATACACCAATCAGCCTCGTCTCCAGTATTCACATGGATAAGTACTGCGCTGAACTGACAGATCAGGCCTGGGTAAACCGGTTAGATGCAAGTGCAAAGTCGGCGGTTTCTGTTGACAGTAAGGTATACGGAATTACGTTTCCTGGTGCAAAGATGTATTTTTATCTCTATAACAAAGATATTTTCAACAAACTGGGTCTGACTGTGCCCACCACCTATGCAGAGTTTAAAGGTGTCTGCCAGAAAATTAAGGATTCCGGCACCACGCCGATTTATGAAGCTACCACCAATGGCTGGCACCAGGTGCTTCCTCTATTTGAGACAGGCGGATTGTGGCTGGCTCAGGATCCGGATATTTATCAGAAATTAAATGACAACAAAATTGATCTGGATGAGATCCCGGCACTTTCTACCATTATCGGGCAGCTGGATGAATGTGCCAAAGCTGGATATTTTGGAGATGATTATTTAAGCAATGCATGGGAAAACGGGAAAGAAGCAATGGCTTCGGGAAGATGTGCCATGACAATTGCTGAATTGGGTTATCGCGGCCAGATCGACGCCGATTATCCTGATTTTAAAGCAACTGAAAAATTAGGAGCTTTCGTTATGCCGTGGGGAGATAATCAGACCATTGGAGTGAACCCTGCAAGCAATGCATATTTTATTAACAAGGACAGCAAATATGTGGAGGAAGCAAAGCAGTTTTTTGAATTCCTTTCAAGACCGGAAAACTTACAGAAGCGTCTTGATGGGCAGCCGGAGTTAAGCAACTTATGCTGGTCTGAGATTAAGAGCAAGTATTCCGAAGAGGATCAGAAGTTTTTGGATTCCTTAAAAAAGGCCAATGTGGTTCAGACCTCAGTGAATTACATTGACAGCCAGTGGATGGATGTAGGAAAGGATTTAGAATCCATGTATACCGGTGCGATGACACCCAAAGATGTTCTTGATTCAATTATGAAACGGCGAACGGAGCAGGCAACTCTGCAAAAAGATCCCGGCTGGACAAAATAAAGGAACGATGCAAATGAACAGAAAAAAAATATACCCGTGGTATTATGCTGCAGGCGCAGCCATTCTCTTCTTTCTCCTGTGTTTCCTTCCGGGAGTGCTTGGAATCGCCTATTCCTTTACAGACTGGAATAATTTCAGCGATGAGATACATTTTGTAGGACTGGCAAATTACAGGACGATTTTTCATGGAAATTCGGAATATATGAAATACATAGCCAATACCCTGTGGTTTACGGTTGCTACAACGGTTCTTAAGACTGTTGTAGGGCTTGCTCTGGCTCTGTTATTAACTCAGACTTTCATCAGGGGTAAAAATCTTCACCGTATGATTATATTTTCGCCGCAGGTGATGTCCTATCTGGTGGTAGGTCTGGTATTCCGCAGCATGCTTCATCCCACAACCGGCTTTTTAAATAATTTTTTGAGAGGAATCGGATTTGGAGGGCTGGCAAAGAACTGGCTGACTGATTTAAAGCTTGTGTTTCCAACTGTGATTTTGGTTGATACCTGGAAGGGTATGGGATATATCATGGTAATAGTTATTGCGGGGCTGCTTTCTGTAGCCCCGGAGTACTACGAGGCTGCCAGCATCGACGGAGCCAGCTTTTTTAAAAAGTTTACCTGTATCACCCTGCCGCTGTTAAAACCGGTTCTTGTAAATGTGACAGTATTAAATGTTACGTATGGCCTGCGTGTCTTCGATATGATCTATTCCCTGACAAACGGCGGACCGGGTAATGCAACAGGAGTGATCAATACAGCTGTATATAAAGAATTTTCCAAAGGCAATCTGGCTATGGGTACCACTCTTTCCAGTATATTATTCTTTGTGGTTCTGTCTCTTTTGTATTTCATTATCTGGTCCATGGAAAACAAGGAGGTGGAGGTATGATGAAGAAAAGCATTGTTTCCATAGCGGGAAACTTAATATCATTCCTGATCAGTCTGATCGTCCTGCTTCCGCTAGCGGTGTTATTTATCAATTCGTTTAAGACCTCAGCGGAAGCCAACCGTATGACACTTTCCCTTCCGAAAAAGTGGGTAGTTGAGAATTATATTACAGTGGTAGAAAAGGGAAAGCTGTTCTCCTCCTTTTTAAACGGAATCCTGTACGCCTCCTGCAGCGTGGTGATTATTGTTATTCTGGTATCGGCTGCCGCTTTTGTGATCTCCAGGAACCAAAAGGGAATCAATCGCTTTTTGTACTATTTTATTATTTCAGGAATCGCAGTCCCCATTAATAACGTGGCGCTGATGAAGGTCCTTCAGGTTCTTCATCTGGTAAATACACGGATTGGCATTATTCTTTTATATGCGGCTATTAATATTCCTTTAAGTCTTTTTCTTTCTTTTGGATTCATAGCAACAATCCCGAGAGAGATTGATGAAGCAGCAGTCATTGACGGGTGCAGTCCCCGCCAGCTGTTCATACGAGTCATCGTACCGTTAATAAAGCCTATTATGTCTACGGTATTTGTACTGGAATTTATGACGGTCTGGAATGATTTTACCATGCCGCTGTATTATTTGAACAATTCTAGGAAATGGCCTATGACCCTTGCAGTATACAGCTTTTTCGGAGCATTTGAAAATTCATGGAATCTGGTGGCAGCCGATATTATATTGACACTGGCACCGGTGTTAATTGTATTCATATTAGGTCAGAAGTATATTGTCGGCGGAGTATCCGCCGGTTCGGTGAAAGGTTAAGCAACAGGAGGTGTTCATGGAAAGGCATGAGATTGATGAACTGGTAAAAGAGCTGACACTGGAAGAAAAAATAGGAATGATACACGGACAGGGGATTTTTCATACGGGGGGAGTAAAGCGTCTGGATATTCCGCCACTCTGGATGTCCGATGGCCCCATGGGAGTGAGAAGAGAGCTTGAGGATGATAACTGGAATCCCAAAGGAACCACGGATGATTTTGTTTCCTACCTGCCCTCTAATACCGCTCTTGCATGTACCTGGAGCCGCAGACAGGCAGAACGGATGGGACGCGTTCTGGGAGCAGAAGCAAGGGGTAGGGGAAAAGATGTAATTCTGGCTCCCGGTATCAATATAATCCGTACGCCGCTTTGTGGACGTAACTTTGAATATATGAGTGAAGATCCATATCTGACAGCCCAACTGGCGGTTCCATTAATTAAAGGAATCCAGGAAAATGATACAGCCGCCTGCGTGAAACATTTTGCAGTGAACAACCAGGAAACAAACCGCCTGTCAGTCAGCGTAAAGGTCAGTGAGCGGGCGCTGCGGGAAATCTATCTTCCAGGTTTTGAAGCAGCAGTAAACGAGGGAAAATCGAAAACCATTATGGGGGCCTATAATAAATTACGGGGTGATTTCTGCTGCCACAACCGGTATCTTCTTCGGGATATTCTCCGTAAGGAATGGAATTTTGACGGAGTTGTGATTTCTGACTGGGGTGGTGTCCATGATACATCAGAAGCGGCTTTGGGCGGGCTTGATATTGAAATGTCCGTTACCAATGATTTTGATAATTATTTTATGGCAGATCCTCTTTACAAAAAGGTTCTGGCAGAGGAAGTGGCAGAGGAGATAATTGATGAAAAGATCAGACACATTCTGAATTTAATGAACAGCCTGTCCATGCTTGGTGATAAAAGGAAGACCAGAAGTCCAGGTGTATATAATGCCCCTGCCCACCAGCAGGCAATCCTGTCCTGCGCAGAAGAAGCTGTCGTGCTTCTGAAAAATGAAGAAAAAAGGCTTCCTCTGGCACTTGCCGGAAAGAAGCGTCTGGCGGTGATTGGTGAAAATGCGGACGCACTTCATGCGGCAAGGGGTGGAAGTGCAGGAATCAAGTCATTGTATGAGATTTCTCCTTTGATGGGGCTTAAGATGGAGGCCGGCGGAAACATTGAGGTAGTATATGAACCTGGAGCAGGGGATGATGGAGTGAAAAGAGCCGCTGCCCTGGCCGCGGAATGTGAAGATGTCATTGTCTTTTGCGGTCTGAATCATGAATATGATGTGGAAGGGCAGGATCGCAGGGATATGAAGCTCCCTGCCGGACAGGAAAAGCTGATCTCAGCAGTGTTTAATGTGAATGATCATGCGGTCATTGCAGTACTGGCGGGATCACCTGTGGATTTGGAACCCTTTGCAGACCGTGCAAAAGCCATTGTCTATACCAGCTACAATGGAATGGAGGGCGGACGGGCGCTTGCAAGAATAATCCTGGGAAAAGGTAATCCGTCCGGAAAGCTGCCTTTTACTTTACCAAAGCGTCTTGAAGACTGTCCCGCTCACAGGCTTGGAGAATTTCCGGGAGGTGAAAGGGTTGTTTACGGAGAAGGAGTTTTTGTGGGATACCGTTATTATGAATCAGAAGATGTTAAGGTACGATACTGTTTTGGTCATGGATTATCTTATACAGAGTACGTGTATGGGGATCTTAGAGTTGAAAAAACAAGTCATGGCTTTTCTGTAAAAGCAGATGTAAAAAACTGCGGAAAGCGCGCTGGTCTTGAAACTGTTCAGGTTTATGTCAGGGCTGCAGGAAAGAATGTGAAGAGACCTGTCATGGAACTGCGGGGATTTGATAAAATATCATTAGAGCCTGGAGAAAAAAAGACACTTGTCTTTCGTTTGGCTGAAAAGGCTTTTTCTTATTACAATGAAGAGCTGAAGTGTTTTACTGTACCTGATGATGAATATGAGATTTGTGTGGGCAGTTCTGTTTCTGATATACGCTTAAGACAGTGCGTAGAGGTTAGGAACTATGTATTAGAGACAGAAAAATATGATATGGAATGAACTGATTAATTCAGGCAAGGAGAACAGATATGAAATTCACCAGTGGTTTTTGGAAGGTAAGAGATGAAATTATGCCCCTTTATGCTGTTGAATATGCAGGCAGCCGGATAGATGGAGGGGAATTAACGGTATATGCACCGGGGAAAAGTATAAAAAGCAGGGGAGATATTCTGAACCTTGGGATGCTGACAATCCGTATTACCAGTCCCATGGAAGACGTGCTGAAAATTTCCGTTTCCCATTTTGAAGGGCTGGCTGACCAGGGACCATTTACAGCGGTTTCAGAGTGCAGTCCAAGGGTAAGCATTGTTGAAACAGAGGAAGATATCATTTTTCAGACAGGATGCACCAAAGCTGTTGTTGATAAACGGCCTGATTCCTGGGGCATCCGCTTTTATGACGGAGACAGGGAGCTTACCAGTACCGGTTTTAAAAATATGGCTTATATGAAAAACCGGGAAAATGGAAAATGCTATATGGTTGAACAGCTTGCTCTTGATGTGGGAGAATATGTTTATGGAATGGGTGAGAGGTTTACTCCTTTTGTAAAGAATGGGCAGATCGTGGAAATGTGGAACGAGGACGGAGGAACTGCCAGCGAAATTGCTTATAAGAATATCCCGTTTTATATGACGAATAAGGGTTATGGCGTTCTGGTCAGTGATCCTGGAGATGTATCCTATGAGGTTGCCAGCGAGAAGGTGGAACGAGTTCAGTTTTCTCTTGAGGGAGAGCGGCTGGATTATTATATCATAAATGGTCATACACCCAAAGGTACTATTAAAAAATATACGGAATTAACAGGAAAGCCCTCCCTCCCTCCGGCATGGTCCTTTGGTCTGTGGCTGACCACTTCATTTACTACGGATTATGATGAGGATACCACATCTGGTTTTATAGATGGAATGGCGGAGCGGGATATTCCTCTGCAGGTCTTTCATTTTGACTGTTTCTGGATGGAAGCGTATGAGTGGTGTAATTTTACCTGGGATGCGAATACATTTCCGGATCCAGTGGCGATGCTGAAACGTTACCACGAAAAAGGGCTTAAGATCTGTGTGTGGATCAATCCGTATATAGCCCAGAAGTCGTCTCTGTTTAAGGAAGGAATGGAGAAAGGATTTTTAATCAGAAAGAAAAACGGGGCTGTATGGCAGACTGACATGTGGCAGGCGGGCATGGGAGTGGTTGATTTTACCAATCCTGACGCGGCGGTCTGGTATCAGGAAAAGCTAAAAATACTTCTGGATATGGGCGTGGACTGTTTTAAAACGGATTTTGGGGAGCGGATACCGGTAAAGGATATTGCATACCATGATGGCTCTGATCCGGTAAGGATGCATAATTATTATACTTATTTATATAACAAGGCTGTTTTTGATCTGCTTGAGAGGGAGAGGGGAAAAGGGGAGGCTGTTTTATTTGCCCGTTCTGCGGCAGCAGGCGGTCAGAAGTTTCCGGTTCACTGGGGAGGCGATTGTTCCGCTTCTTATCCGTCAATGGCAGAAACTCTTCGCAGCGGCCTGTCTCTGGCCTGTTCTGGTTTTGGATTCTGGAGCCATGATATTGGTGGATTTGAGAGTACCGCAACGGCCGACGTATACAAACGCTGGTGTCAGTTTGGACTCCTAAGCTCTCACAGCCGCCTTCATGGATCCTCTTCTTACCGGGTTCCCTGGCTGTTTGACGAGGAAGCCTGTGATGTGCTGCGGAAGTTTGTTAAGCTGAAATGCAGCCTGATGCCTTATTTATACAGGCAGGCAGCTGAGGCACATGAGGAGGGTATTCCAGTCATGCGTCCCATGTTTATGGAATTTCCGGAGGACCGGGCATGTGAGACTCTTGACAGACAGTATATGCTGGGTGACAGCCTTCTGGTGGCACCGGTTTTTAAAGAATCGGGTGAAGCGGAATACTATGTGCCGGATGGAAAATGGGTGAATCTGCTGAGTGAACAGGTGATTGAAGGTGGACACTGGAGGAAGGAGATCTTTGATTATTACAGTCTGCCGGTTTTGGTAAGAGAAAACAGTATTTTAGCGGTTGGCAGCTGCAACAGCAGAACGGATTATGAGTTCTGTGACGGAGTGGAGTTCTGGCTGTCTGTATTTGAGGATGGGGGAAGTGGCGAAACTTCTGTTACCGACTTAAAAGGCAGAGTTGTGATGAATGTGAAAGCAGTGCGGGAAGCGGATGTGATCAGACTTTATGTAGAAGGCGGAAGCGAAAATTGGAGTTATAAGGTTTTGGGAGCGCAGGAGGTGAAAGTCGTTATAATTTAATAAACACTTGAAATTTAACATCTACAATTGTACACTTTAAATATGGTTTACAATTGTGGATGTTAATTTTTATTAAAAAGTTAAAGGGGGTAATCCAAAATTTATAAGATATCGTATTTATGGATTAAAAAAGGAGGGAATGATATGTTTTGTGGTAGTAAAACTCTGATTACTTTAGGGGCAGCTTTCTTTATTATGGCATTTCCGTTTACGTCCATGGCTGCTTCCAGTACAATCAATGATGTTTCCATCGATATTACATCAGTTGGCGGCAGTGGTAGTGGGGATAGCGGTTTAGATGTGGTCGTTACAACCAATTCTGATAAGTATCACCTGGATAAAGTATATGACATAGATGAGCCGGATGGTGATTTTAGAAATATCGACCGCCCAACTCTTGTGGTTTGTATCAAGGCGGATGATACTTATACTTTTACCAGCCGGGCTATAAAAAACATAAAAATTAACGGCACGGAAGGAACAGTTATTGGCGGTCTGAAGAATGATACGGATATAAAGGTATACATCGTATTTGATGCTTTAAAAGATAATAGCAGCAACCATAGTCTGAACGTAATTGATCTAAGTGTGAATGGGCTAAAATGGGATGAGATAAAAGGAACAGTCAGATGGGATGCCGTAAACGAAGCAGATAATTACCAGTTAAGACTTTACCGTGGCAGCGGGATAATAAGTTCATTCATCGTGAAAGATCCTAATTACGATGTATCTGCCTATATAACAAAAGAGGGCAATTATTACTATCAAGTCCGTGCCGTAATTGACTCATCACTTAAGGGAACGTGGAAAAAGTCAGATGTTTTACATGTGTCTTCCGAAGATGCTGCAAGATTCAGTTTTGGCAAATCAAAACTTGGTCTGGAAGGTCCGGGAAGCCGTTGGCAGTATAAGAATGATAAATGGTATTTTATTAATGAATCGGGAGACATGGTTACCGGTTGGATTAATTGGAAATCAAAGTGGTACTACTGCGGTGATAATGGGGCCATGTACACCAATACAACTACGCCGGACGGATATAAGGTAGGAAGTGATGGAGAGTGGGTGGAATGATGATTGAGTTATAAACTTGGTATGGGAAACTAATCATGCAAAAAAACGGGGCAGGTATCCACATAGGAGGATTCCTACCCTGTTTTATAATTCAATATCTGTCTTAATGATTATTCAAATATTCTTTCTTTAACCTATTAAATTCCGATTCCAACTGATAATCATTTCTCTTCTTTATGTAAGCCCCAATCCCATTCTGAAAAGAGGGTTTAGCAAATTTATAAATCCGGTACATCAGCCGTGCTCCCCAGAATAAAGAAAAGATCATGCAGATGAAGGCTTTTGCTTCAAAGTCCCACATTAAAGAAAGAGAAGCAAAACATAACAGGATCAGCATATAATCCATGGTTTGGTATAACAGATTTTTCTTTATCGCCAGTCTTCGTTTTGCCAGTTCCAGGATTGTGCCATCATCAGGGGTTTGAACGCTCTTTATTTCCTCAGAGCTGACTTTTGTTGAAGAATCAATAGATTTAATTGCGATGCTTTCTGCAGTCATTAAGTTTCCCTCCACATACTGCAGTTTCATGCGGATAGTTTCTTCAGAGATCCACTCTGCCCGTTGATTTTTGACCAGCTGTAGTGCGCGTTTCGGATAGGTTGGTTCCATAGGAATATCACTGCAATCCACTACATTGATTTGCTTTGATATATTATCACCTCATTTACCGTTTTTTGTTATGGGTGTCGTCCCCTCGCAGTTCGTTTTTTATTATGGGTGCCTTCCCCGCTGCAAATAACATCATATCATAGTCTGATATTTTTATCTAGGTTTAGCAGCCGAATTTTTAAAGTGAAGGCTTGTAGTTCATGAAAAAACCCGTCTTTCACAAAATCTTAGTCTTGATAGTTAGCAACTTATTAGATTATTAATTCACCAATGGTGCGATTGGGAAGGCAGCTATGCGATAGCAGTAGTTAATTCATTTTCTGACTATATGGTAAAAACCATAGCGATTGATGATCTGCCTAAAACATCGATGGGCGGCATCAGAGCCAGCATTGATTATTCTATTGAAAATTATAATAACTATGACAATCTTGTCATGGTAATTATGCCGGGAGGTCTTTCCTGGGAAGAAAACGATTATCCAGAAATAAAAGAATTTGTCAAAAAACTCATTAGCATGAAGATTCCAATCGCAGCAATATGCGGTGCGACTTATTTCCTGTGTAAACACGGCTTTCTTGATCACGTTAAACATACAGGAGATTCCCTGGATTATTTTCAGAGCGCAAATGGATACAAAGGTGAAAATCTGTATATACCAGCCCAAGTAGTAGTCGATGGAGGCATCATTACTGCGAATGAAACTGCAGCCGTTGAATTTGCCTATGAGATTTTTAAAATCCTTAAAATTGACAGTGCAGAGGAAATGAACCAGTGGTATGATAACTTTAAGAATGGAGCTGTCCGGTAGATTTTAATCATAAAGGAGAAAGCATGGATTTAAGAAAAACGTTTGATACAATCCCGGAACAATTTGATAAATGGAGAACAAGGTATTGCGAGGAACTCTATACCGAAATAATCACCTCCGCAAATCTCGGACCTCACAAAGCCGCCTTAGAAATCGGACCAGGGACGGGTCAGGCCACCGAACCTTTCCTAAAGACAGGCTGCAACTATCTGGCAATCGAGCTGGGGGAGCATTTTGCAGCGTTCATGGAGAACAAGTTTGGTACTTACCACAACTTCCATATTGTGAATGATGACTTTGAAACCCACAATTTCCAAACACAGAAATTTGATCTTGTGTACTCTGCCGCAACCATACAATGGATACCGGAGAGCATTGGATTTCCCAAAGTATTTGATCTTTTAAAGCCTGGCGGCACATTTGCCATGTTTATGACTTATTCGGATTACAAAAGCGGGAATGAAGATCTGTATGAACAAATGCAGGAAGTATATCGAAAGCATTTTTGTGTGGAAACAAAGTATACATGCAGATTGGACTACGAACATGTTCTCAATTACGGATTTGCTGGCTTAAATTACCGGGAATGGAAAAATGAAAGAGTTTTAAATGCAGACGAATATGTGGATTACTTAGCTGGAACACAGGTGGAGCACATAACCTTAAAAGAACCATATAAAACCAGGTTTTATGAGGGTATCAGAGAGGCAGTTATGAATGCTGGAAACAAGATGAAAATAATTGATACAATCGCATTATACATAACAAAGAAGCCTGATTTAAATAACATTTTATTATAATAGGTAAAGATTCGGATTTCCCTTTTGGAAGTCCGTTTTTTTTGCCGGATCAGTTTGATCCTATTTTAATAATATTGACATTCCGGTTAATAATAATTATGAAAATTCTTTAACATAATAAGACATTGCATTTGCTGCAATAAAATATTATAATACATAGCTATTCTACTTCATATTTAAGAATCCACTACAAAGGAGGTAAGCATGATACAACATGTAAAAAACATATTAAGAATATTCGCGGGAGATTTAAAGCATATATTCTCAAATCCGGTGGCAACGCTGATCGCCCTTGGACTGACACTGCTCCCTGCCTTATACGCATGGTTCAATATAGCTGCAAGCTGGGATCCCTATGCAAATACAAAGGGGTTAAAGGTTGCAGTTGTCAATCTGGATGAAGGAGCATCCATTGACAGTATTTTTGATTCTGATATTGATGATTCCGCTATTAATATAGGAGAAATGATCCTTGACGAGCTGAGGAAAAACGATAAAATCGGCTGGCAGTTTGTGGATAAAGAAGAAGCCATGAATGGTGTGGAGTCCGGGAAATTTTATGCCGCAGTCATTGTCCCTGAGGACTTCAGTCAAAAGATATCAAGCGTTCTGACCTCTCACATTGAACGGCCGGTATTGCAGTATTATGTAAACGAGAAAAAGAATGCGGTTGCAACGAAGATCACCGGAAAAGGTGTGGAAAGCGTGCAGCAGCAGATCAATGAAACATTTATCAGTTCCTCCTCTAAAGTGATGGGAAAACTGGTTAATGGTTATTCTGATGACTGGAGCAGCCGCAAAGATACGGACAGAGGTGATGCGGTCAGCTCGCTGAACGAGATAAAGGACAGCTTAAACCAGCTTACTGATACCATCGGCATGCTAAAGGCAACCCTTCATACAGTAAACAGCTTAAATGACGGAGTTAAGGGAACCCTGCCCGATGTAAACAAGATGATAAATTCAGGAGAAGACACGGCTCAAAGTGCCAGAACTCTGGTTGATTCAACAAGAGGAATGTCTGATATAGTTACGGGCGGAGTGAATGACACACTGGATCAGATTACCCAGATCGAGGAGACAGTCTATGAAACCTTTCATGTGCTGGGAGACGTATCCGATACGTCTGCCGATGCAGCGATTAACACCTTAAAAGCCATGGAAAGCTTAACTTCGGGTATGATCAGCCAGTTAAACAGCTTCAGCACACTTTTAGGTGATATCAACAGCAAACTCCCTGTTAAGTTAACAGATGTTACCCGGATTCAGCAGGAAACCGGCGCTGCAGTAAAACAGCAGCAGGACCTTTTAACAAAGCTGCAGTCGGCGGAAAAGACTGTGAAAGAAACGAGAAAATTACCTGGTGATATAAAAGATGACATCGGGGACAGTCTGTCTCTGGCTTATAATTCTATCTCTGATATTCATAATTACTATACAGGAAAGATTGAGGTACCCTTAAAGGACAGTCTTGATAAAACCTATGATGCTCTTGGCACCACCGCCGGAGCACTTGACAGCATCGGAAATCTGGCAGGACAGATTGATACCACGCTTACCAGTGTCAATACTTCGTCTCAAAGTCTGATTGAGGCTTTGGACTGCGCTCTCAATCTGATTCACAAGAGCCAGGAACGCGTCGATGACATGATTACAGACGTAAATAAGATTGCAGATAATAAACAGCTGAATAAACTAATGGATATTATGAAAAATGATCCGGAGCAGTTCGGAGATTTTATGATGAAACCAACGGATATGCAGACGAATAAAGTATACCCGGTAGAAAACTATGGTTCTGCCATGGCTCCTTTCTATACCATACTCGCCATTTGGGTAGGTGGTCTGATTCTGGTAGCACTGCTGAAAACAAAAGTAGAAACCTCCCGTTCCCAGGGTCTGAAGCTTTATGAAACGTATTTCGGCAGATACCTTACATTTATGCTTTTTGGAATTGCGCAGGCGCTGGTGGTATCCCTTGGGGATCTCTATATGCTGAAAATCCAGTGCCTGGAGCCGGGGAAATTTGTGCTGGCCGCAGTCATTGCAAGCATTATATTTACTAATATTACATATTCCATGACAGTTTCCTTCGGAGACGTAGGAAAAGCAATTGTAGTGGTATTTATGGTCATACAGGTGGCAGGATCCGGCGGTACGTTCCCTATTCAGGTAACGCCCAGATTTTTCCAGATGGTAAATCCCCTGCTTCCATTTACCCACTTAATCAATGCCATGAGAGAATGTGTGGGAGGAATATATGAAAATGCTTACTGGATTGATATCAGGAATGTTCTGGTATATATTCCGCTCTCCCTGCTGGTGGGAATCGTATTGAGGAAGAAGGTGCTTGAACTTAATGAATTTTTTGAAGAAAAACTCAGCCAGACCGGCATTATGTAATAATAAGAAAAAAATGCTTTTCCAGGCAGCAGGAATAGCGGGTGTTATTGCTCTTGCAGCTGCGGGATGGCATTATTTTCCTGTTTATTATGCCAGATTTTATCTGGCCCGCTCTGCATTACAGACGCAGGGTATATTAAAGGAGCTTTGGGGAAATGAGAAGGGAGAAGGAGCTGCTTATGAGGATTCCGTCAAGCTGGTTATAGATGAAGCCTTCGTAAATGGAAAGTCTGTACTGGTTCTGCCCGGCGGTCTTGGAATTTCTTTTACGGAACAGCGGGATCTTGAGAATACGTTTGCCCAGGGAAAGGTTGATGTATATTTTCTTGGAGCAATAAGGGAGGGGGCAGAATACTGGGCTGATGCAGATCAGGTGGTGATCCATGTGCCCCAGATCTCTGTAGCAGCGGTAAAGACAACCCAGACTGACGTGAAGGATCAGCTTGGAGTGTCCCCCATTCCAAATAAAAAGGAAAATCTGAAAAACAGCTTAAAGCAGTTGCAGGACCACATCACAGATATGATGGGGAAGAGCAGAGTTGAGTTTACCGGAAGAGACAAAAACGGTGTTACCATAAGGGCGCTGGTTCCGGCTGAGCAGTTTGATTCCGTTCTCAAAGAGACTGGTGCACTTTTGGAAGAAGTACCCGGGAAAGAGCCTGAAAACTGGGCGAAGCTTTTTAAGGAACGGAAAACAGAGGGTGAGACCCAGGAAATAAACTTTTCCATACGAAAAGATCTCTCCATTTCACAAGTCATCATACCAGGGCTTGCTTATACAGGTTTTCAAAGGGTGGAAAATCAGGGAGCACTTTTATCCGGCCGTATAACAGGGGCAGATGGTGAGATAAATTTTGATTCAACGGTGTATTTTGGAAACGGTGAGGAAGAAAAACGGACTTTACAGATAAAAGAATTAAATATTGTATATAATAAAAAAGACTTAAATTTGAAACTGAAGCTTAGCGGCGGATATGAGGGCGGAAGAATTTCGGCTGGTATACTGGATCATGATAAACTTTCTGCAGAAGGGGAAGAAACCATAAGCCTATCAGAATTAAAGGAAAAGTTCATGGAAATGATAAAATTTCTTGGATTAGATGTGAAATAAATATAGAATTCTATTGACAAACGCAACTGTAACTTTTATAATAACAGTAAGAAAGCAAAGTAAGAGAAAACAACAGAAAAAGAGTCCTTTCCATAACAGGGCATAATACGGGAAATATTGATAAGACTAATGAAATAAAGCAATTTCCCTGAAATAAGAGATAGAATGAAGGAGGAGTAATATATGTCAATCGTAACATTAACAAAGCAGAACTTTGATGAAGAGGTATTAAAGACTGAAGATGTAGTGCTGGTGGATTTTTGGGCAACCTGGTGCGGTCCCTGTAAGATGTTTGCACCGGTTCTTGATGAGATCGCATCTGAGAACCATTCCGGTTTAAAGATTGGAAAGGTTGATGTGGATAATGAGCCGGACCTTGCCGGACAGTTTAAGGTTATGAGCATTCCCACTGTAGGTATTTTCAAAGGCGGAAAGCTGGCGGCAACTTCTGTAGGAGTGAAATCCAAGAAAGACATTCTGCAGATGGTGGAGCAGGTAAGATAATAAGACTCATGAAACCACAGGTCAATCCGGTGAGAGGAGGGACCTGTGGCTTTTTTTGAGTATAAATATAAAAGAAGTGGGTATTGACATTCCCCTATACGGGAAGGATTATACTGGTTGTATATGTAGAAAGTACGAATGATAAAATGGGTAAATCGAACAGGGAACACATAGACAATGCCAGTGCTTATGGGGGTTTACATGGAAGAAAAGAAACTGTACTCAATAGGGGAAGTGAGTAAGATCTGCAACATTTCAACAAAGGCTCTGCGTTTTTACGACAAGATCGGGATCATATCACCAGATATGATATGCAAAGAGAACAGCTACCGCTATTACAACAAGGAAACGCTCATGACGGTTCCAGTTGTAAAGTATTACAAACAGATGGGATTTAAGCTGGAAGAGATGCAGGGATTAGTTGAGGGCAATACCTACTATTATCTGGAACAGAATTTCCGCAACAAGATCGATCAGCTCTGTCTTCAGGAGCAGCAGATTCACAACAGCTATGTGGCTGTTAAGGATTGGTACGAACTGATTCAGGAAGCCAAGATGGTGCTCCAGAACAATGTACATGAGGTATCTGTCAGATTCCTTCCTGAGTCCACCTTCTGCAGCCTGACACAGAAATTCGATTATAATTACATGGAATCTATTATAAACATTGAATGGACCAATCACCTTGAAAAAGCGGAGAATGAAATAACAGGTGCGGTAATCCTTAAGTTTGATTCTTTTGAAGATAAGATGAGCGGCAAGTGCAAAACTGCAACGATTATGCAGAAAGCCATTCACCCCTGCAAGGAATGCTTAAATCGCCAGACCTATGGAGGTATCATGGTTGCTTCGGTCTATCATATAGGAAGACATGAGACCATTGATGAAGAATATGAGCGGATTGTAAGCTGGGCAGCCAAACGGGGATATCAGTGCGGGAAAGAAAGCTTCGAACGGTATGTGGTGGACTACTGGACAACCAGGAATCCGGAAGAGTTTGTAACGGAAGTCATTGTCCCGGTTTACCGGCAGTAGGGAGCATAAAGCGCAGCCTTACCGGATTAAGATATAAATTCGACAGGCTCTCCTGAAACAGGAATAAATAAAAATTCCTGTTTCAGGAGAGCCTTTTTTGTGTGTGGAGCACCACGGAAAAAGTTTCCATTTATAATGCAGTAAAAATTAAAAAAATAGGTTGACATTCCCCATAGGGGGAGGTCCTATACTAAATGCATAGAAAAATGCAGGCAGCCACAAGAAAATTAGTAACATTAACAGGCGTTATGCATTTTCTAAACGTTTTCAGCTGAACGTGAAAGAAAGAAAAAGTAACAGGACAACTTAAATTTTGTGCACTATTCAGATGGGGAAGGAAACTTAAATGACGGAAGCGCGAAAGAAATTTAAAAGAATTGGCGTTACAACCGGTTTGATATCCGGCCTGATGTACGGGTTATACACCACCTTTGTACTGATTGCCGGGTTCTACAAACCACTTGCCGGGGCGGCGGGGCTATTTGCTGCTCCCTACGTAACATCTGGTCTCAATGACTTATTTGCCGGTATCTGGCTTACTGTGTATAACATTAAGACCGGAAGAATACGTGAGATCGGAAGAAGCTTAAAGCTGTTTCCCGGCAAGATAATTCTTCTTGGCTCCCTGGTAGGCGGACCGATTGCCAGCGGTGCATATTTAATGGGTCTGGCTATGGCAGGAGCTTATGCAATACCAATATCTGCCATGTACATCCTTTTCGGAGCATTATTTGCACGAATCTTTTTAAAACAGAAAATCGTACCCAGAGTCGGTCTCGGTATGCTGATCTGTGTTGTTGGAGCGATTGTCATTAACTGGGTAAAACCAGAAGGCAGCACCAACTTTACGCTGGGAATCATCTGTGCCTTTGTAGCAGCAGTTGGCTGGGCGCTGGAAGGCGTTTTTGCAGCTTATGGAAGTGCGATGCTTGACACAGATGTGGTAATCAATATCCGCCAGCTTTTATCCGGAATCGTTGATTTATTTGTAATTCTGCCTATCGTAGGCGGTATGGGACTTTTAAAAGGCACACTCTTTTCCCTGCCTCCCATTGCATGGCTGATCGTTGCCGGCCTCTGTGCGGCAATCTCCTATCTCTGCTGGTATAAGTCAAACAGCACTGTGGGTTGTGCCATGGGAATGTCATTAAACATCACCTACGCGTTCTGGGGCGTGCTGTTTTGTATCCTGTTTATCAAACAGCCTGTGACCCCGACCATTATTATTGGTTCTGTTATCATTATCATCGGAGCTATTTTAGTATCTGTTGACCCATTTGAACTGCTAAGTAAAAAGGAGGACTAAACAATGAAATATGATGCATTAGGAATGATCGAAACAAAGGGCTTAATCGGCTCAATCGAAGCTGCAGACGCTATGGTAAAGGCAGCAAATGTAACACTTGTTGGAAAAGAATTTGTAGGCGGCGGACTTGTTACTGTCATGGTAAGAGGTGATGTAGGAGCTGTGAAAGCAGCTACCGATGCAGGCGCAGCAGCAGCACAGAGAGTTGGCGAACTGGTATCCGTACACGTGATTCCACGTCCTCACGCAGAAGTTGAGACAATTCTTCCAAAGGATAAAAAGGAGATTAAGTAATGGGTAACCAAGGAATGACATCAGCATCTGCGGATGCGAAAATGGCAGCTGTTAACAAAAAATTCAGGACAACTGGAATGACAACCGGTGCATTATCCGGACTCACCTACGGAATTTATACGGTTCTTGTACTGGTAGCCGGTTATTATGAACCTCTTGCCAGCGCGGCAGGTCTTTTAGCAGGACCATATGTATTATCCGGCTTAAATGATCTTTTCGCAGGAATCTGGCTGACTGCATACAATGCAAAAAGCGGCCGTCTCCGTGAGATGGGCAGAAGTCTTAATACATTCCCTGGAAAAATGATTGTAATCGGATCCCTTCTTGGAGGACCTATTGCAAACGGCGCTTATCTGGTTGGTCTTGCCATGGCAGGAGCCTATGCGATCCCGATCTCCGCATTATGCAGCTTGTTTGGTGCAATTTTTGCATGGATCTTCTTAAAACAGAAAATTACAAAAAGAGTTATGGTAGGTATGCTTGTATGCGTGGCTGGTGCCATCATCATCAACTGGACCAAGCCGGAAGGCAGCGACAACTTTACTCTGGGAATTATCTTCTCCTTCGTTGCAGCAATCTGCTGGGCACTGGAAGGTGTATTCTCTACCTACGGCGGAGCAATGATCGATACTGATGTGGCAGTAAACTTACGTCAGCTCATCTCTGGTATTGTGGACTTATTCATAATTCTTCCTATCGTTGGAGGTTTAGGACTCTTAGGCGGAACCTTAACTGCAGGAATTCCGGTTATATGGCTGGCAGCAGCAGGCTTAAGCGCAGCAGTATCCTTCCTTTGCTGGTATAAGAGCAACTCCACGGTTGGCTGTGCGATTGGTATGTCCTTAAATGTAACATATGCGTTCTGGGGCGTTTTCTTCTGTATCCTGTTTTTGGGACAGGCAGTTACCCCTACGATTGTAATCGGCTCTATCGTGATCGTATTAGGTGCGATTGTGGTTACCATGAATCCACTGGATTTATTCAGGAAAGGGGAATAAAAACATGTTATTACCTGCAAGAACAGCGGTTTTAAATTATTTATACGGAGTAGAAAGCGCAGACATCGCTCAGATTATGGGGGCTTTAAAGTCCGAGTACGGCGCAGAGCGTCAGTTTACAAAAGATCGTTATATGGACCACGTAATGTCATTAGAGGCAAACGGACTGGTTAACTTACAAAGCTATGACTTAGATGAGAAGGGTGAACTGCGCATGCGTTATTCCATTAACGATGACGGCAAGGCAACCGTTGACAAGTACGTAGACAAGAAATACCGCAATCACAAATAAATTTCAGGAGGTTTACGAAGGTGAGATATTACGGAGATGAAGCGTTAGGGCTGGTAGAAACTCTTGGATTAACTCCAGCACTGGAAGCAGCAGATAAGATGCTCAAAGCAGCAGATGTAGAATTGATTTCCTATGAAAACGTAGGCTCTACCCTGGTAACCATTATGGTAAAGGGTGATGTGGCAGCCGTACGTTCCGCTGTAGATGCAGGCGCAGAAGCAGCAGCAGCTATTGGTAAACTGACTGCACATAATGTAATGCCAAGACCGATTAAAGAAGTTGGCGACATTGTATCAGTACATGATATTGACGCGTAAAGAGAGGAAAACAGTATATGGAAAGATATGAAGCCATCGGCTCAATTGAAACATTTGGTTTGGTATTCGCATTAGAAGCGGCTGATGCTATGTGCAAGGCGGCAGATGTTGAACTTGTTGGTTATGAGAACGTAGCTTCCGGATATATTTCCGTTCTGGTACGCGGAGATGTAGGAGCCTGCAAGACTGCAGTCGATGCAGGAGTGAAAGCAGTAAGCGATATGGGTGCTGAGATTTACAGCTGTGTTGTAATTCCAAGACCTCATCCGGATCTTGAAAAGATCATCAGGAGATATGCAATCGCTGCGCCGGAGCAGGAATAAAACGTATCCCGGTTGAAGGGAGAACAAAGAAATGAATTTTGTAGATAAAGACCTTCTCTCCATACAGGAGGCAAGGATTTTAATGGAAAGCGCAAGAGACGCCGGTAAGACCATGCTCACCTTCCCCCAGGAAAAGCTTGATAGGATCGTCGAAGGTCTTGCGAAAGCAGCAAAGGAGCTGGCAGAAGAGCTGGCCGTTATGTCCGCAGAAGAAACAGGCTACGGACGTGCAAAGGATAAGCTGGTCAAGAATACCTTTGTCTGCGAATATCTTCCGAAGCACTTACAGGATATGAAATGTGTGGGCGTTCTGAATGAAGATCCTGTGCTTAAAACCATGGACGTAGGTGTTCCGGTTGGAGTCATTACTGCTCTTACCCCTTCTGTAAGTCCGGTTTCCACTGCTATTTACAACGTACTGACTGCAGTGAAATCCGGAAACCCCATCGTCATCGCTCCTCATGAGCGGGCGGTGAAGGTGACAGGCAGGCTTCTTGACTGTATGAAGGAAGCAGGTTTGCGCTATGGTCTTCCGGAAGGAGCCATCGGTTATTTGAAGACGGTAACGAAAGCAGGAGTTTTGGAGCTGATTCATCACCCGGCAGCAGCTAAGGTGGTGAATACCGGAGTACCGGAATTAAACCGTGAAGCAGCAGAAAGCGGAAAACCCTATATTTACGGAGGCACCGGAAACGGTCCTGTATTTATAGAGCGGACAGCTGATATAAAACAGGCGGTTGAAGATATCATCGTAAGCCGTACCTTTGATTATGGAATCGTGTCTGCGGCAGAACAGTATGTGGTAGTTGACAGCTTAATCGCTGCAGAAGTAAAAGCGGAAATGTTGAAAAACGGTGCGTATTTCATGAATGGGGAAGAGGAGAAGCAGCTAATTGATCTTCTCAACTTAGAACATGGAAATGCAGATACGGAAATTATGGGAAGACCCGCGTCAGAACTTGCCAGTCGTGCAGGCTTTCCCGTACCCGAGAGCACAAGCGTTCTGGTTTCCCAGCAGAAATATATTTCTGACAGAAACCCCTTTGCAAAAGAGCTTCTCTGTCCCGTACTTGCTTACTACATCGAAAACGACTGGATGCATGCCTGCGAGAAATGTATGAATCTCCTGGTAAATGAAAGCCATGGCCATACTCTGGTAATCCATTCCAGAGACGAAGAAGTAATCCGCCAGTTCGCTTTGAAAAAACCGGTTGGAAGAGTACTTGTCAATACCCCCGCCACATTAGGCAGCATGGGAATGACCACGAATTTATTCCCCGCCATGACACTTGGGAGTATCACAGCCGGAGCCGGTATTACAGCGGATAATGTTTCCCCTATGAACTTCATCTATATCCGGAAAGTCGGATATGGAGTGAGAAAAGCCGGTGAATATCTGGAAAATGCAAAGAAGGAGTTGTGTCCCGTTACGCAGACTTTGGCATCTGCCGGTCAGCATGGGGATGCAAAAGAACTTTTAAAGCAGATTTTAGAAGCATTATCAAAGGAACTGTAAGAGAAATAATTGAAAGAGAGGGAAAACAGATTGGATATTCGTGAATTTTCAAATAAATTTGTAGAAGCAACGAAGAACATGACACCGGAAGAAAGAGCTTCCCTGATGAAGATGTTTGAAACTGTTTCTGACGAAATCAACAAAAATGAACCTGCAAAGGCAGGAGCTGCAGTATGCACCGAGGAGAGTACAACCATTCCTGACGGTATTACAAAAAGACTTCAGAGCTTAAAAGAAAATTACTTAACACATAAGCCAACTATCACAACATACCGTGCACGCGCAATCACAAAGATTGCTGCAGAAAATCCAGGTATGCCAAAGATTATGCTTCGTGCAAAATGTTTCCGTTACTGCTGCGAAACAGCTCCCCTTGTAATTCAGGACAACGAGCTGATCGTAGGTGCTCCAAACGGCGCTCCACGTGCAGGTGCTTTCTCTCCTGATATCGCATGGAGATGGATGATGGACGAAATTGATACCATCGGAAGCCGTCCTCAGGATCCTTTCTATATCTCTGATGAAGATAAGAAGATTATGAGAGAAGAACTTTTCCCATTCTGGCAGGGCAAATCCGTTGATGAGTACTGTGAAGACCAGTACCGTGAAGCTGGTGTATGGGAATTATCCGGCGAATCCTTCGTTTCTGACTGTTCCTATCATGCAGTAAACGGCGGCGGTGACTCCAACCCTGGTTATGACGTAATCTTAATGAACAAGGGTATGCTTGATATCCAGCAGGAAGCAAAGGATCATTTAAAAGAGTTAAATTATGAGAATCCAGATGACATTGAGAAGATCTACTTCTACAAGTCCATCATTGATACCACAGAAGGCGTTATGATCTACGCTAAGAGAATTTCCGAGTATGCAAAAGAGCTTGCTGCGAAAGAAACAAGTCCAAAGCGTAAAGATGAGTTATTAAAGATTGCTGAAGTAAATGCATACGTTCCTGCTCACAAGCCAAGAACGTTCTGGGAAGCAATTCAGTCTGTATGGACCATTGAATCTCTGCTTGTAGTAGAAGAGAACCAGACTGGTATGTCCATCGGACGTGTAGACCAGTATATGTATCCTTACTACAAAGCTGATATTGAATCCGGCCGTATGAATGATTTCCAGGCATTTGAGCTTGCAGGCTGTATGCTGATCAAGATGTCTGAAATGATGTGGATCACCAGCGAAGGCGGTTCCAAATTCTTCGCAGGTTACCAGCCATTCGTTAATATGTGCGTAGGTGGTGTGACAAGAAGCGGACATGATGCAACCAATGAATTAACATACCTTCTGATGGATACTGTCCGTCATGTGAAGATTTATCAGCCATCTCTTGCATGCCGTATTCACAACAAGTCTCCGAAGCAGTACTTAAAGAAAATCGTAGATGTTGTTCGTTCCGGTATGGGATTCCCTGCCTGCCACTTTGACGACGCACACATCAAGATGATGCTTGCAAAGGGCGTTTCCATTGAAGATGCACGTGACTACTGTCTGATGGGCTGCGTAGAGCCTCAGAAATCAGGACGTCTGTATCAGTGGACCTCTACCGCTTATACTCAGTGGCCAATCTGTATCGAGCTTGTATTAAACAAAGGCGTACCGTTATGGTATGGCAAGCAGGTTTGTCCTGATATGGGTGACATCAACAGCTTTAAGACTTATGAAGAGTTTGAAGCAGCTGTGAAAGAAGAGATTAAGTACATTACGAAATGGTCTTCTGTTGCAACTGTTATCTCCCAGCGCGTTCACAGAGAGCTTGCTCCAAAGCCGCTGATGTCCATCATGTATGAAGGCTGTATGGAAAAAGCAAAAGACGTATCTGCAGGCGGAGCAATGTATAACTTCGGACCTGGCGTCGTATGGTCCGGACTTGCAACCTATGCAGATTCCATGGCAGCAATTAAAAAGCTGGTATTTGACGAGAAGAAATACACACTTGCGCAGTTAAATGAAGCATTAAAGGCTGACTTTGTGGGCTATGACCAGATCCGCACCGATTGCCTTAATGCACCAAAATACGGAAATGACGATGATTACGCAGATTTAATCGCTGCAGATTTAGTTGACTTTACCGAGCATGAGCACAGACAGTATAAGACCTTATACTCCGTATTAAGCCACGGTACCTTATCCATTTCCAACAACACACCATTCGGTCAGTTAACCGGCGCATCTGCAAACGGACGCCATGCATGGCTGCCATTATCCGATGGTATCAGCCCAACCCAGGGCGCTGACTTCAAGGGCCCGACAGCGATCATCAAGTCTGTATCCAAGATGGCTAACGACAGCATGAACATCGGTATGGTACACAACTTTAAGATCATGGCCGGACTTCTTGATACACCGGAAGGAGAAGAAAGCTTAATCACTCTTCTTCGTACCGCCTGCATGTTCGGAAACGGTGAGATGCAGTTTAACTACTTAGATAACAATACTCTGATCGAGGCTCAGAAGCATCCGGAGCTCTACCGTGACTTAATTGTTCGTGTAGCTGGATACAGCGCATTCTTCGTAGAGCTGTGCAAGGATGTACAGGATGAGATCATCAGCAGAACCATGTTGACACATTTCTAAAAGAAAACGGAGAAAAATCACAATGGACCATGGAAATACAGGAGATATCGAACGTAAGGCGCTCATCTTTAACGTACAGAAGTACAACATGTATGACGGACCGGGAATCAGAACCCTGGTATTCTTTAAAGGCTGCCCGCTCCGGTGTAAATGGTGTGCCAATCCGGAAGGACTGGTGCGGAAATTCCAGGTGATGTTTAAGCAGAATTCCTGTACAGACTGCGGGGCATGCGAAAGCGTTTGCCCCGTAGGAATCCATGTGATGTCCAAAGAGACCGGAAAACATGAAATCAGACGGGAAAAGGATTGTATTGGCTGCATGAAATGTAAGAATGTCTGCCCCAATTCTGCGCTTTCCATTGCCGGAGAGGTAAAGACAATTTCTGAACTGTTAAAGATTGTAGAGGAAGATGCCGCATTTTACGATATATCAGGCGGCGGTGTGACGTTAGGCGGCGGAGAAGTGACGGCTCAGCCTGAGGCTGCCCTAAACCTTCTGATGGCATGCAAGCAGGAAGGTATTAACACAGCCATTGAAACCTGCGGTTATACAAAGACAGAAACGATATTACAGATTGCAGAATATGTGGACTTATTCCTGTATGACATAAAGCATATGGATCCGGTTCGCCACAATGAACTGGCCGGTGTGAACAATGAACAGATCTTAATCAATTTAAAAGAACTGCTTCACCGCCGGTATAACGTAAAAGTCCGTATGCCAATGTTAAAAGGAATTAATGACAGCCGGGAAGAAATCGATGCAGTGATTAAATTCTTAATGCCGTTCCGTGATTACAAAAATTTTAAGGGAATTGACTTACTTCCTTATCACAAGCTGGGAGTAAACAAATACAATCAGCTGGATATGGAATATCCCATTGAGGGAGATCCAAGTTTAAGTGCGGAGGATTTAGACCGTATCGAAAGCTGGATGAATGAATATCAGTTCCCGGTTACTGTGGTGAAGCACTAGAAAGGGGAGAGCGCCGTGTCAGAGATACAGCGAGTCATAGAAGAATCCGTTCCGGGCAAGCAGGTTACCATTGCTCATGTAATCGCCTCGCCGATACCGGAGGTATATGAGTGTCTGGGCATTGATGAGCTTGGGGCCATTGGAATTTTAACCCTGTCTCCTTTTGAAACCTCCATCATTGCTGCTGATATTGCGGCGAAGGCAGCCAGTGTGCAGGTTGGATTTTTGGACCGCTTCACCGGCTCCGTCATCATCGCAGGAGATGTGGACAGTGTGGAAACAGCCCTTCGGGCAGTGTGTGATACCCTACGGCGCGGACTTGGATTTACTGTGCCGGATATAACCAAAACATGAGAAAAAAGAGAATCATGATCATCGGACCGGGCGGCAGCGGAAAAACTGCCCTTGCAGCCGCAATCAATGGTTTAGACGGTCCTGTAAAACGGACACAGAACATGGTATATGGGGAGAAAACCTTAGATGTACCGGGAGTTTATTTAGAAAGTCCCTGGATGCACAAGCATATTATTGCGGCAGCTCAGGACGCCTCCCATGTACTGATGCTGGTAGACCAGTCCTCATGCCGGGAGAGTTATCCCCCGGGATTTGCAAAAGCATTCCGGGTGCCGGTAATCGGAGTTATTACAGGAAGCGGAAATAAGCCGGAGAATGACGGCTGGTGTATCCGTCAGTTAAAGAAAACAGGGATTACAACCCCCTGCATTCACATCAACTTATCGGACCGGATGGGAATTGATGAGTTGATGGAAGTTATAACGAAATGCCCAAAGAACGTGGGCAAATATTAGGAAATACCCTTCGGGTATCCCTCAATGCCCAAAGAACATGGGCAAATATTAGGAAAGGAGGGAAATGTAACGTGGAGCAATTTGTAATGAACACAAAGGTATATATGGGATCTTCCTGTCTTGAGAAAATCAAGGAACTTCCTGTAGAAAAAGCTTATATCATCTGTGATCCCTTTATGGCTCAGTCCGGTAAGGTGAATTTAATTACAGACCTGCTTATAGAAAAAGGAAGCAGCTTTGAAGTTTTCTCTGAAGTAGTGCCTGATCCTACGATTACTGTTGTATCAAAGGCAATTGGCGGAATGAAAGGCTTTGGACCGGATACGGTAATCGCTTTAGGCGGAGGTTCTGCCATTGATACCGCTAAGGCAGCCAGCCACATTTATACACAGATGGGAAATGAGAAGCTGAATTTAATCGCAGTTCCAACCACCAGCGGAACCGGAAGCGAAGTAACTAATTTTTCCGTTATTTCTGATCCGGAAGCTCAGGCGAAATATCCTCTGCGCTCCGACAGCATGGTACCGGATGCGGCATTCCTTGATCCCCGCTTTACAGTGTCAGTACCGCCTCATATTACGGCAGATACCGGTATGGATGTCTTAACCCATGCGTTAGAAGCCTATGTTTCAACTAATGCAGGTGATTTTACCGATGCCTGCGCGGAAAAGGCAGTCAGACTTGTATGGAGCTATCTGGCACGTACCGTGGAAGAAGGAAGCGACATGGAGGCAAGAACTCACATGCACAATGCTTCCTGCCTGGCAGGAGTTGCTTTTAATGGTGCATCCTTAGGACTCTGCCATAGTATGGCACATGCACTGGGAGCCCGTTTCCATATTCCACATGGAAGAAGCAATGCAATACTGCTTCCTCATGTGATCAGCTATAACGCTGGTTTAGAAAATGCGGGAGATTTTGCAGCATGCAGCAGATATGTTGCAATTGCCAACATGCTTGGTATCGCAGCAGGAACAGAGAAAGCCACGGTACACGGCCTGGTGCGTCACATTAAAAATCTTATGAATAAGATTAAAATACCACAGCAGATCACCGATTTAAATGTGGACAAAGACGAATTTGAACAGGCTGTACGGGAAATGGCAGAGAAAGCACTTCATGATAACTGCACATTGACCAACCCAAGAGTGCCTGCGGTAGAAGAGATTGAAGCGATTTACCGTAAGCTTTGTAAAGGGGGCTATTAATGAAATTCATCACCGAAGACGATTTAAGAATTTTATTCAGAAGAGAACCCTTTGCCTCTTATGATCTTCCTGCGCAGGCAAAGCTTACACCAGGAGCACGTCAGTTCCTGTTAGACAAAAAGATATCATTTTGTGATGACCCACTGACGGCAAAACGCAAAATAACAAAACCGGCAGAAGTAATAGAAGAGGCACCAGTCACAGAACCTGCGCCAGACCGTTTTTTATTAAAACTGGAAACCTTAAAGGCACAGTTTCTGGAAGCCGGAATTTCCTTATTAGACAGGGACGTGCTGTTAGCAGAGCAGGTATTTGATTTAGAGAGAAAGTTATCTTTCGTGGGGAAAGGTGCTTTAAACGAGTTAAATACATTTGAGCCCTGTACCGGATTTAATAAGGAAAACCAAAATGAACCCTACTCTGACTGTTTTGAGATCACCGGCTTTCATGCCCAGTCAGAAAAAGGAAGAGACATAGTCCTGTTACACCGTCTGCGCTGCCTTGTAAGAGAACTTGCGGCAGATGCAGGAGAAAAAAATTTATACCCGGTCATTAACCGCTTATCCCAGATGATCTGCCTGTTATATGGAGGAAACACATGTCAAAGAAAGAAATAACATTTGATAGCTGCAACCAGCTGGTAAGCCAGTTTGAAGCAGTGGTAAAAAATCCTGTCAGGGAACGTTCCTCCGTTTATTACACAGGAGTGGATTTGGGAACAGCGTGCGTGGTACTGGCTGTACTTGATGAGAATTTTAAGCCGGTAGCCGGAGCTTACCGGTATGCGGATGTAGTCCGTGACGGAATGGTGGTTGATTACATCGGCGCCATCCGCATCGTTCGTGAGTTAAAGGCAGAACTGGAGGAAAAGCTGGATACGGAACTGCTTTATGCAGCTGCAGCTATTCCTCCGGGTACCGATTCACTGGACGGCGGAGCAATCAAGAATGTGGTACAGGGAGCTGGATTTGAAATCACAGCCCTTCTTGATGAACCAACGGCAGCAAACGCAGTATTAAAAATACAAAACGGCGCAGTGGTGGATATCGGAGGCGGAACCACAGGAATTTCCATTTTAAAAGATGGAAAGGTGGTTTATGTAGCTGATGAGCCGACGGGAGGAACTCATTTTTCCCTGGTTGTATCCGGAGCTTACAATCTGCCTTTTTCAGAAGCAGAGCTTTATAAGCGCAAGGAAGAAAACCACAAAGAGCTGCTTCCGGTGTTAAAGCCGGTAATCGAAAAGGTGGCCTCTATCATTAACCGCCACATCAAAGGCTATGACGTAGATGAGATTTACTTAGTGGGCGGTACCTGCTGTCTTGCAGGTCTGGAAACAATTATTGAAAAGCAGACTGGGATCCGCACAAGAAAACCGGATAATCCCATGTTTGTGACTCCTCTGGGAATCGCATTCTCCTGTACTCAGGAGGAAATGGATTAAAAGGAAGTGGACGTATGGAATATCGGATTATTAAATCGCCGTCACCTGGAACCATTGATATTTTAAACCGCAGAAAAGG